>JAZNHK010000172.1:0-47795 GCA_045576915.1 Acutalibacteraceae bacterium
ATGAGGGGCTCGAAAGCCCTTTTATGAAACCACCTTAGTAGGTAGGGTTTGTTGATTTGGTAGCGGCAGTGGGATTCGAACCTACGACCAATCGGGTATGAACCGAGTACTCTAGCCAGCTGAGCTATACCGCCATATATATAAACAACATCCATACCTACGCAGGCGAATTGCTCTCTTTTCGAAAGCTTGTTAATTATAATATGCAAAGTTCGTTTTGTCAATACTTTTTTGAAAATTTTTTAAAAAATATTTTTTGAAAATTTTTCGGCGATTTTTTTAAAATAATATCAAATTATATAAAAAAAGTATTGACAATAAGGTTTTTTATATGTATAATACTTTTTGCATTTGCGGATGTAGCTCATCTGGTAGAGCGCCACCTTGCCAAGGTGGAGGTAGCGAGTTCGAGCCTCGTCATCCGCTCCATATTTTGCGCCGGTAGCTCAGTTGGATAGAGTGTCTGGCTACGAACCAGAAGGTCAGGGGTTCGAGTCCCTTCCGGCGCGCCATGAAAAACAGTGCAACATTAGTTGTGCTGTTTTTTATTTTATGTCTAAAAGTATAGGGGACTCGAACCCCGCTCGCCGAAGGCGAACACAATCGTTGCCACTCTGGTGGCAAAGCGTAGCGACGCCACCGGGTCCCTTCCGGCGCGCCATAAAAAACAGTACAGCATCAGTTGTGCTGTTTTTTATTTTGTGTATAAAAGTATACGGGGACTCGAACCCCACTCGCTGAAGGCGAACATAATATTATTATCTTATGGATATAAAAACCCGGGCAGTTCATGAACTGCCCGGTAATTTTTTACTGGAAATTATTTGCTACGTCTAAAGCTTTTAAAACATATTCCATAATCATTTCAAGGCTGTTGATAATCTGGTTGATTATGCTGACAAAATTATTTTTTACATTTTCTGCCTGATTATTAACGCCATATCCATCTATGATACCGTTGTTGTCATCAACCTCATCATCGTTTGCAAATGATTGCAAGAGGGGAGAAAGGATAGCTAACAAGAAATATTCACCGGGAGAGATCGGACCGTAGCCGATACCGAATAAATAGTTTTCAAGAAGAACATATTGCTCTGTACCGGTTGTTGATGCAATAATTGATGTTGCAGCCTGTGTGAGTGTTAAATCATCAATCATTGCAAATTCAGTTTTTAGAATAATTGAAACAGTGCGAAGAAGGATTGTAACATCTCTGCCGTTTAAAGGATAGTCCTCAGAACCTGCATAGTGAGCAGCAACAAGCTCTGTTGCAAGGTCCCAGCCGTCTTTATATTCGCTGTCAGGAATTTCTATTCCGTATTCTCTGCCCAATTCCTGAGCACTGCCTTCGCCATAGAGAGGCATATTAAGAACATCGTTAAGAGAATCAACCGCTTTTCTTACAAGGTCATAATAAATATCACCGGGTTTGATTCCTAACTGTTCATCCTGGAACCCTCTTTCAAGTCTCCATTCAACACCGTTTTTGAGGTAATTCTTAGCAAAAGCATTAAGCCCCTTATCCATTTCTGCCAATTGTTCGTCAGAGTAATCAGGCACCATTTCTTTAAGTGTAGCGGTGTCGATTTTATCAATGGTTTTTGCTTCGTAGGTTATTGTGTCATCTCTCATTTCAACATATCTGTACTGAAGAGGATACATTGTAAGAGATGTTGTTGCAAAGTCGGAGATTGTGTTACCGATTGTTGATGTGTATGTGGTAGCATCGCTGCAATGCTCGTGGCCTGAGAAAACAAGTTTGATTCCTGCATTTGCCCAACGTTCAGCAGTTATTGTATGGTTTCTGATAATGAAATCGTGGCTTAATAATCTTTGAACTGGTAAATGGTCGAGAAGGTTGTGGTGCATCATAAGTATGGGATATTTACCGTCTGCATAAGCCTGCTCTGCCTGGTCAATTACCCATTGAACCTTTTCATCTGTCATACCGTCTTCTGTGGATTTGTCGTGGTCACAGCTATCAAGAGCAATAAGGCGATATTTATCGCTTAAATCTGCAGTATATGAGCAGTCGTAATCAGTTGTTACTAATGCTTCAGCATAACCGAATTCATAATATGTTTCGATGAATGCATCCATATCAGTTTCGCAATATTCGCCTAACAAACCAACGTCATGGTTACCATTGATAACATAAACCTGTTTGCCTGTTTCTTTCTCAAATTTGCGGAATTTTTCAGCAACAGCCTTGTGGTCATCGAGGAAGCGTTTACCGTCGTTTGTAAGGTCGCCGGGAACGAGAAGAAATTCGATGTTATCATCCTCAGCACATTGTTTTAACATTTCGTCAATTATAAGAGAACTTTCGTTTTCCATTGCGGCACGGCGGTTTGCATAGCCATAAATCGGGTCTTCTGAGAACCATTCGAGGGTTTCTTCGTGTGGTTTGTAATGCAAGTCAGCGGATACCGCATAAGAAAGGTCGGGGGCATCCTCTGTGGCACTTGCACTTACTGCACAAAGTGAAAAAACCAATGATATAGTCAGAAGGATTGAAATAATTTTTTTCATAAAATTACCACCTATAAATTTGATAGTAAAATATTAACACTATTACAAGTTTATGTCAAATGAATTTTGTGTAGAATTTATGATTATTAAGAAAAGATTAAGAATAAATGTATTTTATTGACTCAGGTAAGGGAGAGTGATATTTTGAATTTGAGGTGATGTAATGTGAAGAAATATAATGTGCTTTCTTCTGTGCTTATGGGTATACTTATGATACTATCTTTTAATATTGTTGTTTTTGCAAATTCTTCGTGGCATTGGCTTACAGATGTAACACCTTTTTACATATTACCGATTGCGGTTATATTCACAATTGTTGCAGAGGTTTTGTTTATTTCAAAACAAATTGAAGCCGGAAACACAGGGAAAACAATGTTTTTTGTTTTAGTGGCTAATATGGTTTCATTTATTATTCCTTATTTATTAGGATATAGCCAGGCTAAAATGGTTGTGGATACATTTGACCAATATCTTCACAAAGGTCCTACATATATGATTGGTTTTGCGTATCTTATCCTTACCCTTGTAAGTGAAGTGCCGATTGTCTATAACGCCCTTAAGAAAAAAGTCGAAAATAAAGATAAATTATTAAAATTTGTGTTCGTTTCGAATGTTGTAACAACTGTAGTGGTTGCAATTTTAGAAAGAGTTTTTTGTCGTGGAAGCTGGTAAAAATTAAATAAAATAATTCCAAAAAATAAATTTAGCCCTTGTGTCGAGTGTTTTTCGTTACAAGGGTGTTTATTTTTAACAAAAATATTTTTATTTTTTTATAAATTTTGTTTTTCTAATTATTGTAATTACAATAGAAATAATATAATATAGAAGAGTGTTATAAGATAGAAGAGTAATAGAAGAATATTCTATAAAAAGATTAGAAGATTTGATTATGGTGATTCGCACCGAAAGGAAAATGAAAATGGAAAATTTAAGAAACAAAAAAGGTTTTATTTGTGATATGGATGGCGTCATCTATCACGGAAACCAGATTCTTCCCGGAGTAAAGGAATTCGTTGAATGGCTTTACAGAGAAAATAAGCAATTCCTTTTCTTAACCAATAATAGCGGAAAAACTCCCATGGAGCTTTCACAGAAGCTTAAAAATATGGGATTGGATGTTGACGAAAGTCATTTTTACACAAGTGCTCTTGCAACTGCAAAGTTTTTAAGCAAACAATCACCAAATTGCAAGGTTTATGTTATAGGTGAGCCCGGTCTTTACAGTGCACTTTACAATGAGGGTATAACAATAAGTGAAACCGACCCTGATTATGTTGTTGTAGGTGAGGTTTTCAACTATAACTATGAATCAGTCTGCAAGGCGGTTAACCTTGTGCGAAATGGCGCAAAGCTTATTGGCACGAATTCCGATGTAACAGGTCCAACCGATAACGGCAACATTATTCCTGCCTGCCGTGCCCTTATTTCACCAATTGAAATGGCAACTGGCAAAGAGGCATATTTTGTCGGTAAGCCAAACCCTCTTATGATGAGAACCGGTCTTAATATGCTTGGGGTTCACTCCAATGAAGCGGTTATGATTGGCGACAGAATGGATACTGATATTGTTGTTGGTATTGAGGGTGGTCTTGATACTGTGCTTGTGCTTTCCGGAGTTACATCCAAAGAGGATATTGACCATTATGCTTACAGACCTCGTCTTGTGTTAAGCGGAGTCGGAGAAATCCCCGATTGATTTATGTTTATAATTTATTTTTATAAAAAGGAGTTTTTACAATGAGCAGAGTTTATAACTTTTCTGCAGGTCCCTCCATGCTTCCCGAGGAAGTATTAAAAAAAGCAGCGGCTGAAATGCTTGACTACGAAGGTAGCGGTCAGTCCGTTGCGGAAATGTCTCACCGTTCAAAGGAATTTGAGACAATTATCAAGGATGCCGAAGCTCTTCTTCGTGAGCTTATGAACATTCCCGATAACTACAAGGTTCTTTTCCTTCAGGGTGGTGCTTCAACACAGTTTGCAGCAATCCCTATGAACTTTATGAATGGTTCAGGTAAGGCAGATTTCATTATTACAGGTCAGTGGGCAAAGAAAGCTTATTCTGAAGCACAGAAATATGGTGACTGTAAGGTAGTCGCTTCTTCTGCAGATAAAACATTCTCATACATACCCAAAACAACAAAAGAAGATTTCCGTCAGGATGCAGACTATGCTTATGTTTGTCTTAACAACACTATCTACGGAACAATTTTCAAAGAGATTCCCGATACAGGCGATGTAACTCTTATTGCTGATATTTCAAGCTGCTTCCTTTCAGAGCCTCTTGATGTTACAAAGTTCGGTATGGTTTACGGTGGTGCACAGAAAAACGTTGCTCCCTCAGGTCTTACAATCGCAATTATCCGTGAGGATTTACTCGGCAATGCTCGTGACTACTGTCCCACAATGCTTGACTATAAAGTTCACGCAGACAACAGCTCTCTTTACAACACACCCCCTTGCTACACAATTTACATATGCAAGCTTGTTCTTGAATGGATTAAATCTCTTGGTGGTCTTGAAGCAATGGCAGAAAGAAACCGCAAGAAAGCTGCAATTCTTTATGATTTCCTTGATAACAGCAAAATGTTCAAGGGTACAGTTGTTCCCGAGGACCGTTCACTTATGAATGTTCCCTTTGTTACAGACAGCGAAGAGCTTAATGCGAAATTTATCAAGGAAGCAAAAGAAGCAGGTTTTGTTAACCTTAAAGGTCACAGAACTGTTGGCGGTATGAGAGCTTCTATCTACAATGCTATGCCCATCGAAGGCGTTGAAAAGCTTGTAGAGTTTATGACAAAATTCGAAAAAGAAAATTCCTGAAAGGTTGATTGAAATGTACGATATTCTTACATTAAATAAAATTTCTCAAATCGGTCTTAAAGAGCTTGACAGCAAATATGCAATTTCTGACTGCTGCGAAAACCCCGATGGTATTATCGTTCGTTCTGCTGCTATGCACGATTTTGCATTCAGCGATAAAACTGTTGCAGTAGCAAGAGCCGGTGCAGGCGTGAACAATATTCCTGTTGAGGATTGCACAAAGAAGGGTATTGTTGTTTTCAATACTCCCGGTGCTAACGCAAACGCTGTTAAAGAGCTTGTTGTTGCAGGTCTTATGCTCACTTCCCGTAGAGTTGCAGCTGCTTATGACTGGTGCAAAACTCTTAAAGGTGAAGGCGAAAATGTTGGTAAGCTTGTTGAGAAAGGCAAGTCACAGTTTGCAGGTCCCGAAATTCTCGGAAAAACTCTTGGTGTTGTTGGCCTTGGTGCTATCGGCAGACTTGTTGCAGTTGCTGCAAATAACCTCGGCATGAAAATTGTTGGATATGACCCCTATTTCAACGATGCTTTCAAGGGTGAGCTTCCTGCAGATACAGAATATGTTGATACTCTTGATGCAATTTATGAAAAAGCAGATTACATAACTCTCCACCTTCCTTGCACAAAGGATACAAAGGGTATGATTAATGCTGAAACAATTGCAAAAATGAAAGATGCTGTAAGAATTCTCAACTTCGCTCGTGGTGAGCTTGTTGTTGGTGCTGATATGGCTGAAGCAGTCAAATCAGGTAAGGTTGCAGCTTATGTAACAGACTTCCCCTCCGATGAGGTTATCGGTGTTGAAAATGTTACTGCTCTTCCTCACTTGGGTGCTTCTACTCCCGAAAGTGAAGAAAACTGTGCATATATGGCAGCAGTTGAAATCAGAGAATACCTTGAAAAAGGTAACATCAAAAACTCTGTAAACTTCCCCAATGTTGAGCTTGCCGGTGAGGGTGAAAGAGTTGGTGTTATTCACCACAATGCTCTTAATGTTATGAACGACGTTCTTGGTGCATTTATGAGCAACGGTGTTGAAACAAAAGAGTTCGGTTCAAAAGCAAAAGGCGATTTCGCTTACACACTTGTTGTTGCAGACAAAATCCCCGATGCAGTAATTAAAGCTCTTGAAGCTAACGAAGATGTAATTAAGGTTAGAAAGATATAAAAGAAAAAATGCAGTCCGTAAGGACTGCATTTTTTAGTTGCCAGTTACCAGATGCCAGTCGCCAGCTAATAGTAAAGTAAATACATCTGTTTGGTTGCGATATAGAATGAAGTTAGTTTTTTTATGGTTTCAATTTGTGGTGAAAAGACGCTCAAGGGTTTGCGTCAAGAACTCTCCACCACCCGACTAACTTTATTTTTTATTAGAAATTTTGGCACGCTTGAAACTTTATTCATAAAACAACAAATCAAAAGGTGGTCCCCCTCTCTTCGAAGAGAGGTAGGATCACCATCAATTTTTGGTTCTGTGCTCATTTAGTTGAAAAAATGAATGAAGTTTGCTGCGAAGCTTTTACTAATCGCTAATTGCTTACTGCTATCTGCTATACTGGTGACTGGCAACTAGCGGCTAATTCCGTATTTTACGGAATTATGTTTCCTGCACTTGAGAAGATTTCGTACCATTCTTGTTTTGTGATGGTAATATCTGCTGCGGCGGCACATTCTAAAAGTCTTTGGGGGTTCATTGTGCCTGTAAGGGGTTGCATTTTTGCAGGGTGACGGAGAATCCACGCCATAACAATTGTGGATTTTGTAACACCGTATTTATCAGCTAATTCCTGCAATTTTGCATTGATTTCAGGGAAATCTGGGTTATCAACGTAAACCCCCTCAAAGAAACCATACTGAAAAGGTGACCATGCCTGAATTGTTATATCTTCATAACGGCAGTATTCAAGGATACCACCGTCACGGTCAATGGCATTATCTTCTCTCATATTAACGTAAAGACCTTGTTTTACGATATGGCAGTCTGTAATACTGAACTGAAGCTGGTCTGCACAAATGGGTTCATCACCCAGATATTTCTGTAAAAGGCGGATTTGCATAGGATTCTGGTTGGAAACACCGAAATGCTTAACCTTTCCGCTTTCTTTAAGAATTGCAAAAGCTTCTGCGACCTCTTCAGGTTCGTAAAGAGTATCGGGACGGTGCAAAAGAAGGAAATCAAGGTGATCTGTGTTAAGTCTTTTAAGGCAACCTTCAGTTGATTCAATGATATGTTCTTTTGAAAAATCAAACATTGTTTTGCCGGGGCAGATGCCGCATTTTGATTGAAGGATGATTTTTTCTCTTATATCATCATTCATACCAATGGCTTTTGAGAAAATCTCTTCGCTTTTTCCACCGCCATATAAATCTGCGTGGTCAAAGAAATTAAGACCTGCCCCCATAGCAGTATCAAGAAGTGCCTTTGCTTCCTCAACGGATTTGTCAGCCATTCTCATACATCCGACTGCAATTACGGGTACATCAACACCGCTTTTGCCAAGTTTCATTGTTTTCATAGTAAATCTCCTTTCAGGATAGCTACCAGTCACCAGTCGCCAGCCTCCAGAATTGTAAAGCGTGGGTGCGAGCGAATGATGAAAGGTTAACAACTAACCAAGTTTTTTTAAAAGACCGTTTATCATTTTGCCTATTTCATAACACTTATTTAAAATGTATATTTTTTGTTCTTGCTTTATATATCCTAATTTTTCCGCAATTATAACTTGGGTTTCTAGTTCAGCTAAAGAGCCTCTTGCAATGCATAAAAATTGACTGAATTCTTTATCCGAGTTTCTGTCGTGTCCTTCTGCAATATTGCTCGGTATGGATATAGCTGCTCTGTGCATCTGTGAAACCAGACCATAAGATTCTTCTTTTGGAAAAAATTTTGTCAATTTATAAATGTCTGTAACAAGTTGTATCGCTCTTTGCCATATAACTAATTCTTTATAATTACTCATAGTCTTTCTCCTTTGCTTAGCTATAATAATACAGACATTGATTTATTTTTCTGAATAGCTGGTGGCTGGCGACTGGCGGCTTGTGATTAGTATACTTCACACAACACCCTGGCTCTGCCTTTTCGGGTGTCGCCTAAAACATCCACATAACGGAATCTGCCGTAGCCACGGACGGAAACTGTATCGCCTAATTCAATGTTTTTGGAAGAGCTTGTTATAAGGCGTCCGTTAATAAACACCTTTTCGCCATCAACAAGGGCAGAGCTTTTGCTACGGGAAATGTTATAAATTGCACTTATGCCCACATCAAGCCTCATTGAAGAAACTATTGTAATTTCTTCTTTGGGTTGGGGAAGTGCGTTTTCGGGAATGGAGTTACAGATTTCGCAACTTACACTGGTATGCTTAACCTTGAAAAGATTATCTATTATATATTGAGAAATATTTTCAAGGCAGAAAAGGTAACCCACATTCTCGGTGATTATAATGTCGCCCAAGGTTTCTCTTTTGATACCAAGACCAATGAGAGAACCAAGGAAATCTCTGTGGGTAAGGTCATCGGAGAATTTTTTGGAAAGCGGTTTAATACAAATAATTTTTATAGGTGGTTTCGGTTCATAGCCGAACTCATTTTCATTTCCGAAGCACGCAATTTTTCGTTCGGCTTCAGGGAAACCGCCCAAAAGATAAACATCTCGTTTTATTTCTTCAGAAAGGATGGTTTGCTCATACAAATTTAAAAAATCGCTATAAAAATAAACTCCGCGGTTTTGTGAACGTAAAGAGAGTTCTTTAAATCTCTTTTTTATTATGCTTAAATCTTCAGTCATTTTGTTGCCTTATTTTATTTTGGTTATTTTATTTCCTTTTACAAGATATGCGTTTTTACTTATGTTAATTAAAGGTAGGTCGTTTACGGAATCTGTATAGAAGTTTTCAATTTTTGTGTCAGGGTATTGTTCAAAAAAAGCTTTAACCTTGTTTTCTCTTATGCAAAGGCGGTCAATTTTGCCCGTTTTTGTATCTATAAGTGAGCCGATATAACGTTTGATGCCAAGTCTTTTGCAAATTATATCAAGAGAAAATTCCGGTGAGCCGGAAATAATCAAATCGTCATCACTTTGAATATCCTTGTAAAAGGGTTTTATTTTGTGCATATGGCAATCCCAGAAAATTTGCATTTCTTCAGGGATATCCGGGTGAGAAGCATAATAATCTGTAACTGCTTTTCCGTATTTGGAAAGAGCTTGTTCAATGGTTATTTTACCTCTTTTATAATTTAAAAGTGCAACAAACACCGAAGGGACATAACGCAAAAGAGATTTATCTTTTTTGCAGTAGTACAGAAAAAAGTCGATTACACTTTCACCATCGTAGATGGTGTTATCAAAGTCATAAACATTCATAATTTTATTCCTTAATAATTGTTGATTCCTTGAATCTTTTCCACTTGCCCGAAGCGGAAAGAGTAACAAGTAATGCTGCAAATGTCATACCAATCCAGACGAAAATTGAACCATTCCAGCCAATTTTATCGGATATTACACCGAAACCATAGGTAGCAGCGGCACAACCTACATAAGCGGTAGCATTCATAATACCTGTTACTGTTGCAGTTCTTCCGCAATATGAGAAATGCATTGGCACAAGGGTGATTATCATATAGTTGAAAGAGTGAAGTGATGTTGTGATTATTGCAAGAAGTGCAACACTTACAACAACAGGAAGATTTTCCATAAAGATAAGAAGTGAAAGGGGGATAAGGGCAAAGAGAAGGATGCCTGCTCCAGTTTTCAATTCATCTTTTTTGAATATTTTGTTGTAAATAGGTGTGATTATGTAAACACCTGTAATGTTAAATACAGGGAGCATAATTGAAAGGAAAACAGAGAATGAAGGTGCAGTTGAATAAACTTCGGTAATCATTGTGGGAACCCAGGTGGTGATGCCCTCTTTAATTGCACCGTGAATAGCATCCGCAGGAAGAATAATGAAAACACCAGCCATAAGAAGTAAAGGGAGAAGACCGCCCTTTGATTTGTTTTTCTGGGCAATGTTTTCTGTAACAATTTCCCTTTCTGTTATGTGAGGTTTTATAATAAATGATGAAACTGTAAAGAATACGCAAACAATAAAAAGAATTATTGCAGGAATGTAGAAAACAAATCGCCAATTGAAAAATTTAATGGAAAAAGAAGCAAAAAGATAGGCTAAAATTGTACCAATGGGAAGAGTAACAGAAATATTAAGACAAGCTTTTGACCTCATACCATCATTGATTATATTTGCAAGGATTTTGAGAATTGATGCCCAGAGAAGAGAAAGTGCAAATCCGTTGAAGCCCCATACAATTGCCATTTGAATGTTTGAAGTGCATAATGTCATTAAAACATTTGCAAGTGCGGAAAGAAAAGTACCGGTTGTTATCATTTTGAAGGGTGATATTTTATCTCCTAAAAAGCCATTTATAATCTGAAAAGCTCCATAAACAATGAAGAATGCAGAACCGATTATACCTGCTTCGGTTTTTGTGAAAAATCCTTCGCCTATGATAGCAGGGAGTGCGGCAGAAAAATTGATTCTGCCGATGTATGATGCAGAATATGCCGCGAAGCAGGCAATAAAAATCAATTTTGAATACTTTTCGCTTTGTAAATATTGCTGTGTTTTCATAATATCTCTTTTCTTTTGATTTATTTGTTTGTTGATACCATTGCAGCGGCAATAGCATTAGATGATTTTTCGTAATTTACAAATTTGTTGAAATCCCTGTAGTTTTCGTTGCCACAAGGTTTTACTATGTTTTCAACATCACTTAATTCTATACATACACCGGGTTTGTCAAAGCTATGTCTAAACCAGTTTTCAAAGCCACCGCCATAATCTTTGGCTTTTTCTGTGGGTTCGGTCATAGAAAGTCCGGATGCATTACAAATATCCTGAGCAAAGGCTTTGTAAATTGAATTGTTATTGGTTTTGTATGTGTCACCCCAGAAAATGCAGTTACCTTTGATATGTACAGAAATCATAAAAGCAAAATCATTTTCAGCACATAAATTCATAAGCACTTGTGTTTCTTTTGCAGAACCGCTCCGGTAACCCTTAAAATAATAGTCTGCAGGAGCGGTAACACCATTCTTTATATGCTCCCATGCAATTGGGAAGTTTCTGTTTAAATCCACACCGTTTTTATTGGCTTTATATTCAGAAAGCTTTGAAACGCGGACATTATTTTGAGGAGTGTCGTTTGAAAGAATTATTTCAAGTCCGTCAGGATTAGTGCAGGGGATGATGTACAGTGTATATTCGTTTAAAAGGTTATATATATCATAATCACCATAGTACCCTGTTGGACTTTTATAGGCTTCGCAATAATCTTCCGTAACTTTTAAAAGGTATTTTGTGGTTATGTGCTCACGGGCGTGAATAGCACCTGTAATAAGGGCTTTTTTGTTTCCGTTACCCAAAGTGTACATAATGATTTCTCTTTCCGCTTCGGAATAACCTGCAGTATAGATTTTTAAAAGGTCAGGATATCTGTTTTTTAATGAAATTATAGTTTCGAGAATATTATCAAAATCTGACGGAGATGATGTGTTCACAATAGGCGTAAAATTTTCTTCCGTTTCGATTAAATTATTTACAGGAACATTATTCTGATTGTTCTGAGGTTTTGCAGTAATCGGAAACGAAAGTAAAATACCGACTGTTAAAACAAGTGCGGCGAACAATGATAAAAAGGCTAATGAAAGTCGGAATGCTCTGTCTGTCAATGTTACCACCTCCAAAAATTTATACTAACTAAACATTATAATGATTTTTAGTTTTATTGTCAATTTAACAGTAACAATATTGTAATGTTTTGTATTTTTTTGTCGTATTGTGTTGTAGTTTAAGGGCGTTTAGACTATAATAGAATTATAAATTATTTTCCGTTGGTGATTGTATGAAAAAATCTCTTTCCGTAGCATTGATTTTACTTGCACTTGTCAATATTTTTGCAATTTGTGCAACAACTGTGTCCTTTGCAAGTGATATGTCAGATGTGATTCCGCCTGCTCCGCAAAATGTTGCGGTAGTAAATGTTTCAAACGGTGTCAGTCTTACCTGGGAAATGGTAGGCGATACCGCAGGATATAAAATATATCGTTGCTCCGAGGGCTCGGAATATACAGAAATAGGTGATGTAAGAGGCTTTGAAACCGTAACCTTTACAGACAAAACAGCAACAAGTGGTGTAGAATACAGCTATATGGTTAAGGCGTATAATGCTTTTAATGACGGTGAGCTTAGTGAAGAATGCTCTGTTGTGTGTCTTAGTCAACCAACCCTTACAAAAGCAGGTTCGGTTTATGGCGGTATAGAGCTTATCTGGAAAAAATCTGATGGTGCAGAAGGCTATAGCGTTTACAGAAAAAGTGGTAATAAAGATAAGCTGATTGCAGAGCTTGAGGGTGACGATGTATGTACATTCATTGATGATGGTGTAAAGAATAATAAAAAGTATCAATATACAGTTATTGCACACAAGGGTATTCACAGAAGTTCGTTTGCATATAAAACATCAAAGGTTTATATAACTGCTCCAACCTTGAAAAAAGCCAAGGCTTACAATGGCTATGTTAAGATATTTTGGGAAAAAACCAAGACTGCCGATAAATACAGAGTTTACAGAAAAACTGCCGATACAGATTGGGTTTACCTTGATACTGTTGGTAAAGATGTTTCCTCCTTTAAGGATAAAGGTATCGAAAATGGCGGTAAATATATTTACACAGTAAGAGCAATTGACGGGAAATATAACAGCGGATATGACAGAAATGGCGTTTCTGTAAAATATGTTTCAACTCCCCAGAATGTTAAGCTGAAGAATTATTATTCAGATTCAATCCGTGTTAAATGGAGTAAGGTCAATGACTCTGAATATTATATTGTTTACAGAAAAGATACCAAAAACAAAAAATGGGTAAAGCTTGATACAACAGAATCTACTCAATTCAGAGATTATGATACTGTTAATGGCAGAACCTATACCTATGCAGTAAGAGCCGTTGGCGAAAATGGTGGTAAAAGTGATTATCTGAAGGATATAAAAATCACAGCGCTTAAATCACCAACAGAGGTAAAACTCAATTCAACTACAAAGGGCGTTAAAATTTCTTGGACTAAGATGAGCTCCGGTACCGGATACAGAGTTTATAAAAAGCTCAAAGGTGAATCCGATTGGGAGCTGGTTACTAAAATAAAAAGCAAATCCACCACATCATATACTGATACTGATGTTAAGAATGGTAAAACTTACATTTATACTGTAAGGCAGGTTAAAGGCAGTACATTGGGTAGCTACAGTTCAAAGGGTTATTCCATAAAATATATTGTAGCACCAAGCGTTTCTGCTGAGCATTCACCCAAAGGCATTGTTCTGAATTGGGAAAAGGCAGTTGTGGGTACCGGATATAAGGTTCAGCGAAAGGCTGAAGGCGAAAAGAAATGGAAAACAATTTCCACAATAAATAAGATTTCAAAGCTTACATATACAGATTCAAAGCCTGTTTATGGTAAAAAGAACAATTACAGAATTGTTGTTAATGATTCAACCCTTATTTCCAACACAACCGCCCTTTATGGAATTGACCCTAAAAAGAAAATGGTTGCACTCACCTATGATGATGGTCCATATACACAGGTTACCAACAGAATTCTTGATGCTCTTGAAGAAAATAACGGCAGAGCAACATTTTTTGTTGTGGGCTCACGAGTTTCAACTTACAAAGATTGCATAAAACGTGAAGTGGCACTTGGATGCGAAATAGGTAACCATACATATAATCATACAATACTTACTTCTGTAGGTTCGTCAACAATAAAAAGTGAAATATCCAAAACCAACAAGGCCGTTAAAAAAATTACAGGACAGGCTCCTGTAATCGTTCGTACTCCCGGTGGTGCAGTGAATTCAACTGTCAAAGCCAATATCGGATATCCTATGTTCAACTGGTCCGTTGATACCTTGGACTGGAAAAACAGAAATTCAAGCTCTGTTGTTTCTTCAATCAAAAACAATGTTCGTGATGGTTCGATTGTTCTTATGCATGACCTTTACGGCTCAACTGCAACTGCAACGGAGGAAATCGTTCCATGGCTGGTTAAAAACGGCTATCAGCTTGTAACTGTTTCCGAACTTATGGCAGTCAAAGGAATCGACCTTAAAGATGGCGAGCTTTATACAAAGGCGTATTAAATCAAAAAGCAACTGATTTTTGGGAATCAGTTGCTTTTTATAATTACTGCACTGTTTGCAGGTATTTTTACATAATCTTTTGTATATGTGTTTGTAATCAATTCTTCTTTAAATTTGAATTCATCGGGTAGATAATAGTCGATTTCGTGGTAATTGCGGTTGGCGATTACCATTATTTTTTCGTCTGCTGTTTCTCTTGTGTATGCAACACAGGAAAGTATAGCCGAATATGGCTTAAAAACGCCATCCTTAAGGCTTTTAAGAGAGTTTCTTATCTTGCCTAGCTTTCTATACCATTCAGTTAAATCTTCATCCTGTGAGCCCCAGGGGAAGAAAGAACGATTGAATGGGTCGCCACCGCCCTCAACACCTGCTTCGTCACCATAATATACGGAGGGGAAACCGGGTAGAGTGTATTGCAGAACAGTTGCACATTTTAAAAGATTTTTGGCTTTTGAAAGCTCTTCTTCATTAAGTTTACAATTAACCTGAATGTTTCGTGGTTTATGCTCAATTGAGTCAAAAATAAGGCTTGTAAGGATTCGGGAAGTGTCGTGAGTACCGATATGGTTCATAAGACAATCAAGTGCTTGTTTGGGATAATTTTCACAGATGCCCACAACAGATTCCATAAAGTTTTCTGCAACACCATATCGCATGAAGGTTAAAATTGCACTTGCAAAGGGATAGTTCATAACGGAATCCAACTGTTCACCGAGGAGGTATTTTCTTCTTCCACCGTGGCTTATTTTGTTTGTGGCATCCTCCCACACTTCACCTATAACAACATATTCATTGTTAAGGGATTTTACACTTTTGCAGAATTTGTCAAGAAATTTATCAGGTAATTCATCTGCAACATCAAGGCGGTAGCCGTATGCACCGCATTTAAGCCATTTTTCTGCAATTCCGTCTTTACCGGTAATATATTCTATAAAGCTTTCATTATCTTCGTTGGTTTCAGGAAGCGTATCAATTCCCCACCAACTCTTATATTTACCGTTATTTTCAAACGTAAACCAGTCCTTATACGGGCTTTCAGGTGAGTTATAGGCACCGTGGGAGTTGTACCTTCCCTCACGATTAAAATATATACTATCTGAGCCGGTATGAGAAAATACACCATCAAGAATGATTTTTATACCAAACTCATCAGCTTTTTTACAAAGGGCGTTGAAATCATTTTCATTACCTAAAAGCGGGTCGATTTTACTGTAATCGGCAGTGTTATAACGATGGTTTGAATGTGCTTCAAAAATAGGGTTAAGATAAATTACGCTGACACCCAAAGATGCGATATAGGGAAGTTTTTCTTCAATGCCTTTCAGATTACCGCCGTAGTAGTCATTGTTTAAGATTTTTCCGTTTTCGTCAGGTTTCCAGACGGGAATGTCATTTGTGTTTTGGTGTATTATTCTGTCTGACGGAATGTTTTTTATATTGCTGTTTCCTTTGTAAAAGCGGTCAGGGAATATCTGATACATTATTCCGCCTTTAATCCAGTCTGGGGTAGTATAATTTTTATCATACACAGTTAATTGCCACTGTTTTCCTTCGGGAGCTATCCGTCCGCATCCTGCTGAATGAAGGAAGATGTTACCACTACCAAAGGGCGTTTCGTATGTAAAATGATAAAAATATAATCCCGTTTCGAGGGTTATGTTGATGTCCCACCATTCTTCGCTTTCACCATTCATACCGCACCAGAACATATTTCTGTATTGATTTTCTTCTCCGTCTTTGTGGATTACAAGCGTAACCTTCTGGCAGGAGAAGGAGCGGGGCATAAGAACACAAAGCCTCAAATTTTCATTTGAGGCTATGCTACCAAATATTGATTTGTGTCTTATATCGCGGGAATTATATGGAACAAATTGCAAAAAATATCAGTCCTCGTAGCCGTTGGGGTTATTGTGCTGCCATCTGTATGAATCTGCACACATTTCATCAATACCTTTTTCTGCTTTCCAGCCAAGCTCTTTTTCAGCTTTGGATGGGTCTGAATAGCAGGTTGCAAGGTCACCGGGTCTGCGGTCAACAATTTTATAAGGAACCTTAACACCGGAAGCTTTTTCAAATGCTTCAACAACCTGAAGAACGCTATAGCCTGTTCCTGTACCAAGATTGTATACGAAAGTATCGTTTTCTTTTTTGATTTTTTCAAGAGCTTTAAGGTGGCCTTTAGCAAGGTCAACAACGTGGATATAATCTCTTACACCAGTGCCGTCAATTGTGTCATAATCATCACCGTAAATGCTCAGGAATTCACGTTTACCTTCTGCTACCTGTGTTATGTAGGGCATAAGGTTATTGGGAATGCCATTGGGGCTTTCACCAATACATCCGCTTTCGTGTGCACCAATGGGATTGAAGTATCTTAAAAGGCAAACGCTCCAATCTTTATCTGCTTTTGCAGTGTCGGTGAGAATTTGCTCAATAAAGTATTTTGTTGTTCCGTAGGGGTTTGTTGTACCGCCGGTTTTCATTGTTTCGTTAAGTGGAGAAACGTTGTGTTCACCATAAACAGTTGCAGTAGAACTGAACACTATTTTTTTACAGCCATACTCTGCCATAACCTGACAAAGAGTAACTGTTCCGCTTATGTTGTTTTCGTAATAAAGCAAGGGCTTTTCACAAGATTCGCCAACAGCTTTTAGTCCTGCGAAATGAATAACCGAGTCAATGTTGTGCTTCTGAAAAACTTTTCTCAAACCTTCCGCATCTCTTATATCGCACTCTTCAAATGCAAAATCCTTACCTGAAAGCTGTTTGATTCTGTCAAGAACCTTGGGACAGCTATTATAAAAGTTATCAAGAATAACAATTTCTTTTCCTGCGTTAAGTAATTCAATTGATGTATGGGAGCCTATGTAACCTGCTCCGCCTGTAACAAGTACTGCCATTTGTTCTATCTCCTTAAAACTATAATTTACTTAAAATTCAACTACTTCCATTGTTGATTCTTCCTTGGTTGTAGAGGGTTTTGGCTTTTTAGTGGTTTCTTCTTTAGTTGTTTGCTCCTCTGTAGTTGTAACAGGAGCAGTATTGGTGTTGGGTGTGTAGTTTATAACCGGATTATTGGTGTTGGGAACAGGTGTGAGCTGAGAGGTTGCGGGTACATCAAATATTGATGTGGAGCTTTCATCTTCAGAAGAAATTTCTGTTATTTCAGATTTTTTTGTTGTGGTTTCTTTTTCTGTGTATTCGGGAATACTACCCAAGGTGGTAGATGGTGTTGTATCCTTTACGGTATTGCCTGCCTGAATAGAATCCTTTTCAGGAGCATCGGAAGGGTCTACAAAATATCCGCCGAATTTGAAGCCTAAAATAACACAAACAACAACTGCAACTGCCAGAGCGATAATTGCGGCAATAGTGCCTTTTTTGCCGATAGATGCTGTTGGTCTTTGTTCTGCTTGATATTCTGCCTCAATAAGAGCTTGCTCATATTTAGCTTTTTCTTCTTCTGTGGCATTCTTTTTGAAAATTACTTCATCAGCATATTTATCAATCATAGAATAAAGCTCGTTAGTTGCTTCTGTAATAAGATTGTCAACATTTTCGCCTGCATCAGCAAAGAGTTTTTTAACAACAATCTTGTCTTCAGTTGAAACGCTGATAAATGAGTAGTAATTGACTATAGTGTCGCCCTTTTTCTCTCTGAAAATGTTGGAAACGGTTGCACCCAGATCTGCATTTCTCAAATCCATAGCACCTTTTGCCAACTGAGCAGCATATTCCTTAGGATCTTCAACGCCTGAGTCATTTACGTATGGTGTAAAAAATACGTTGTTTTCGTAATTGGGGCAAGAACGGATATCCTCTTTAAGAGTTTTTGCTGCCGGTGTTGAGGGTATTGCCAGCTTTAAGTCATTTTTTACAAGCTTTGTAACAATGCTTTCTGCTTTAGGTGAGGCTTTTTCTTCACTTACAATATCCTCATAAATTCTGAATTTTCTTTCAGGGGATTTGAAGAAGGGGAGACCGGAATTCAAAAGAACTTCACCGACAGAATCTTCTATTAAAGGGAAAACTACAATATACTGGTCAGCAGATTTAACATAAAAAGAGCTGTAAAGTCCATCGGGGGAAATAAGCTCAATGCACTCATTAGGAACAAGGGTATGAGCCTTGATGAGTGTTTCATCCAATATAGCACTGCCGATGGCGGTTTCTATTTTTTCGCTATATGCAGGAGTAAAATTGAAAGCTTTAATAAGAATTGGTTTGAACTTCAAGAAAGAATCCTGCTCAACACCGATTAAAATTACTTGGGTGTCTTCAAGCACTGAGGAAAGTTCTTTGAAAAGTTTATTTACATCAGAAAAATCTTCAAAATAAACGCCGCTTTCGTTAAGCTTTGTAACAACCTCTTGTTTTGCTGTTGCAAGGGCGTAGCCATTTTGTTCAAAGGAAAATGCTTTGATTTTCATATTTCACACCTCTTTAGGTATATTAGTAAAGATAAAATTTAGGGTCATCCTTGTAAGGATTACTTTTAGGATTATCGTAATAGCAATTTGGATATTTAACGGGAGTTTCCTTGAAGTCCGCCAGTTTTGTGTTAACCTCAGAGGTTTCACCATCTCTTACCATTCGGGCAATTACGATAAGTCTTGCATCATCAAATTCATAAGTGCAAGTACAAAGGGTTAAGAGCTTATCTGTTGGGAGTAAGTCTACCCCTGTGTCGTAAAGTTTGCGTTTATCTAATTCTTTTATATATTCCTCAAAACAAGCATCAGAGCAATTGTCAAAGGTGAAATCAAAGAAATAGCCATCGTTACTTTCAACTGAGCCGTTTGTAAGAATAACGGCATAAACTTTCCAATCGTGTTTTTCAAAAAGCGTATCAAACTGTATAATTGGATGTTTTTTGAAATACTCAATGCTTTTATAGTTAGCAAGGGCTGCGAACCTTTCACCATCAAACATATTATGACCATAAAGAAGTGTGTTTCTGTCAAAGGGCTTGAAGTTCGCTTTGTATGTTGCAAAAACTGCACCATAGCTTGTGGAGTTGCCATTGAAATCGTGTCGGAGATAATATTTATCGTTATCTGCCTGAACAACAGGCGTATCTATTTTTGTACCATCAATTTTAAGGTAGCCTATTGTCTGAGGATTTTTTGCGTAGTAAAGAGCGTAGTCGTAAAGTATTCCTGCAGGGAATTTAACATCGATAAGTTCAGGGTATTTGTTGTAAAGGTACGCCCATTTTTCTTCTTCGGTCATTCCATCTAATTCTTTCATAATGTCATCAGGGATGACAGAATCGTTGTGGGCTTGTTCCTCCTGACGAAGTACAAGGAATTTTTCAATTCCTTTTTTGCCCACATAAAAGCCTGAAACGAGCACTGCGAAAGCAAGTATAAAACTGATAACATTCAATGCTTGTTTTTTTATCTTTTTCTGTTTCAGTTTTTTGAAAATCTCTTGCTTTTGGGTTTCATCGGCTCTGTAAACTGTTTCTTCGGATTTTGTGAAATAAACATAATCCGATGTTGCAACAGTTTCTTTTTTATTTTTTTTCATTATATATCACCCAAAAGTTCTAAAGCCGTCTTTACGGCAGAAATTCTGTTTTGTAATCGTATATCTTCTGTAAAATTGTTTCGTAATTCTTTACAAATGGTTTTGTTGCCATCGGCTAAGCAAACATATATAAGTCCTACAGGCTTTTGTGTGTTATCGGAAAGAGGACCCGCAATACCTGTAATGCCTATTCCGATATCACTGTTAAGGTTTTTCCTTACGCCTTGTGCCATTTGTACGGCAACCTCTTCACTGACAGCGCCAAAGGCTTCAAGGGTTTCGCTTTTTACTCCCAGAAGCTTCATCTTAACTTCATTTGAGTAGGAGCAGACACCGCCCTGATATACAGTAGAAGAACCGCTTACATCGGTAATGATTTTACTTACCCAACCACCCGTGCAGGACTCTGCAAGGGCAAGGGTTTTGTTTTGTTCTTTGAGATTCTGAATTGCTTTTTCAGCAATTTTTATTAAATCAAGCTCAGTCATTTTCAACACCATCTGAGGTTATTGCAATTCGTTGGATTCCATCAACTGCTCTTTGGCAAAGAGCTTCTATATCAAGAACTTTTTCTGCCTCTTCAACATCGTGGAGCTGAGGACGGGTTTTGGGGTGCTTTGGTGTAAACACTGTGCAGCAATCCTCAAAGGGTTGGATTGAAATATCAAAAGTCTCAATCTTTCTTGAAATAGAGATGATTTCTTCCTTATCCATACCTATGCAAGGACGAAAAACGGGTTGAGTAGCAACTGCATCGGTGCATCCGAGAGCAAGAGTGGTCTGGCTTGCAACCTGAGCAACGCTTTCACCTGTGATAAGTGCGTGGCAATCAGTTTTTTCTGAGAGCATGCAAGCAATACGCATCATAAAACGACGCATAATAATTGTGAAATATTCTTCAGGACATTTTTCACGGATAAGCTCCTGGATTTCTGTGAACGGAACAGTGTGGAGCCAGATTCTTCCGCTATAACGAGCAACCTTTGAAAGTAAGTCGTGAACCTTCTGTTCGGAGCGTGGAGAAGTATAGGGGGGGGAAGCGAAATGTATTCCCACAAGCTCAAGGCCTCTTTTTGCCATCATATATGCAGCAACAGGACTATCTATACCACCGGAAATGAGAAGCATGGCTCTGCCGGATGAACCAACGGGCATACCGCCTGCACCTTTAAGCTGATTACCGCGGATGTATGCCTGGTCGCGGATTTCAACTGTAACTTTGATATCGGGATTTTTAACATCCACTTTGAGGTGGTGGAAACTTTCGAGAAGCTTTCCGCCGACCATTGCAGAAATTTCAGGGGATGTATAGGGGAAGCTTTTATCCGAACGCTTTGCTTCAACCTTGAAGGTTTTAGCTTCCTCCAGCTGGTCTTTAAGGTATTCGGGAGCAATCTCCAGGATTTTATCTATATCTTTTTCAGAAACTGCCGCCCTTGAATAAGCAGATATACCAAATACGCGGGAGATTTCGTCTGCCGCAGCATCAAGGTCTGTATTATCATCGAGAGGTGTTACTGTAATTGTTGATTGAGAGTTTTTTAATTGGAATGAACCAAAGGCTTTGATTCTTCTTTTTATGTTTTTCATAAGCATTGACTCAAAAGAGGAACGATTAAGTCCTTTAAGAGCAAGCTCGCCATCTTTTATAAGAATAATTTCTTTCATTTTATCTGTCCTTTTTGCCGTATTTTTCTGCGGCTTCTTTTATTGCGTCCATTAAATAGTTTATTTCATCTTCAGTGTTAAAGCGGGAAAGGCTGATTCTTACAGCACTGTCAATTCTCTCAGGAGAAAGACCCATAGCCGTGAGCACAGGACTTCTGTGCCCCATTTTACAAGCAGAACCGGCAGAAATGCAAATATCTTTTTGGCTCATAAAGTTTACAATGGGTTGGCTGGGAAGGCCGAGAATAGAGATGTTCAGAATGTAGGGGATAGCATCCTCCGGTGAATTTATTTTCACACAAGGAATATCTCTTATTCCGTTAACTAACTGTGTTTTCAATGCCTGAATATATTTGGTGTTGTCAGTTATCTTCATGGCTTCACTGGCAGCTGCACCAAATGACATAATTGCCGGAGTAGCTTCTGTGCCAGAATGGATATTTTGTTCCTGACCACCGCCAAGAATATATGGCTTTATAAGTCCTTTTGATTTTAAATAGATTCCGCCAACGCCTTTGAGTGCGTGGATTTTGTGACCACTTACAGTGATTATATCAGCATCAATTGTTTTTGGTGTTACAGGTATTTTTGAAAATGCCTGAACACAATCGGAATGTATAATTGCAGGAGCACCTGCACGTCTTACAGCAGTACGTATACGGTTTACAGGAAGAATTGAGCCAACCTCGTTATTAACTGCCATACAAGAAACAAGGATTGTGTTTTGGTTTATGCTCTCCAAAAGCTCTTCTTCACAGATTTTTCCGTTTTGGTCAGGATTAAGTCTTATTACCTCGCAGCCCATTGATTCAAGCTTTTTTATGGGTTCAAGAACGCTGGGATGCTCAATAGCGGTTGTAACTATTCTGTTTCCTTCTCTTTTTAGTTTTTCATAAGCACCCAAAATTGCGGTGTTATTGGCGGTTGTACCGGAAGAGGTGAAAAAGAAGGAGCTTTCGTTAACACCTAAGAGGGTAGAAACCTGTTTTCTTGCTTTTTTCAGTTCATCGGATGCTTCCATTCCCAAATGGTGAAGGGAGGATGGATTTCCCCAACAATCTTCTATAGCTTTTTTTGCAGCATTTACCGCTTCTGCACAAGGCTTTGTTGTTGCACTGTTGTCAAAATAAGCAGTCAAAAGCAATACTTCCTTTCAATAGTTACCCATTATTTTATAATCGATTTATTATACTATATAATAGGCGTTTTTGTAAATGCTTTTAAGTGAACTTTTGATGTAAAAAAGTTGAATAATTTATGAACTTTAGCAAAAAATGAGAATGATGTTATTCAAAGGAGTAATAGTATGATAAGAAAAAGAAGAACTTTGGTAAGACTGGTAAGTTTTCTTACCGCAATTGTGGTAGCATTGGGCGTTTGGGGCTCGGTTAATATGTATAAGCTGGCAACGATAAAAAGAGATGTTCAGGCATCCAGAGAAAGAGCCTTAACCCAACTGGGAACATACATGGATGATATTGATATAAATCTTCAAAAATGCATGTATTCTTCAAGCGATGTAATGCTTTCGGATGTTGCATCAAAGCTATGGCGTTCAAGTGCATCTGCAAAGGAGAGTCTTTCGGAAATAACTGATGGTAACACAGAGGTTTCAGGTGTATATAAATTCCTTTCACAGGTGGGTGAATACACACTTTCTTTGAACGAAAAACTGGCGTCAGGGGAAAAATTATCAAAGGAAGAAACAGAAAATCTGAAAAAATTAAAAGCATATTCAGAAAAGCTTTCTCAGACTGTCAATTACCTTATTCAAGAGGAAGAAAACGGTGGCCTTAATTTTGAAGAAGTGAAATCTACTCTTCAGAGTGAAGGTGATGAAAAGCTTTATCTTGCAACAGAGCTTAACGATGCCAATCAGGCATTGGAAGATTATCCCACACTTATTTATGACGGACCATTTTCCGATCATATAAATTCTAAAAAATCTGAACTTGTTGAAAATCTTGAAGAAATAACGCAGGATAAAGCACAGGAAAAGGCTGCCCGCTTTCTAGGCTTGAAAAAGGAAGATTTGTATTTTTTAAATAAAACCGAAAGTAATTTAAGCACATACACTTTTTATAATACAGATACTACCATTTCTGTAACTAAAAAGGGTGGATTGGTATCATATATGATTAATTCCCGTTATGCAGGTGAAAGCAAATTAAAAACAGAGGATGCATTGGAAAAAGCAAAGACTTTTTTGGCAGAAAAAGGTTATAAAAAGGTTAAAGAAAGCTATTATGCAACTACTGATGGTATTTGCACCGTGAATTTTTCTTATTATGAGGATGGGATAACTTATTACACAGACCTCATAAAGGTCAATGTAGCTCTTGATAATGGCGAAATTTCAGGTTTTGATGCCACAGGGTATATAATGAACCATAAATCAAGAGCCGTTCCCCAGAATGTAAAATACACGTTAAAATCGGCAGAAAAACTTTTGAAAGATGAACTGAAAGTAATATCTTCAAAAAAAGCGTTTATTCCAACAGATTATGAAACAGAAAACTATGTTTATGAATATCGTTGTAAAGCGGAAGATTCACAGGAAATTCTTGTTTATATCGACCCTGTAACAGGAGAAGAAAAAAATATTCTTATTCTTCTTTATACGGATGGCGGAGTTCTTACAAAATGAGAATATCAGAAAAATAATGTGGAATAATTATATAGGAGCTAACAATGTTTCATCTATCTCCGGAAAGGGCGTGAATATATGAAGAAGATTATAGCAGTTGTTGCAGTGGTTATGCTAATTGGTTGCATTGCATTTGTGTTCAGTGGTTGTGGCGGTAACGATGATAATACAAATACTACTACAAACACAACTACAGATACTACCGGTACAACAAATATTACTACAACACAGAATCCCGGCATGGTAACTGATGAGTCCGAGGAAGGCGATAACGGTGTTTTAGGCGATATTGTTACAGATGTTTCCGAAGGTGTTTCAGATATGGTAACAGATGTATCTGAAGGCGTTTCCCGAATGATCAGATAAATGCAAATTGGCTCAATGGTAAAAAAACAGGAACTGCAAACTGGTTGCAATTCCTGTTTTTGATTTTTTATCAGAAAGAAATTTTCTGTCCTGCAAGTTTTTTGCCGGTTGAATCCGAAAGCTCAAATTCAACAGTGTAATTTTTGTGAGGAGTTGAGGGATAAGACATTACCGCAACATTGTCATTTTCAGAAAGTATTACTGTTTTTCTTTGTGTGTAACCGAATGCGGTAGTGTATTTTATGGTAAGTGTCTGACCATAAAGTGAAGCATCATCCACAATAGCATGGAAATAAATTGTCTGTGAATTATCAAGCTCGGTAAGTGCAGTTTCAAGGTCTGTGGAACTGTAGTTTACGCACACCTTGATATCTGCTGAAAGAACTTCTGCTGAACCTAAAAGCTCTTTCCTTAAATCTGCACTATTGCGATAGCCCTCTGTTGTAAGCTCGTTAAGGTATTTGACTGTTTTTTTGTTATCCTTGTCAAAATTATCTGTAACATACATATACTTTGTTTCGGAGATTTTTTCTCTGGCATCGGAGTACTTTTTTATGGAATTAAGAACTTCAATAGCACTTTCATATTTTTTCTTTTCAATCAAAGAAAGAGCGTGTCTGTATGAACATTCTTTAACCATGTCTTTACTGTCGCCATAATCGCCCAAATCAATAAACAGTTTGGATGCTTTTTCAAACTGTTTGTTTTCCAAAGCAAGATTTGCCTCGCTATATGCACAAGCCTGTAATCTTGTTTTTGAGTCGCCATAATTGCCGAGGGCTTTAAATGCAGCTTTTGCTTCTGCATATTTTTCGTCCTCTTCAAGGCTTAAAGCAACATTATACTGACATTCAAGAACTTTTTCGCTACTGTCAGCGTAATTATCAAGCTCTTTGAAAATTGTAATTGCATCTGTGTAGTTGCCTTCTTGGGCTAAGGTGGTTGCTTTCTCGTATTTGTGGTTGTTTATGAGTTCAGGACCATATTTATAACCTGCAAAAGCACCTGCTAAAAGAATTACAATAACAGCAGCAATCAAGGCTTTATGACTCTTTTTCTTTTGGGATTTTGTAATAGTTTCTGATTGAGCTTTACCTGAAAGAACTTCTTCATCAACCTCAATTGTTACACAATTTTCGAGAACTACTTCTTCTACCTCGATTATATTATCTTCGGTTGCGATTTCAGTAATGTCGTTTTCTTCTGTTTCAACTTCTTCAATTTCTTCAGCAACAGGTATTTCAATAATAGCTTCAGCTTCTCCGGGTGTTTCTTCAATAACTTTTTCAACAGTTTCTTCAACTATTTCTTCAATCGGGTAGCCACCTTCTGTTTCTTCAGTCTGTGTGGTTGATGAAATATCTTCAATTTCTGTTCCGGTTTCCTCCTCGGAAACTGATTCAACTTCAATTTCAATTATGTCGTTATCTGAAGAGATGATTTCCTCAATAGCTTCTTCTGTAACTGCTGTTTGTTCTTCAGTAGATTCTTCGATAGTTTCCTCTTCGTCAGAGCTTTCGTTTGTTTCATCTGCCTCTGCTTCTGCAGAAAACTCTTCAGTAACTATAGCTTCCTCAATAACTTCAGTTGCCTCAGTTTCTTCAACATATTCTTGCTCTTCAATAACTTCAGGCTCTTCTATCACTTCGGGTTCAATAACAATAACTGTTTCGGTTTGCACATCAATTTGTTCATCGAAATGCTCTTTGCAGCTGTCCTCAAGGAATTCATAGGAGACAACTTTAAGCTTATCTCCTATAGCTCCCACACCTTTAAGGGTATTATATTGACCCAAACTTAATAACTCTGCAAGCTTTGTGAATTTTTCAGACTGGTCTAAAAGGAATTTGTATTTGTCATAGCTCTTTTGGAAGAACATAACAACACAACGCAAGTATATTTCAAGATTCTTTATGTCATTAGTAAGGATTCCTGTGAAAACAGTATGAGCTTCGACATTATCACAGATTTTTTGATATTTGATATCGCCAACTTCTGCTGCAATTTCTTTTTCAACAAAGAAGCAATCAGAGAATTTTGCAGAGATTTTACGGACGGAGCGTTCATTGAATTGTGAAACAAGCTCAGAAAGAGCTTTTCTGAATGTTTTTGCTTCATCTTGAATGTTAAGAATAATCTGAACTTCTTTTTTGATTTTTTCAGCATCCGCATCGGCAAAAAGTCTTATATGACTTTCAGCAAGAAGCTTCTCTATTTTTTCGGTTTCATCATTTGCTAAAGCAATAAAACGGGGATAATCCTCGTCGGAAACATCCTCAAAAGCATAAAGCAATTTTTTATATATATCCTGAAGAGAAACAGTATCCTCATCAAAATTTCTTGCATCGCAAAACGCCTTATAGAATATTGCCAAAGGTTCAATGCTGTTTTTCACAATATATTTCATCAGGCAATTGTCTGCTTCTGTGTAATTTTCTTCATTATAGTACTGCACACCCAAAAGAAGATTTTCTTTTTCTTCAGGGTATGTTGCCTCGCAGGATGGACAGATGAATTTTCCGTCTTTATTCTGGAGATAAGCGTTTTTACATTCCGTACAAATGATTCTTATCATACATCCACCTTAACCTTGTTAGGTATTTTTGAGCAAATTTCCACTCATACAAATTCCATAATACCATAAAACGACCGTTATTTGCAACATTTTATTACAAAAACATTGCAAAAACGGTCGAAAAAGGTAACAAATCAGTTGCTTTTTAGTTTTTATTAAGAGTTAACCGGCTTAATCCAAAGCTCACAAAGCTTAAAGCCATCAATATCTTCCATAATCTCCAATTCTAATGTGCCGTTTATAAAAATGTCCTTTGGTAAAAGATATTCCGCACTTTCAAATCCTTTGACCAATATCTGTTGATCAAAAATGGGGTCTTTTTTTCCGCCGAATTGCTCACCATCGTATATTGTCTTGCCGTTGGCATAAATACGGTGGTGCATAATATCGGGATTGATATCAGTTTTATAGGCGATTTTGAGAGTATAATCGGTATCTGCTTTGAATCCGCCAAATTTTGCTCTGAATGAAAAATGGTCATAAACCTTTGTCATGGACATAGGCATTGAAAGCTCTTTGGCAACGGGCTTATCTGCATAAACATCCATATAAAATTCGCCTTCCTGACGAACGCCAAGGGTGTTGAGCCCATGAAGTGCAACGGAATAATAAATTTCACCTTCGTTACAATTTCTGCAAGAAACAAGCAAATCAAGGAAGGTGTTTCTTTCGGTTTCATCAAGTGTGAGTGCATATTCAAGCTTTTTCAATAAATAAGCACGGTCGGTAACATTGTTATCTATTGTTTCGAGGACTGCACCTCTTTCCCAACTATCGGCACAATAATGCTCAACATCCAATTGTAAACCGATGAGTTCAAAGAGCTTTTCAGCAAGGGTATCAATTTCCCCCCTCAAAAGGGAATATTGGAAGGTGAAGGGAGTTTTCAGTATTTGTGTCGCACTTGTAAGATTTCTGTTTTTTATTTCTTCCGTTGCTTCTTTTATAAGCTTTAATTCGAAGGTTCTTCTCATTTTTACGAGCTTATCGCAACAAGCACGGAAATATAATTGAAGGAAACGCCAGTTTTCAGAAAGTGCAGGGTAATCTGCTTTCAATTCACAGAACATTTTGTAAGCAAGGTCGATACAAGGATTTTCTTCGGGTGCACCTTGCCAGCTCTTTTCTAAAAGGAATATGCAATCTGCAATTTTTTCTTCATCGGTTGAATACATAAAGTAACGTGCATAGTCAAGCACAGCTTCTCTTAAATCCGTATTGCAATCCCAATCCAACGCAGACCACACCGCTTTGTTAAGGTCATCGTGAACACCCTCGGAATAGCTTACGCTTCCGATGGTGTATGGTGCAAAAATACGATGGAGTGTGCGGAGCTCTGTCGGGCGTGGGTTGACGCTTTCTCTTGAAAGTGTTGCAGCAAGTGTGTAGTGCCAGTCATCTTCAAGGAAATTAACAGGATATTCGCAACGGAGATTATGAGTTATATCAGGGTAAAAACGCATAGGATATTTTTCGGGAATGCGTTTTCTCAGTTCGTGGATGGGGTATGCGTGGTTGGGACCCATAATAACCGCATCGATTTCATCAGGTTTATCTTCAAGCTTTTCGCAGAACACTTTGCCCCAGTCACGAATGGAATGGGGTGCCTGTGCAGAAGGATGCATTTTGGCTTCCGTATGATATTTGGTAAGAACTTTTTGAATTTTCTGACATCTGTCTATGAATACATCAGCAGGAAGTTCACCGGGGTCACCGCCGGGAGGAAAAACAATATTTAGGCGAGGCATACTTGAATAGAGCTTTTCTCTTATTGCAAGGGCTTCTTCCTCTGTTTCGTGGTCGTCGTTGGCGTGCCACAAGGAAACGTCCATATCAACAACATCAGCAAGTCTTGATGCTTCAACAAGAAATTCTTCCTGCTCATATTTCATAAGAGCGTTTCTGAAATTGTCACGGGGCTTTGTTCCGTTGTGTTCGATTGTGTTGGAGCCAAAAGCCATCATGTCAAGATAATACTGGAAATATTGCTCATAGGTCCAGGCATCATAGGTGTTGGGTGTTGTGCGGTATCCTGCCTGGTGGCCGCGGATTTCCTTCTGTGGAGCATAATCGCCTGAAATATTTTTGATAAGTGTAATTACGTTATTTTCAAAAGTGCATTTTCTTAAAAACAATGAGTAACCGAAAATAAGACCGCGGATGGTTTTTGCGGTAATGATTATTTCACCTTCAGTTTGTTGAATGTTAAAATAATCCTTGTTTTCTATGCTTTCATCTGTTTTGAAAATTATCTTGGGAAATGCGGGTGCTTTTTGAAAAACGGGTAATGATTTACCTGTTCGTTTTTTTATCTCTTTGGCGAAATATGTTGCTGCTTTAACAGCATCAGCACTACTTGCTTCAATGTTTAAATGTGTGAAATTGTAATTCATAAACACACCTACCTATTTAATCTATGTTTTAATATTATCACACCTTTAAACCCTCTTCAATAAAAAAACTATTTTTTCTGTTTTGGTCTTGAAATTTTACTGCCGTATGTTAAAATGTACGGGTAGAAATATTAAGGAGCTTTTGTTATGAATGCATTTACTTTAAAATGGTACACAAAATTTATTACATCACTTCTGGGATACACTCCGGAGCTTAAAATTGCCACTGAAATGAAGAAAAAAGGGGATTGGAAGGAATACAAACCTTTTGTTGACAAGCATGTTAAAGAATGGCTTGAGCCCTTGATTGATATGGCAGATGTTAATTTTGTTGTTAAAGGTAAGGAGCTCGTTCCTGAAAACGAACCTATAATTTATACACCTAACCACGCAAGTATGTTTGATATTCCTGCGGTGTTCCTTAATGCACCAACAATGCCTATGTTTATTGCCAAAAAGGAATTGAGTATGTTCCCTTTCCTGAAGCATTGGATGTGGGTGCTTGACTGTGTTTTTGTTGACAGAAAAAAGAAAAATGGTTCTCGCTCATCTCTTCATGAAGCTATTGAGATGGTGAAATCCGGCAGGAGCCTTGTTATTTTCCCTGAAGGAACTCGTAGCAAGGACGGAAAACTTGCTCCGTTCAAAGGTGGTGCTATGAAAATAGCGATGGAAAGCGGTGCAAAGGTTGTTCCGGTGCTTATTGAGGGCTCAAGAGCAAGACTTGAAGAAACAGGTAATATAACAAGCGGTACAGTTTATGTAACATTTTTACCGCCTATCGAAACAAAAGGACTTGAGAAAGAGGACTTTTTAAAGATGCCTGAACAAATAAGAGCGATGCTTCAGAATGAAAGAGATAAGCAGAATGCAGAAAAAAGTTCCCATTAAATAACGGAATTGTTTAATAAAAATGGAAGTCGTGCAGGTTTAATCTGCACGACTTTTTGCATAAATTTGACAAATTGTAAATGTTGTGATATAATTTTTCTCGTTTTTGATTACAAATTGTAACTTTTAGGAGATAAAATATGACAAAACGTTTACTTTCCTTGGTGTTTGCAATAATTTTTGCATTGGGTATGATACCATTTACAGGTGTGAATTCAGTTGCTGCTAATGATGTTTATAACGTTTCCAAATCACTTAAATATGCACAAAAAAACTGGGATAACGGAGTAGGTTTATGTGCTGAGTTTGCCTCAAGATGTTTGCAGGCAGGCGGTGTTGATGTTTTTGGTGAAACGGTTATTGATTTATACAACAAACTCAAGGGTGAATACGGCAAATCATATAAGCTGACTCTTACAAACGGAAAAAGCGGAAAAATCAGTATGTCAGCCAATAGCGGTAAGCTCAAAAAAGGCGACCCTATTTTCTACAAATGTAATTACTGTGGCGAGTTTGAGCATGTCGTTATTTGTAATGGTGCAAATAGCGAAGGTTATTCCCAGGACTACGCACACAATAATGCCCATAACGGCAAAAAGACAACTTATACATATAACCACTGTGGTGGTGATAGCTGGACAATGTATTCAATCAGAATGTACGAGGGTCCTAAGCTTTATGGTAAGAAAACTAACGTAGGTGTTCCTAAAATCAGCTCTGTAGAAAATGGTGCTGATGGTGTTATTGTTAGCTGGAGTGCTGTAAAAGGTGCAGATAAGTACTATGTTTACAGAAAAGCAGATAAATCCTCATGGAAAAAGGTTAAGACCACAAAAAAATCAAGAACATTTATTGACAAAACTGCAAAGAATGGCGTGAAATACACCTATAGAGTAAAAGCGGTTGATGGTAAAAAAATCAGCCAGTATTATGCGGGTGAAAAAATAACCTGTCTTGGTGCACCAAAGCTTTCCTCTGTTAAAAATAACACATCAAGCGTTAAGCTTACATGGAAGAAAGTTTCTTCTGCAGATGGTTATTATGTTTACAGAAAAGGGGACTCAGGTTCATGGAAAAGAGTTGCTAAAATCAAAGGTGGCAAGAAAGTCACTTATACTGATACAAGTGTAAAATGCTCAAAAACTTATAATTACACCATAAGAGCTTACGACGGAAAAGTTAAAGGCTGTTATGATGATAGCGGTTTGAAAACTGTTTTTCTTAAAAATCCTGCTGATGTTACAGCACAGAGTAGCGAGAATGGTATTGTTATCAACTTTAATCAGGTTGCTGCAGCAACAAGCTATGAAATCTATCGTAAGGCTGCAGATGGTGAATGGAATAAGATTTCAACTGTTGCAGGTGATATAACATCTTTTGTGGATATGGATGTTGCAGAGGGTGAAACTTACGAGTATTCAGTTAAATCTGTGAAAGGTAAATACAAAAGTGCATTCAACAAAAAAGGTGTTGAATGTATATATGAAGTTCCCGTTGTTGAAGAGGAAACTGAAACAACACAACCAACAGAATCAATTGAAAATATAGAAGTAGTTGCTTGAGCAGCTACTTCTTTTTTTATTTGAATTCCCATTTGAAAAGTAAAATACCACCTGTTGCGATTAGAATGCCTAAAAGCTTTTGCCATTGAAAATCGACTTTTTCTACTCCAAAAAGACCGAATAGCTCAATGATATATGCAACCAGGAGCTGTGCCGTAACTATTATCATAACCGCTTGAGCAGGTCCAAGACCTGACATACTGCGGATTACAGTATAAGTTATTAAAGCACCTATAATACCGCCTAAAAGCATATATTTGTTTTCAATTTTAAAAAGTGTTCCAACAGAGCTTTCACGCCCTGTAAAGAGCCATGCAGCAAGACAAAACAGAAAGGCGGTTAATTGTACAAAAGAGGCGGATAACCATATTGACGTCTGTTTGGTTACACCTTCATTAAAAACGCCCTGTATACTCATAAGAGCACCCGAAACAATTGCAGTAATAACAGCTAACATAAAACCACCATAAAATCTAGTAATATGTTGCTATTTTTACCCATAAAATCAAAAATAACACAGTTATTCAGATTTTTTCTGAATAACTGTGTTTTTTATAGGGTTTTATCTTTCTTCTCTGAAATAACTTAAACCAAGGCTTTGAGGCGGTTGATTTTTCTTTTTGTCGCGGATACTTGTGAAAAGAAGAACAATGATTGTAACGATATAGGGGAGCATCTTCAGAATTTCGTTATCGTGAATAGAGAAACCTTTGATATAGGTGCTTGCGATATAAAGCCCACCAAAAACGATAGATCCGATAATTGCAAGGTTTGGTTTCCATACGGTGAAGATAACAAGTGCGATTGCAAGCCATCCGATAGCGTCAATGCAGTATTCCCAGTTACCGTTAAGGTAGTTCATAATAAAGGTAAGACCGCCCAGACCTGAAATACCACAACCGATGCACGTTGCAGCATATCTGTATGCAGAAACATTTATACCTGCCGCATCTGCGGTTGCAGGATTTTCACCAACTGCACGAAGATGCAAACCGACTTTTGTTTTGTTGAAAACAAAAGTGGTGAGAATAGCGATAACAATTGCAAAATAAATCAAAAATCCGTGGGAAAGGAATATTTCACCGAACCAACCCAAGTCATCTGCAAAGGGAAGAGATGCGTTGAAGAATTTTGAACCTCTCTGGTATGCAAGACCAGTCTGAGAGATGATATAGTCGGAAACACCAACACCAAACGTGGTGAGTGCAAGACCGGTAACGTTCTGATTTACTCTTAATGTAACGGTCATAAAACTGAAGAGTAAGCCCATTATAGCACTACCTAAAAATGCAGCAATAACAGGGAGAAGAACTGCAACAACAGGACTTGCGTAAAGTCCCATTTCGGAAAGATAAAGGTATTCAACATAACATCCGCAAGCAGCACCAACGCACATAACACCGGGAGTACCAAGGTTAAGGTGACCAGCTTTTTCGGTGATTGTTTCACCTGTTGAGCCTAAAAGGAAAGCCATACCTAAGCGGATTGCACTAACAAGAAAGGATAACATTATGCTTCCTCCTTTCTGTGTTTGTTAAATACAATTTTGTATTGAAGGAAGAATTCGCAACCGATGATAAAGAAGAGGATAATACCGGTTAAAATGTCTGAAATTGAAGGGTCAACGTCAAAATCAGAGCTGATTTGCTCTGCACCACGCTCCATAAATACAATAAGGAATGATGTAACAATCATAAGTAACGGATTGAATTTAGCAAGCCAGGAAACCATAATGGCAGTAAAGCCTCTGCCACCAACGGTTGTGGTGCTTATAGTGTGGTTGATACCGCCAACGAGCAGGAAGCCTGCAACACCGGCAATAGCACCTGAAATAGCAAGTGTTCTTATGATAACCTTTTTAACATTTATACCGATATATTTAGCTGTATTAACGCTTTCACCAACAACGGAGATTTCGTAACCTTGTTTACTGTGTTTTAAATAGATATAAACAACAACGGTGAGAGCTAAAACAACAAGAATACTTAAAAGATACTGTTTATCCGCAATGATGGGTAAGCCGTACTGTGGCATTGGTTCAAGAACGCCTGAACCGCTTTTAACATATCTCTTAAGGAAATATGCAACCATCTGAATTGCAATATAGTTCATCATAAGTGTGAAAAGTGTTTCATTTGTGTTCCAGAGTGCCTTGGAAATAGCAGGGAGAATAGCCCATACAATACCTGCAATAATACTTGCACCCAGCATTACAACAAGAAGCAAGGGTAGTGGCATTTTTCCACCAAGGAAGAACATACACCAGATAGTTGCAAGTCCACTAATAAGAACTTGTCCCTCTGCACCAATGTTCCAGAACTTCATTTTAAAGGCAGGCGTAACAACCAAGGAAACGCAAAGAAGCATTGCAAGGTTCTGTAAAAGGTTCCAGATACGAACAGTTGAACCGAAAGAGCCTTCAAACATTGATTTGTAGACTTCCAAGGGGTTTTGCTGAGATAAAAGAGTGATAACAAGGGCGGAAACTATAAGTGCCGCAACAACTGCCGCTGCTCTTATTCCCAAAGCAGGGAGAACGGGGAGAGGTTCTCTTTTAACAATGTGAAAAAGAGGATTTTTTACTTTGTTTTCAGTTTTAGCCATTAGTTAACCTCCTTTTCGATTGAATCTGATTTAGTCATAAGAAGACCGATTTCTTCTTTTTTAGCAGTTCTGCCGTCAACAATACCTGTTACTCTGCCACCGCTGATAACGAGGATTCTGTCACAAAGGTCAATAAGCACGTCAAGATCTTCGCCTACGAAGATAACGGCAACGCCTTTTTCCTTTTGCTCTGTGAGAAGATTGTAAATTGTGTAAGAAGAGTTGATATCAAGACCTCTTACGGGATACGCCGCCATAAGAACAGTTGGAGAAGCGGCAATTTCACGACCAACAAGAACCTTTTGAACATTACCGCCCGAAAGTCTTCTGACGGGAGTGTTTGCATCAGGTGTGACAACCTTAAGGTCGTCAATAATCTTATTTGCAAGCTTCTTGGGTTCTTTGCGTTCAAGGAACATTGTTTTACCCTTTTTGTAGCTTCGGAGCATCATATTATCTGCAATACCCATATTGCCAACAAGTCCCATACCAAGTCTGTCCTCGGGAACAAATGAAAGACGAACCCCAAGATTTTTTATTTCGATAGGAGTTTTGTTGCGAAGATTTTCTGCCTTTTCGGTTTTGGGATTGTTATAAATAATTTCACCACCGGAAAGCTTCTGCAGACCTGCAATAGCCTCTAAAAGCTCTCTCTGACCTGAGCCTGCAATACCTGCGATACCGAGAATTTCACCACTTTTCGCGGTAAAGGAGATATCGTCAAGAACCTTTACACCATCAGCGTTGTAGCAGTCAATACCTTTAACAACAAGTCTGTCAGCAGTGTCGTGAGGTTCGGGACGTTCAATATCAAGGCTGATTTTTTCGCCCACCATCATTTCTGTAAGGCTCTGTTCTGTTGAGTCTTTAGTATCAACAGTACCGATATATTCACCCTTACGAAGAACGGATACTCTGTCAGAAATTTCAAGTACCTCGTTAAGCTTATGGGTGATGATGATAATTGCTTTTCCGTCATCACGCATACGGCGAAGAACATCAAAAAGCTTTTTAATTTCCTGAGGAGTGAGAACTGCAGTAGGTTCATCAAGAATAAGAATATCCGCACCTCTGTAAAGTACCTTAACAATTTCAACAGTCTGCTTTTCAGAAACGCTCATATCATAGATTTTCTTTGAAAGGTCGATTTCAAAGCCGTATTTATCGCAGGTTTCTTGAATTTCTTTTCTTGCAGCTTTTATATTAAATTTTTTACCGCTGATACCTAATACGATATTTTCAGTAGCATCAAAAACATCAACAAGCTTGAAATGTTGATGAATCATACCGATTTTAAGGTTGAAAGCGTCTTTGGGTGAGCGGATAGAAACCTCTTTTCCATCAACGAAAATGCTACCTTCGTCAGGAAAATAAATACCCGAAATCATATTCATAAGGGTAGTTTTACCGCTTCCGTTTTCGCCTAAAATTGAAAGAATTTCACCTCTGTGAACAGAAAGGTTAACGTTTTTATTGGCAACAACGCTACCAAAGGTCTTAGTTATACCTTTACATTCAAGAGCAATATTGCTATTCAAATTTGCAGCACCTCCACAAAGTCAAGTTAAAAGGTAAAAGTTCAAAGTTAAAAGTTGTTCAAGCAGGTGGGTTGTTTTTGCTTTGTTTTATTTTTAGTGATTTTAAGGTTGCCGTCAAGATTTTTTCGATTTCGCAACAATCTTTCAAGATGGATGTACTTTCTCTTTTTGAAAGGTATCCTGTATCAGTTAAAAGTGAAAGCCAATATTTTGTTTCAGATGTTTCTTTGTATGCAATATGCAATTTTGCTATGAAATCGGCTGTGCTTTGAGCATGCTGGGCTTCAGCAATATTTGCACCTATACTGGTTCCGCTTTTTGTTAATTGCCTTAAAATTGTTGCATCTATATCTGTTTTACGCAGATATTTACTCAGTTTAATGATTCTTACTGCAAATTGATAAGTTTTTTGTTGTATGTTATCAGACATTGTTATCACCGTACGCAATAAAACTGTTGTTTGAATAACTTTTAATTTTAAACTTTTAACTTTTAACTTGAAAAAGGCGGAGTTTCCTCCGCCTTTCTTAAGTTTTAATAATTAACCAAAGTTTTCGTTAAGACGAGTGATACCGTCAATCTTCAAATCGAATGAAGGAGCGGAAACTTTTTCGGATTCGTGATAGAAACCATCGTAAACGATGTCAGAATCTTCAAGAGCTTTGCCGTCAACAGTGAATGTCTTAACATCAAATACATTGAGTTCGCCTGCTTTGAATTTTGCGATTGCAGCTTCAACAGCTTCGTAGCTTCCTTCGGGTGCAACATCCTGGTTGATACCTGTAAGAACAACAGAACCTTCTGCAATGCCGCCGCACCAGTCAGTAGCGATCTCTTTATCAGTGTTTACACATTCGATGATGTATTTGAAGTAGGGAGCCCAGTTGATTCTTGAAGAAATCATAAATGTTTCGGGGCAGGATTCGTAAGTGCTGCCGTTGTAAGAAACGTTAGGGATACCTGCAGCTTCGCAAGCACCGGGAGCACCCATAGAGTCAGCGTGCTGGCTGATAAGAACGCAGTCGTTAGCGATAAGAGCTTCAGCAGCGTTTTTCTCTAATGTGGGGTCATACCAGGAACCTGTGAACTGAACGTCCATTGTAACAGAGGGGCAAACTGATTTTGCACCAAGGTAGAATGAAGAGTAACCTGAAATAACTTCAGCGTATGTGAATGCACCAACATAACCCATTTTTGCTTCTTCAGCAGTGATTTCGCCAGCATCAATCATTTCGTTGAGCTTAAGACCTGCAACGATACCTGCAAGATATCTGCCCTGGAAAATAGATGCGAAAGCGTTGTGGTAGTTGGGTAACTTTTCAATGCTTGCTTTGTAGCCGGTTGCATGGCAGAATTCAACATCTGTGAATTCTTTAGCAGCTTTAATCATGAAATCTTCGTGACCAAAAGAGTTAGCGAAGATGATTGTGCAACCCTGGTCAACAAGGTCTTTAGCAGCTTCGTAGCATTCGTTGCCTTCGGGAATGTTTTTCTTGACGATGTACTGGTCTTTTGTAAGGCCAAGTGCTTCAACTACTGCATTTGCAGCTTCGAGGAAGTTAAGGTCATAAGTGGAGTTCTCGTCGTGCAAGCAGATGAAACCGATTTTGAAATCATCTTTGATTTCGAAATCTTTTTTGATTTCGGGTGCTGCAAGAGGAGAGTCGCTCATACCAAGCACTTCGGGTTCTTTGTTCTCGGGGTCTGCATTGGGCTTATCGCCACAAGCTGCGAAGCACCCAACTACCAATACAAGTGCAAGGCAGAGAGCGAGAACTTTGCTGAATTTTTTCATTTTCATTACCTCCATATAAGGTTTTTTATTATCAGCAATCAATATCGGGTCTGAATGTGATTTTGCCGTCACACATACTGTCAACGATTGCTAATGACCGAACTTTATATCCTTTCCGGCGGAGTTCGTTTCCGCCCGGCTGGAATCCCTTTTCGATGGCGATGCCTATACCTACAACTTCTGCACCAGCTTGTCCCATAATATCTATAAGAGCATTGCAAGCATTTCCACCTGCCATAAAGTCATCAATAATGAGCACTTTATCGCCCTTGTTAAGATATTTTTTCGAAATTTTCATTTGGTATTCTTTAGCGTGAGTAAAAGAATAGCATTTTGCGGAATAAACATCATTACCAACATTTTTGTGGTCGCCTTTTTTTGCAAAAAGGGCAGGGATGCCGAACTGCAAAGCAGTTGCAACAGCCATAGAAATTCCGGAAGATTCAATTGTTACAACTTTGGTTGCACCGCAGTCTTTGAAAAGGCGATAAAATTCCTTGCCCATTTCCATAATGAGGGCGGGGTCAATTTGGTGGTTGAGGAACATATCAACCTTTAAAATATCTGTGCCTATAGCGGTTCCGTCATTTTCAATTCTTTCTTCCAGAAGCTTCATAAGAAATTCACCCATTTGCTCAGAATGTAATCATAGAAATATTATACATATACAAAAATCGTTTTTCAATAGAAAACATATATAAAATTTCAGGTAATTTTTTGTCGAAAAAAAGATAAAAAATTGCGGTTGCTGATACGTGTATCTTTTCAATCTCATTCAATTGTGTTCTTCATGAGATCGAAAATAAAAATAAAAGCCATATTTTTTATTGGAAAACCGATATAGCAAAATGCACAAACAAATATCTGAAAAAGGGAATAATACATCGGAAAATATGTTTTAAATATGTAAAGGTTTATGACATTACACAACTGGTTATTTACTTTTGAAAACGCTTCTAATCCTCAATAATAAAAAAGTTATAGTGCATTATATGCTTTTTCGGAAATCTAACAATTTGTAAAGCAAAAGAACTTTACTGTACAATTTGTGCAAAATGCACAATGATATTACAATACTGATGGGTTATACATTTTCTCTTGTAGACTTCACCCTGTACTTTGCATTTTACTTACCGTTTCGTTTTAGTTTCGTTTTTTTATCATTTTATTATATATTATAAAATAATACACTTTTTTTCGCGGAAAGTATTGACAAGCCGTTTTGTTTTGGTGTATTATTATCGTGACCATAAGGTTGGGGCAGTGGGGGTATTATGCCCTCAGGCAGAAAATGATGTTAATTTGTTTCTGTTTATTGAGGCACAATCTCGGTTGAACAAAACAAATGCTCGGCAATAAAAATCTTCGGTGTTTTTTGTGGACGAGGAAGGCTATTTGCGGGTGGTTGTTTTGTTCAATCGGGGCGGTCAGTACTTCAACTGTCTTTTAAAAGTGTGTGGGCGCTAAGTGCACAAAGCGATGCTGCAGGGTGCAGCAGCGGTGGAGTGCGCGGCGGTCGGTAACGGCACAACGCTCACCGCTATGCGCTCTGAGCAATTCGGCGCTGTGCACTTTAAAATCGGCCCACGGTCAATCGCTATCCTATATACGAAGCCTTTGGCTTTGTATTTTCGGAAATTTATGAAAGGGGGATTGTGCGACAAAAATGTTTTGCCACAATCGGTGCGTGTTTGTGGTATTCGTTTTAGTTAACGCACGCGTATTTTTGTATTGGCGTACTAAAAATATGGAGGTAAAACTTTATGAAACAATCAACAAAATTGTTGAGCTTGGTTCTTGCCCTTGTTATGGCTTTCAGCTGCATGGCAGTTATCGGTAACGCAGCTCTTGTTAAGAGTGAAGTTTCTTGGGATAACATCGACGATGCACAGTTAACTGCTGAACAGGTTGCTGACCTTGCTCTCGACTTAGTCGATAATGATCTTCTTGCAGATATTGAACCTATCGATCTTTCAATCCTTGGTGAGCTTCGTCTCAACAAGATCGACTATATCTGTGCTGACATTACTGATCTGACAGGAGGTTTAGTTTGGTCCATCGGTAAAGGTCTTCTTGGTGACCTCGGCGATATGGACTTCAGCCCTATTAAGAACAAATCAAGAAGCCAGGGCGACTTGGAAATGATCATGAATGTTCTTACTCTTGTTGGTAACGACAACAACTCAAACATCCTTTCAAAAGCAGCTTACGGTATCGGTTCAGATAACGGTATCAGCCTCGGTCTTGTTGGTTCATTCCTTGACCTCGGTTCTATCGGTGATCTTCTTGGCGATATCCCCATGCTCCTTAAGAGCCTTGTTTACGATATGCTTATCTACGGCTCATATGGCTTTGATCAGGATTTCGAAGAACTTGGCAACACTCTTCCTTCAAATGTTGATACACTTGATGAAATGATTGCTCAGACTATTGGCGGTCTTCTTGTTAATCCTCAGGATTATTCTTGGGAAGACGACAAAAAGGTTTGGGATATGGATTCAGTTATCATGCCCACTCTTGCAGAAAAAGGTCTTGCAGGCGTTCAGGCAATGACAAAGATTACTGAAAACAGCATTTTCGGTCTCCTTGATAAAATTGCTCCCTACGCTATTTATGACCTTGGTGTTAACGCTCTTAACAACAATCTCAAGAAATCTCTTCTTGAAGCAGTTGAAGTTGACTTTAACGAAATCGATGCAGCAACTCTTCCTGCTGACATTGCAGCAGATTTCGAAGTTGATGCAGTTGATGGCAAAGAAGAATATGTTAACTACATCGCTTACGACAGAATCGCTCAGGATGGCGACGACTTCTACTACACAACATTGGAAACAGAACCTGTTATGGAAAACGGTGCTCCTGTTGTTGATGATGAAGGTAACGAAGTTACTGAAAAAGTTCGTAAATACTACAAAGCTAACACAGCATCAGCTAATGGTTTCTATGACCTTATCGATTTCAATTGGAATTTCGTAGCTCCCGTTCCTGGTGATCAGGAAGATGCAGAAGAGTTCGGTTTAGATAACCTTGCTTCTCTTAACTATAAAGCTCTTATTGGCAAATACGAATCAATCACAGAGTCTCTTAACCACCTTCTTTATGTTGTTTTCGAAACAGCTGTTAAGCAGGATGTTAAAGATCACTTTGCTGAATTAACAGGTGACTATTGGGCAGATGGTCCCACATCTGAGAGCCTTATGGACAACGCAGAGCGTCTTCTTAAATATCTCCTTGCAGAACATGCAGATAGCATCTTCGGCAAATCATCTCCCTATGTAGCTTGGGAATATGAAGATATTGCAGACTACACTCTTCTTGACCTTATTGCTATTATCGGACCTGTATTCTTCGAGGATGTAATGCCTCAGCTTATTATGCCTAAGAATGCAGACGGTACTTACGCTTTCCATGAAGGCGAACAGGTTCTTGAATTCGGTGCACTTGTTATCCGTGAATTCATGACTGAAATTGCTCCCAACGTTAACTATGATGCATACATCTTTGAAAACGGCAACGTAACATCTGAAAATGACAGATTGTTCAAAGAAGCTAACGGAACAGAAGATTGGTTCAACATCATTCTTAACATGGGTCTTGATATTGGTTACACATACCTTAATAATATCACAAACTTCAACACAGCAATTCCTGCTCAGGGAATTACAGAAGCTCGTTGGAAAGATATGCTTGGTACAGCAGTTACATGGGCAGCTAAATATGTAAGTGATGGTACAGCAAGTGTTATCCACGGTTTTGAACCTTCAAAGCTTGCTGCTTACAGCGATCCTCTTGATAAGTTCAGCTATGTACTTAACACAATCCTTCCTCTTGGCTTTATCAATGGCTGTACAACTGATGAGTTCGCATTTGATATCAGCGTTGTATTTGATAAACTCAAATCACTCCTTACAACATTTGACCTTACAGAACTCGTTTCTCTCTTCGGTAGAAACGAAGCTGCTTACAACATCCTTAACACACCTAACCTTATGGACATGGTTCTCAACCTTGTAAATAGCATTGTTAACCTTGTTCTTCCTATCAGCGAAAATGGTAATGGTTATACAGGTCTCCTTCAGGGTGTTGGTACAGGTAGCCTTGATAATATCATTACTCAGGCAAACCTTAAGATCACTGTTCAGCAGCTCCTCAGAGCTCTTAAAAATCAGGGCCGTGACCTTCTTAACTGTGCTCTTCCCGTTGTTGGTATGTTTATCAAGGGTTGGGGTACAGAACAGGCTTTCCAGGAGCCCGAAATCTCTCTTGCAAGATCTATCGACCTTGTAAATGGTGCAACAGAATCTGCTGTAACTGTTACAGTTCGTAATGCTTCAAACGGTGTTTGGAGACACTACAGAGATGCAGCAGGTAACGAACATACTGACGAACAGTATCAGATCAAGCTTATGAGCGTTAATGTTTACGACCAGCTTGGCGAAGATGGTTCATCAGCCTATGTTACAGTTTCTTCTTCTCAGCAGACAATTGGTTACGGTGCAAGTGGTTCCTTCACTTACACAGCAGCTAATGTTCCCACAAGCGGTGCTCTCGTAAGATTCAAGGTTGGCTATAAGGTTATCGACGAAGATGGCGCAGAAATGGCTAACGGTAAGACATTCTACGCCGAATCTTACGCATACCTTAACTACAATGGTAGTGACGCAGGTAAAGAAACATACTACAATAACGGTGGCTCACTTTCATACGCAGCTATCTACTCTCCTCACTATGTTCCTCTTTCAACTGCTACAGATTACATTCCCGAAATCGTAACAGGTAAATTCGGTCGTGACTATAAGTTATTTACCTCTTCTCAGGAAGCAGCTATTACAGCTTCTACAGCAACAGTTGACGGTATCACATTCGGTAACGTTTCAATGAAGTTCTCAAACAGCAGCGGTGGTCGTTACTTCAATGACCTTAAGCAGTTCAGCACATATACTGTTCAGGCAACTAACGACGAAGGTGAATCTCAGTCCGGTTCAGGTAATGCTCTTACAGTTAACGGTTCTGTTAACAAAGCTGCATGGGAAGCTACTAACAAGACTTCCGGTTCAACTTCAAACTGGTCAATCACATTGAAGGCTAAGGGTTCAAACAACGGACCTCACACCTTCACCCTCAGATACTACGATGATGTTGCTTACAACAAACTTTCATCTCTTGCAATCTCTGAAATGAACGCGCTCAGACTTGCTTCAGGCTACAACCTTGAAGGTAAGGTTTATGCAAACGGCGTTCTTGAATCTGCTAATACAACAGATGAAAATGGTGAAGTTGTTCTCCGTGATACAGCATTCACAACAACAGCATGGATTGCTAATGCTGACGGTGGTAAATGGGCAGGCTCTTACACAGGTGCTGATGGCACTGTTTACAACGAAACAGTTACAGAATATGCTGCAAATGCAGTTACTGTTACTGATGAAGAAGGCACTGTTGGTTATGTAATGGACGGCGAAGAGAAAATCAGCGTTAAGAAAGTTACTGTAATCGATTGTGCTACTGCAGTTAACAACTATGTTCCTGCATTCCTTAACGGTGTTCGCGGCGGTGTTCAGGCATGGAACGCTGACTCCGTATGGAACCTTGATGCACTCTATGAAGCTCTCTATGTAGCATCTAACGACGTAGGTTACTGTAAGAAATCTGCTATCCAGAGCGTTCGTGAAGGCAAAGGTGACAACCTTGACGCAACAGTTGACGCTCTTAAAGCAGCTCTTGTAGCTTCCGAAGCTCAGTATAGCGATGCTAAAGACTATACAGATTATAAGATGTACAGATGGAATCGTTACAACGATGCTCGTGACGATGCAGCTTACTACATCAACCTTAAGAATGATGCTTCTAACGCATCAGTTGCTGAAATCGACCAGACCTTCCCCTACACATGGATCAATGAGGATGACCTCAGAGCTCTCGTTGCAGGCGATAAAAATGAAGACTATATCTTAGCTCTTCTTGAAGATATGGACAAAGAAGATATAGAAGCAACAGCTAAATGGCTTGAAGATAAGAAGGCTGAATATCAGACAACTTCTCTTCTTGACGTTGAAATGGCTGCTAACTATCTTGACAGAATGGGTCCCCGTCTTCTTGCTCGTGACCATGGCATTATCACAAAATATCTTGATGACGAAATCGCTTCTGCAAATGCAATGGTTGGCGAAGAAAGCGATTACACATGGCGTAGCTGGGCTAAGTATGAAGCAGCTATGGAAAATGCTCTTGCTGTTCAGGCTAACCCCACTCAGATGACTGTATTTGATGCTAAATACGAACTTATGGTTTCTCGTAACGAGCTCGTTCTCGTTGACGAAGAAGCAGATTACTCTGAACTTGAAGCACTTATTGCTCAGGCAAAACAGGTAATGGAAAATCCCGGTCTTTATGACAATACTGCTAAAGAAATCGGTCAGGTTCTTGCAGAACTTGGTTACCAAGATTTCACAAATGCAGATGGCGACAAAGTTCAGCTCTTCCCCGGTTCAGCTCTCCATGAGAACGCAGAACCTTACGGTGTAGACGAACAGTATAAAATTGACAGAGCTGCTACTGCTCTCAAAGAAGCACTTGCTAGACTTAAATTCAAAGGTCTTAACATTACTGGTACTAATGTAAACACAGAAGTTATCGTTCCCGGTGACGAAGAAGCAGGTATCGAAGATATCACAGCTTCCGTTGCAAGACTCGCTCCCGAGCTCGATGCTGACGCAGTTAAAGTTATTCTTGGTGCAACTGCATCAAGTGCAAACGTTACACCAGACCTTATCACAGTTTCTAACGATATCAACTACACAGTTGATACTGACCTTGAAGGTTTCACAGGTACAAACGCAACAGTTACATTCTACACAGTTGTTGGTGGCGTAAAAGTTCCTGTTGCAACAGTTAAGGTTGTCGTTGAGGCTGACGTAAACGGTGACGGTGTTCTTGACGTTCTTGACGGTTCTCTTACAGAACGTACAGCAAACGCTCACGCTGAACTCGAAGGTTGCTACTTCATTGCAGCTAACCTCGATGCAGCAACAGAAGAAATTGCAGCAGCTGACTATACAGCAGTTGTTAACAAGATTCTTGCTTAATTTAAGTCTAACGGTTTTAAATCACACGTTGAATTAAAACAAAACCCTTAAATCATTAACAAAAATCCCTTGCCGGAGGAAACTCCGGCAAAGGGAAAACGGAAAAACCATATACTATATATTATATTATATGTGTGATTCGCCGGATTTTAGTGGTTTAAGCGGTGCGGTTATTGTAACCGCTTTGGAGAGAATATGAAAAAAACTTCATAGGAGGCAGACTAATGTCAAAGACTAAAAAACTTTTTAGTGTATTGCTTGCTATTGCTATGGTATTTTCTATGCTTACAGTAGCTGCTAGCGCAGCAACAGCTTATGAAGATGAAGAAGAAGCAGCAGAATACACACAGGATTGGGCACTCAGTGAGCCCGTTGACAATGGCGATGGTACTTGGTCAGTAGATGTTCTTCTTACAACAAACTATGCAACAGGTCCCATTCAGTTCGTTCTCACAAACACTGATACATCTGTAGCATCTATTGATGATGTTATTTTGGGTGATGCTATTCCCGAATCTTACAACGCTACTGTTAGCGTTAGTAAATCAAAAGGCAAAGTAATGATCATTTCTGATACATCTGCTGACAACACAATCACAGCAGAAGAAATCGACGGCGTTATCGCAACTGTTGTTTACGCATACAGCGGCGAAGGTTCTGCAGAAATTGCTATTGATGACAACGCAAAATCAGCAACTAACATTGCTGGTACTCTTATCGCTGCTCGTATGAGCGATGGCGACATCGTTACAGGCGAACCCATCGTTGGCCAGACTGTAACAGTTGGCGAAGCTGTTATCATCGGTGGTGGTGCAGCTCCCGAACTCGCAGTTGTTGAAGGCACAATCGGTGTTATTGATACATCAAGAACTATGCTCGATGAAGATAACGGCATCGAATGCAATGGTTACCTTTTAGGTTTTGACCCCGATGCAAACGGTGATGTTTCAGAACTCTTCGAAGTTATCGGCGACGGTGAAATGAACGTTGTTGAAAATGAAGCTGGTTCTCTTTGCGGTACAGGTACAATGGTTGAGGTTCTTGACCTTGATGGTGAAGTTGTAGCTTCATACGTACTTATCGTTTTCGGTGATGTTAACGGTGATGGTTTCGCTGATGCTACAGACGCTGACGATATTTTGAGCCATGACGCTTGGATGCTTGGTGACACAGGTCGTCTTCTCACTTATGCTGATTTTGCAGGTGACGTAAACATAGATGGTTTCTGTGACGCTACAGACGCTGACGACGTATTGAGCCATGACGCTTGGGTTCTTGGTGACTTAGGTCGTATCGATGTTGCAGGTAATATTGCAGCATTAGGTTTTTAATCAATTCAAATTAATTTAGGAGGCACATTAAAATGTCTAAGAAAATTTTAAGCTTAGCACTTGTTGCTGTAATGCTTATGTCAATTTTTTCATTGACAGTAGTTGCTGCAGGTCAGCCACTTGATGCTATTGGTGTTAAAGTTGTTTCTGATGCTGTAATCGGTGCTCCTGCAGGTACAATTGTTAACGTAAAAGTTTACTACACAGTACCTGAAGGAACAGACCTTTCCGATTACGCACATGGTATCGGTAACACAGCAATCGGTTACAACAACACAGCTTACAAAGTAAATACTGAAAGCACATCTGATGCTATTGATGCTCTTACATGGGGTGCATCTTATGCAGATGCTATGTCAGCTGCTTGTAGAGTAACAATTACATCAACAATTTCTAACAACATCGTTAAAAAATTCAACGCTAACGATACAGCTCAGGGATGGAATGCTGCTCTTCAGGTTCAGCAGGCTTACAACCAGAACAATGGTTACAGCAACGCAACTGGTTATGCTCTTGATCCCGAATGTGAAGTGTTTACTCTTCAATTTGTAGCACTTAAAGAAATCACTGCTGCAGATACAATCGGTGTTGTTGTTGGTGCTTATGGCCAGAGCTTCTTTAAAGTTCAGTACAACACTGGTAAAACAAACACAGCTTATGCTGCAAGCGCAGTTGATTTCTCTGAAGCTTATGCAGCTCCCACAGCAGCTCTTGATCCCACTGTTGAAGGTGCATTCACAATGGGTAGAATGGATGACTGGAACACAATGTCCTTCCCCTTCGATGCTGGTATCGTTGGTAAGATTTCCAACCTTCCCATCACATTTGATGGCAAGGAATGTGTAAACCTTAAGAATATCTATGTTACTATCAATGGCGAAACTGTTGAAGCATACAATGTTTACCCTGTAGATGGTGAAGAAAATGCATGGAACTTCCGTGCTGTTATCCCCGGTCTTACAGCTGATGAAGTTGAAAATACTGAAGATATGGTATGCACATTCTCAATTGTTGTTGAAGAAGACGGTGTTCAGAACACATACGTTTCTCAGGCAGATCCTGCTTTCACAACAAACCTTAAAGCTATTTATACAACTGCTTGCACAAATGCAGGTAAATAAAAAATGATTTCGAACGCTTACGAAAAAGCTGATTTTCAAATTATCGAGTTTGCTATTGAAGATGTTTTGACATCTTCGGCAGTTGTTCATACAACTGTTGCGGATACAACTCTTCCGGCTCCTACTGTTCC
>JAZNHK010000173.1:0-31332 GCA_045576915.1 Acutalibacteraceae bacterium
AAACTTGATGAGCGTGTTGTGTGTCACGAACCTTTAGGTTTTCACGATTATAACAAATTGCAAATGAATGCTTTTGCAGTTGTTTCTGATAGCGGTACGCTTCCTGAAGAATCAAGTTTCTTTACATCAGTTGGAAAACCATTCCCTGCAGTTTGCATAAGAACAAGCACAGAGCGTCCCGAAGCTCTTGATAAGGCTTGCTTCGTTCTTGCGGGCATTGACGAAAAGGGACTTCTCAACGCAGTTGACACAGCTGTAGAGATGAACAAAAACGGTGATTTCGGCATTCCCGTTCCCGATTACGTAGAAGAGAACGTTTCCACCAAGGTTGTGAAGATCATCCAGTCATACACCGGTGTTGTTGACAAGATGGTTTGGAGAAAGTTTTAAATTTTTGGAGTGAAACTTATGAAAATAGCAGTAGCCGGAACAGGTTATGTAGGTCTTTCCATAGCAACACTTTTAGCTCAGAATAATCACGTAACAGCGGTGGATATAGTACCCGAGAAAGTTGATATGATAAACAATCGTATTTCACCTATTCAGGATGATTATATAGAGAAATATCTGGCAGAAAAAGAGCTTGACTTAACTGCAACACTTGATGCAGAAAGTGCCTATAAAAATGCGGATTTTGTAATTATTGCCGCCCCTACCAATTATGATAGCTACAAGAATTATTTTGATACATCTGCAGTAGAAAGTGTAATTGAACTTGTGCAAAAAGTTAATCCTGATGCTTTCATGATAATAAAATCTACAATCCCCGTAGGCTATACGAATGAAATTCGCAAAAAAACAGGCAACAAAAATATTATGTTCAGTCCGGAATTTTTAAGAGAGTCAAAGGCACTCTATGACAATCTTTATCCGAGTCGTATTATTGTGGGAACTGATCTTGAGGATGCTCGCTTAACTGAAGCTGCACACACTTTTGCAGAGCTTTTACAAAATGCGGCATTGAAGCCCGATGTTGACACTCTTTTTATGGGCTTTACAGAGGCAGAGGCGGTTAAACTTTTTTCTAATACATATCTTGCATTGCGAGTTAGTTTCTTTAATGAGCTTGATACTTATGCGGAACTGAAGGGTCTTGATACAAAACAGATAATTGATGGAGTTTGCCTTGATTCAAGAATAGGTGATCATTATAATAACCCATCCTTCGGTTACGGTGGTTATTGTTTACCAAAAGATACCAAGCAGTTGCTTGCCAATTATCAGGATGTTCCTGAAAATATGATTTCCGCAATTGTGGAGGCAAACCGTACACGTAAGGATTTTATTGCAGATAGAGTATTGCAGGTTGCCGGGTATTATGCAGAGAATGCACAGTATGATAAAACTGCAGAAAAGTCTGTAACAATAGGTGTTTATCGCCTTACGATGAAAGTAAGTAGCGATAATTTCCGTCAGAGCAGTATTCAGGGCGTTATGAAAAGAGTGAAGGCTAAAGGTGCAACAGTAATTGTTTATGAGCCCGGTCTTGAGGATGGTAGCACATTTTTCGGAAGTCTTGTTGTAAACGATATCGAGAAGTTTAAGGCTCAAAGTGACGCTATTGTTGCAAACCGTTACGATGACCTTCTGGACGATGTTGAAGAAAAAGTTTACACAAGAGATATTTTTAGACGAGATTAACCTTGACAAATAGAAAAAAAGTGTGTAAAATTAACACTGTATCTTTAGAATGGTAAAGTGTCCTATTTATGATTAAGAATTATTTGATATGCGAACAGAGATTTCGTATCAAAGCTTCCGATTTTCCTTCAGATTGTGCAGAGTGGCGCTTGTTTCAAGTGCCCGATGCAGATGGGGAAGATACCATATCCTGCCGGGTTGGGGAAAAGCTTCCTGCGGTTGAAGGAATGCTTTGCGGTAGTTCGGAAGATTTTACGGTGCATTGTCAGGGCGAAACAGTTTTCCGTCAAAGAGATATGGGGGAGCTTGAAGGCGTCCTTTCAAAATATAATTACATAACAGGTTCAGAATGTGAGGTGTGCTTTACACCCCACAGTTTCCCCGTTTTTATGGATGAGCGGTATTTTTGGGCGTCTGTCCCTTTGGCACAGCTTCTGTTGCCCAAAAAGGCGGTTCTTATGCACGCTTCATATATCAATGTGGGGGAGCAGGCGATTCTCTTTTCTGCACCGTGCGGAACAGGCAAAAGCACTCAGGCAGAGCTTTGGCGGGTTCACAGGAATGCAGAAGTCGTTAATGGCGACAAAGCAGGAGTGTTCCTTAAAGGCGGAAAAGCTTTTGCAGGTGGTGTTCCTTTTTGCGGAACAAGTAAAATCTGCAAAAACAAAAGCTTACCTTTAAAAGCAATTGTTCTTTTGAGCCAGGGCAAAGAAAATCGTATAAAACGCCTTACAGGGCTCGAAGCCTTGCAAGCAGTTATAAAAAACATATATCTCGATTTGTTGGCTCCATTGGAGAAACAAATGTGTATAGATTTTGTTATTGAACTTTTATCGGTGGTGCCGGTGCTTTCTTTGGAATGCACTCCGGATGAAAGAGCCGTAGAAGTTTTGGAAAAGGAGTTGGAAACGTTTTGAAGGAGCTTGGCTATAAACAGTTTATAGATGTGCTGTTTGCTAAAGCTGACCGAAATTCAATTCCGCTTTCAGGTGCTTTTGAGCTTACTTCAAGATGCACCCTTAATTGTAAAATGTGCTATATTCACCAGAATGGCGGTAATTGTCCGTCAGCAGAGAAAAATGGCGAATGGTGGGTTAATCTGGCACGTGAAGCTCGCGATGCGGGCACGTTACTTTTGCTTCTCACCGGTGGTGAGCCTATGCTCCATCCGGATTTTGAAGATATATATTTAAAATGTCGGGAAATGGGTTTGCTTGTGAGCATAAATACCAATGCAACCCTGATTGACGAAAAAAAAGTTCAGTTTTTTAAGGAGAATCCTCCTCAAAGGCTTAACATAACTCTTTACGGCACAAGCGAAGAAACCTATGAAAAACTTTGCGGAAACGGCAAAGCTTATGAAAAGGTTATCGGGGCAATAAAGCAGTTGAGGGAAGCCGGAGTAAAAATAAAACTGAATTACAGCATCACTCCAATCAATTATAAGGATGCCGCCACGGTGCAGGCATGGGGCAAGGAATGGGAGTTACCTGTTCAGCCTGTCAGCTATATTGTGCCACCTGTCAGAGTGTGCGGTGAAAAGGTTCGCCTTAGTCCGGAGGACGCCGCAAAGGAACATTTTTTGTGGCAGAAGCGGATTTTGGGTGAAGATATGGGCGAATTCATAAAAAACCAAAATTTGCCCACTGATATTGAGGATTTTGGCGAGTGCCGTGACCCTAATGGCGAAAGAATAAATTGTCGTGCAGGGTTAAGCTCCTATTGGGTCACCTATGACGGTGTAATGCTCGCTTGCGGAATGATGCCCGAACCAAAAATCCCAATCCAATCTTTTTCTGATTCTTTTAAATTCATTCGTGGCGAAAGGGAGAAAATTCTTCTTCCTGCTAAATGTAAGGATTGCAATTTCAAACAGATTTGTGATAATTGTGCCGCAGTTTCTTATGCGGAAACCGGTAGCTTTTCCGAAGCACCCGAATATGCCTGCAAAAAAGCACAAGCCTACGCAAAGCTTGCAGAGCAAACGCTGCACTAAAAATTAAAAGCGAAAGCTTTTTTATATAGATAAATAAACAATTCATTCCACAAAATGGAGGTAATGTTAATGAAAAAAATCATGAAAAAAATGAAAGGTAAAAAGGTATTGTCGTTCGTACTTGCGGCAATTATGCTTGCAACCACCTTCAACGTTGCTCTTCCCATGTTGAAGTTGGATGCCGGCGCTGCAGACATCACAATTGGTGGTGTTTCCCAGACACGTATTGTTTCCAATTACGAAACAATATACGAAAACTATGCAACACAGTACCTGAATGGTGCAAGTAATCCAACAAATATTGTTATTCCTGGTCTTAACGCTCTATATACAAATGAAACAACAGATCAGGATGACCCCGGTGACTATGTTATTCAGGGTATGACATATTATCCGGCAAAAGACTGGATGCTCGTTACTGCATACCATAATGACGGAAATGCATCTAGTAAGGTTTTCGCACTTGATGCTGCAACCGGCGATTTTGTTGCTATGTTTGATTTCAAAAATACTGATGATACAGTTAACTATGACCATGGCGGCGGTATTGCGATTTCTGAAAATAATCTTTACTATGCTTGTGGTGATAAAGACAGAAAGATTGCTTATGCTCCTCTTTCTGAATTTGATGTTCCTGTAGGTACATACAAAACTGTAAAACTTGTGGATTATGTTGAATTGTATGAACTTGGTGAGTCATACACTGCATACGTTTGCTTCGATGAAGGTGTTCTTTGGACAGGTAATTTCTTTGACTTGGGAGTAAAAGTAGCCAGCATATATCCAATTGCTGATGATTATAATACGCCGGCCAATTCACAGGCAAACTCAATGGTATTTGGCTATAAGCTCAAGGGTAGCAGTTCTTCTGAAGAGTGGAGCAACTTTAAAGCATTAGCAGGTTCACCTTCATACTCAATTGCTCTTAGTAATAGTTTGAAGGATGTTCAGTATGCTGTTGTTGATAATGGTAAGCTTTACCTTAGCCGTTCCTATGGTTCGGGTGCAGGTAACTCTATTGACTTTGGTTTTGGTGTGTGTAGTTGGCTTACAATTGCAGATATTGACCTTTCTCAACCCGGTACAAAGGATATTACAATCAATACAGCTTCCGGTAGCAAAACAGTTAAAGCTTATTCAATAGAGACATTTGAAAATTACCCAATGATGCCTATGTCAGAAGGACTTTGTGTTATCGATGGTGAGATTTTCATAACATTTGAAGGTGCATCCAATAAATACCTTAACGAAAGTGGAACAGGTACTGTATTAAATGGTTTAAACACAAAAATTACGAACTGTGATAAACCCGTTGATGTCATCTGGCAGCTTGACCCTTATAAACTTATGGAAGTTGAGCAAGCCGAACCCGAAAATAGTATTTATTATGAAAGGGTATATTCCAATGACGAAATAATAGATGGTGAAGAATATATTATTGTTCACGAATCTAATGTGGTTGACCCGGTTACACAAAACAGAGTGCTTTACGCATTCAATGTAAATGGTAACTTTAACGGATACAAACTTTCAAAAAGTTCTGCAAGTGAACTTAAGGGTTACGATGGCATGATTGGTCATCCAATCACTGATTATAACGTAGCGGATAAAAATGGTAAGGATATCTTATATCTTAATGATCCTGAGCGCGATGATGTTGAAAACATCCGTTGGACACTAACAAAGCTTACCCCCGATGGTACTACCTACACTATAAAAAACACATCAACATATTTTGCAAACTGTAACAATTTCTATGCAGATGGAAGCAGAATAACAATGATACCCTCCAATGCTTCCTCTTATATTGATAAGATGAATATCGATGAATTGGTACAGAATAGCGGTTATTTTTATATTGCGAATACCAATAACTGGGAATATATGTGGTGTAATGATGGTGTCAATGAGAATTACAACACCGCAGCTAATACCTATTATTCAAATAATGCAGGAGCTAATCCCATTTTCGAGGGAGTAACTGAAGTTGCAGGTACTTTCCATTGTAATGCTTTAAATTCTGGTATTTTAAATGGTCCTGTTGATACAAGCGACGATGACCCTACAATTTCTTATGCAGATGGTGCATTCAAGATTTATAAGCGTGTTAAGGATGATATAGCTTCAACCTATGAAAGCCGTGTATTCACAGACCTTAATGCAGAGCTTCAGGCGGATGGTACATATACTATTGACCTTGAAACTTATGCAATTTCACCTAACCATTATAAATATGTTGGTGAAAGACCCACAGACTATATTTTTGTTATGGATACATCAAGCTCTATGGGCACTAAAGATGGTACAGGTCTTATTACTTATGGTGGTAGTGCAACAGGTGAAACTTTAGGAATTTCTTCCTTGTGTATTTTAGATAATGTCAAAGCCGAGGCAACAAATAAACAACCGGGCGTGAATGGATATAGCTTTACAAATCCGGACGAAGATATATATTACTTGCACTCGGATGGTAACTATTATCAGCTTAAACTTGCTATAAATACCCCTACACTTAAATACGTTATTGGTATTCTTTCATCAATAACACAAAACTATTGGGCTTACTATATTGCAGATGATGGTCTCTATTACGTTTTGAAATGTGAAGGTAGCACAAGCGGAGTTTTCCCTGGCGTTAGCTATGAAACGTTTGTATATAATGTTAATAATAATATAGACTATACACGTACAACTAATAAGAAAGATAAAGACGACAGATATGATTTGACCGCATCTAATGACCCTCATTATCGTTTCTCTACAAACACAGGTGAGCACACACGTTTGCAGTCGGTACAGGAAACAGCAAACAGCCTTATTAGTGCAATAAAATCTGAAAATCACAATAATAGAATTGCTGTTATTCAACATGGCGGTTCCAGTTCAGGTATGTATGTTAATGGTTCTTGGGGTACAGACACATCAAATGCTTTAATATCCGATGAGGCAACAGCGAAAAATGCAATTAACAGCTTGAGTGTCGGTAGCAGCGATAGTGATGTAACCGGTGGTATGAATTATGTTAATCAACTTATAAATGCATACAAGAGCGAATATGATAAGAAGGATGGTACCGGAAGAAACGTTGCGGTAGTATTCTTCTCAGATGGTGTTCCTGCGTCAAGCGACACAGTAACAGCAGCAAATAATGTAATTACTGCTGCAAAAACAGTTAAAAATAATGGTGCGTTCATATACTCTGTTATTGCGGGTCACGCTACTGTTAGTGGTTTTAGCCCAAAAACATATATGGATGCTGTTTCTTCAAAATATCAGGGTGCAACGAGTATGTCTGCACTTAATGGTGAAAATGTTGATGGCCTTATTTATTCCCATACCTTAGCATCAATTTCACTTAAAAATTTCGTTGGTTTTGGTAAAAATATGCTAAAACAGACCGAAGCCAATAGTGCTGTGAGTCTTGCAAACCTTGATGCAAGTGCAATTCTTCGTGAACAACTTGGAGATTCGTTTATTGTGCCCGTGAATGATATTGGGTTTGAGGTTAACTATGTAACAGGCTCATTTGATGCAATTGGACGTTTCTCTTTTGACGAGGAAAATAAGGTACCAGCGACCAATCTTACAATCGGTTGGGATCCTTCAAACCCCGAGCTTGTTACCATTTCAGGCTATGATTATTCTGCTGAATACATTGCTAAAGGTAAAGAAGGTAGAAAGCTTCAGATTAGAATTAGCGGTGTGCTTGCAAACCCTGATGCAAACCTTATAAACGCATCTATTAATAACACAGCAACAACCGCTATTTACCAAACCGATAGTGATATGACATCAACAGGTGGTAATGCTTTCAAAGCTCTCCCCACAAGGTATTTCAACATACCCAAATACACATACGTTCTTGACTATGGTCTTAAGATGCTTGATACTGATGTTAACGGTACACTTAAATCTGTTAGTGCTGGTCTTACAGCACAGAGGGATGCAAATGGTAACATTGCATACAAATCAACTTCTGAAAATGGTCTTGTATCAATTACTAATGCAAGTCAAGACCTTCTTTACTACAACACTCCCACAAACCAGGCTGACTCCGGTTATGTTCTCATTCAGCGTCCTGATAATTCATATGACTGGTTCGAAATTGAGGTTGTTCCCGCCTCCAACATTTATTATGAGGAAACATCTGTTAATGCAGCTGCAGGCGGTACTTACGTTGCATGGGAAAGTCCTGTAAATAGCACTACAAAATATCAGGAGCTTTCAACTGAAAATGATGTTTATGGTTATGACAGTGCTTATGAAGGCTCAACAGGCTTCTCAAACGGCTCTTACTATAAAGCAGTTGTAACCAATGAAAAAACTGCAACCAAGAAGAGTGATACTGCTTCCTTTGAATTTACAGGTACAGGATTCGACCTTATTTCTGCTTGTGGTGTTAACACAGGTATTCAGGCAGTTTCCGTTTTCAAAGATGGTGTAAGATTTAAAAACTATCTTATTGATACCTATATTTCCGATGAAAGTATCGCAACAAATGGTTTGATTCACCAGGTTCCTATATTAACTTACCGTGGTGATTTCGGTAACTACGAGGTTCAGACAAGTGCTGTTTACCTCAGTAGTGCAGGTGGTCTTAAAGGTGCCGCTACAGCTTCATATTCCGGTGCAACTCTTGCAGCAGACGGAACAAAGGTTAGCACAGGCTCTGCTAAAGCTTCCAACGCTGTTATTGACGAGCTTGAAGCTCTCGGTTTAGGCGATATGTGTGAAGACCTTGAGGTTGTATGGATGGATGAAGCTTCCGTTCTTAATGGTGGCGAAGGTAATGCAGAAGCTAAAGCTAACACAATCGGTGGTTCTGCAAAGGTTTATCTTGCAGACGGCGATAGCACTACAACTACCACAAACAGCCTTGTTAACTACATTGACGGCTTCCGTATCTATAACCCCATGAATGGTGGTTATGAAAAATATATCGAATCTGAGCAGAACGCAACATACTATAACCTTACAGAACAGCTCACTATGAGTGACAAGAATCTGGTTTATGTTGAAGGCGGTACAGATGGTAAAACATTCACAGACTTTGCCTCTTATAAGAAAAGCGGTGGTCCTAACGGTGAGGTTTATATCATGCCCGGCGGCTATATTACTTTCACATTCAAAGCAAATTATAACGGTCAGGCTTCCAACATTATGCTCGGTATGAGAGCTGTTAACGGTGCTACAGCTTCTGCAAAGACAACTATTGCATCAGCTACTGACACAACAGTAAAGAGCTCTACAGAAATGTATTATCAGGTTGCAGAAAATGTTCCAGTTAATACAACAGGTGTTACTGTGAAGGTTGAAAACACAGGCTCAACAGTTCTTGCTGTTAATAACCTTAAGCTTGTTAATGGTACTGCAAATGCTAACGGTAACAACGATACAGGTAGCGGTCTTCCTGTTTTAGGTGGCGGTAATGCAGTGGTTCCCGGTGTTTCCGGCACTGTTACACCTGATATAAATGCAGGTAATGCACCTGAAACAGATGTTCCTGAAATTGATGTTGAGGATAACCTTGACACAGAAACAACAACTCCCGAAACAGATGTTGAGGAAGATGTTGAAGAAGAGAACATTTTCGGCTTCGATATTCCGGATAGCCTTGTAAATGTATTCTCAGTATTCAAAAAAGTATTCGAAATTATAGCTAAAATTGTTACTGCACTTGGAATTGCGTAAAGGAGGATGAAAAATGAATAAATATACAAAACCCTCGTTTATGCTTGTTTCTTTGGAAGGAACTGCCACAGTTGCAACAGGCGGTTGTTCTTATATTATTAAACCTGATGAAAAAGAGTTGCTGGAATTGCAATTTGGTGAAAATGCTTTCTTTGGGGATGCTCTTTGCACAAATCCTGTTGAAGGTGTTTGCAAATTCACTTCAGGTCAGCTCGACGGTATAAGCTCAGCAGCCTTCAGCTCATAAAATTGAATAATTAACCATAACGGAGACACTTCCAAAAGAAGATGTCTCCGTTTTTTTTGTGATTTGTTGTCGGGCACAGGCAAGCCTGTAACTTACGATGAATTACAGCACGTTTCCTTTATTTTATTGTGTTTTTTGTCCTTTGAATTTGTAGTAATTTGTTGATTTTTTTTGCATTATATAGTATTATATAATATGGTTAATGATGCGGTATTTTGCTCTGTTTTTGACAGAGTTTATATAGTGTTGAGTATAAATAAAAAAAGAGGTTAGAAAATGCGAATTTTACGTATTGCTGTTCTTGCACTTTTTGTGATTACATCAATAGCTTTTTCTTTGATTTTTATTAAAGAAAAAACTACTACGGATACTACTATTCCTCAGATATCAGTTGAAGGGGAAATAATTGATGTAAGTCTTAAAGCTACTGACGAAGAACTATTGAAGGGCGTTACAGCTTATGATGAAAAAGATGGCGATTTAACAGAAGAGATTTTCATAGAATCAGTTTCAAGGTTTATTGAGCCTGGCATCAGTAGGGTAACTTATGCTGTTTGTGATAATGATAAAAACATCACAACCGCAACAAGAAAAATCAGGTATAAGGGTTATGAAGCACCAAGATTTGTTCTCAACGAATCTCTTTGCTATTCGAATTATGAAACTCCTGACCTGAAAAATGCTATCAGCGTAACAGATTGTCTCGATGGTGACATTACAGCGGATTTGATTTTAACAAGTGATGATTATTCAAGATCTGCCACAGGCGTTTTTACCATCAATGCCAGAGTTACTACTGCAAAGGGGGACACTGCCGAGCTTGATATTCCTCTTATTGTTGAGGACAGAAGCACCGCTGCTCCTGAAATTGAATTAAAAGAATATTTAATCTATGCCGAAAAAGGTGACAAAATCGATTTTGAGGATTACATAGTAAAAGCCACCGATAACAATGGTGACGATATCACAGATGATGTTACTGTAGAAACAAAAATCAATATGAAGCAAGAGGGCACACACCTTGTTCATTACTATGCAACTGATGGTGATGATAATAAAGGCCATGCCGTTCTTGTTGTGGTAGTTGGGTAATTGATTATGGATAGAAATAAAATTATTATTGAATGGCACAGTATTTTAAAAGACCTGATTAAAAACATCTGGGTAGTTGTGCTTAGTGTGCTTATCGGGTATATGGGCATCTACATAGTTGAAAATATTGTCTATGAGCCGGAATATACCTCCAGTGCAACTCTTGTTGTCAGCACAAAGGGTGCCAACAACAGTGCCTTCGCTTACTTTTCAACCTCCTCCGAAATGGCAGGTATTTACACAAATGTGTTTGTTGATCCTGTAATGAAAGACCTTGCGGCCGAGCATGCAGGTTATGAAGGATTTAAGGGTAAGATTTCTGCCAGTGTTCTTGAATCCACAAACTTTTTGAGAGTAAGTGTTACAAGTGGTGACCCAAAAGCGGCTTACGACCTTCTTAAATCAATACTTGTGGTTTATCCCGAACTTTCTGATAACATTTTTGACAATGCGGTTATTAACGTTTTAACTCCGCCCTCCGTTCCCAAAAATGCAACTAATGCTGTATCAAGTGCCAACACAAGCCTTATTCTTTCGGGTATTGCGGTTGTAATGATTTTTGCAATTGTGGTTTTATCTATTATGAGGGATACGGTTAAAAATGTTGCTTGTTTTGAAGACAGAATAGATGCTAAACTTTTAGGCTTTATTTCTCACGAAAACAAGAGAATGACTTTAACTGATAAAATCAAAAAAAAGAAAAAAGCTTTGATTATTACCGGTAACGCTTTTATCAGCCTGAAATTCACCGAGCAGTTTCACACAATTGCCGCAAAACTTGAAAGAGAAAAACGCAACTCGCAGAACAATATTTTCGCTATAACAAGTGTTGCAGAAAACGAAGGTAAATCTACAGTTTCTTCCAATATAGCCCTTGCTCTTGCTGAAAGAGGGCATAAAGTAGCACTCATCGATTTTGACGGTAAGAAACCTGCTTTATATAAAATTTTTGGAAAGAAATATTCCAGACAGGCAGAGCTTGGCAGCTACTTTAATTCAGAGGATACTAATGAATTTAAATTTAAGCGGTATAAAAAAAGCTCATTGTATTTGGCTTTCAATACTAAGCCATACAGCAATTATCAGGATTGGCTTCATAACGAAAAATGCAAAAATCTCATAAGCTTTCTTCGTGAAAATATGGACTTTGTAATTATTGATACGGCTCCTGTTTCAGCGGATATAACCGTTACGGAAATGAATGAGATAGCTGATGCCACAATTCTTGTTGTGCGTACTGATGTTGTTTCATCACCAATAATTAACGATACCATTGCAACAATCAATAACTCAGGCGGAAATGTTTTGGGTTGTGTTTTAAACAATGTTTATCCTGATTTTACATTTTTCAGAATGTCCGGAATCGATGAAGGCGGTTATAGAAATTACGGTAAATATAGTTACGGAAAATATAAAAAATACGGGTCATATGGTAAATATGCCAAGTACAATAGATATGGTAGCGTTGATGACCCGGCAGAGGATTAAATTTTATGACAAAAGAGCAAAAGAGTTCCAATAAGGTTGAGGTCCATTTTAAAATATATTTGACAGACTTTATCAAAGGTGTAAAAAAGCTTTGGTGGGTTTGCATCGTGCTTGCTTTAGTGTTCGGTGGCGGATATTCTGCAAAAGGCGTTATGGCATACAAGCCGCAGTATACGGCTTCCGCAACATTTGTAGTTAGTTTGCAGAGCGTGTCCGGTGCTAATACCGGTCTTACTCAATATTCTTATGTTTACGATACAACCACTGCTGAACAGCTTGCATCAACCTTCCCTCATATTCTGGGAAGTAACCTACTGCAGGAAGTTGTTTGCACTCAGTTGGGTGTTGAATCTATGCCTGCTTCTGTTTCTGCTACAACAGTTGCGGGAACTAATATGTTCAAGCTCACCACCGTGGGCAAAGATCCTCAGAAAACATACGATACCTTACTTTCTGTTATAGATAATTACCCTAGTGTTGCCAAACATGTTATTGGTAATATTAAAATGGATATGATAACAGCACCGGTTTTTCCTGAAAAACCATCTAATTCCAAAGGAATAAAGGATGATTTTACTACAGGTTCTTTATTTGGCTTACTTGTGGGAGTTATTCTGATTTTCTTGTATGCTGTTTTCAGAAACACCATAAGAACAAAAGAAGAGATAGTAACTGAATTGAATAACAAAGTTTTGGGTGCAATTCCACGAACAGCTATAAAAAAACGTGGTCGTGAAACTGATACGGGTTTGCTTATATCAAATCCAAGAATTACATCAGTCTATACCGAGGCTATCAGAGTTCTTCGAAATGTTTTTGTTAATAATCTTAATGAAGATGAGAAGGTGGTGCTTGTTACAAGTACCGCTCCCGGCGAGGGTAAAACAACTGTCACAACAAACCTTGCAATTTCTCTTGCAAAACGCAAAAAAAGAGTGCTGCTGGTAGAAGGTGATTTGCGTAATCCCAGCGTTGCACCTTTGTTGGGCATAGAGTGGGACGAATTAAATTATGAAAGCGTTTCTGACGAATACAGAATTGCGTATGTTGAACAATTCAATATCCGTATTCTTCAATTTGTTGTGCCTGAAGATAAAAAAGCCAAGAGTATTTCAACCGCTCAGGCAAGAAAAGTTTTTGAAAAATTAAGAGATGGATTTGACTATATTCTTGTGGACACACCACCTTGCGGACTTGTTTCCGATGCGATGTTTATAGCACAGGCTGCAGATGCAGCGGTGTATGTTGTTCATCAGGATGTTGTGAGAGTTTCAAAAATTAAAAGTGCTATTAACAACTTGCATTCAACTGATGTAAGAGTATTGGGATGCGTGCTTAACGGAACAATCGGTAGCACGGGTGGCTACACTTATGGCTCAAATAGCTATGACTATGGATATGGTTATAAAAAGGGATATGGTAGCAAGAAAACCGGTCAGATGTATGCCAAAAAAACAGAAAGTAATATAGAAATAGAAGAATAACAAGAGAGGTGTGGTGATGTTGCTTCGTAAGTGGGAAGCTTTGCCGGAAGAACTTCAGATTCCGGAAGTGAAAAAGTATTATGATATTTTGAATAAAAAAAGATTCAGCTTGCTTTTGAAAAGACTTTTTGATATCGTTGTATCTTTTTTCTTACTGTTGTTTTTGTCACCACTTTTTGTTGTAATTGCTTTCATTATTAAAGTGGATTCCAAAGGCCCGGTTTTCTATAGACAGGAAAGAGTTACAAAGTATGGCAAAAAATTCAGGATTTTCAAATTCAGATCAATGGTAATCGGTGCCGACAGAGGTTCGCAGTTAACTGTTAATGATGATGAACGTATCACCAGAGTGGGTCAGTTTATAAGAAAATATAAAATCGACGAGCTCAGTCAGTTGATTGATGTTTTGCGAGGTACTATGACTTTTGTCGGGACTCGTCCGGAGGTTCCTGAGTATGTAGAGAAATACACTCCTGATATGATGGCAACATTACTGTTACCTGCAGGCATAACATCTCAGGCCAGCGTGGTTTACAGAAATGAAACAAAGCTTCTTGATGCATCAGATGAACCGGAAAAAACATATCTGGAAACCGTTTTACCGGCTAAAATGATACATAATTTGGATTCTATTGAAAAATTCAGCTTGTTGAATGATTTGAAAACAATGTTTTTGACTGTAATAACAGTTTTTACAGAGGAAAAAGCAGAAGAAAAATCAGATACAGCAGAATCGCGGTGAATATATGAAATTAAAACACGATAAAAAGCTTGTTGGCATATTTACAAACAATGATGATGATATATACTGTTTCAGAAAAGAGCTGGTTGAAGCTGCAGTTGCAGAAGGGTACGATGTACTGATTTCTTGCCCTTACGGAGAAAAATTCGAGTTAATGCAGCATATAGAGTATATATATGACAATCCGCCCATTGACAGACGCGGTACAAATATTGTGGCGGATGTAAAATTGTTTTTGCATTATTATTCTCTTATTAAGAAACAAAGACCTGATATTGTTTTAACTTATACTGCAAAACCTAATGTTTACGCTTCATTGGCAGCACATCTTTTTAAAATACCAGTAATAAGCAATGTTACCGGTTTTGGAAGCGTTTTGAAAAAAGGTAGTTTTGTACAAAAGTTTGTAATGAATCTTTTTAAGTTCGCATACAGACGAGCAGAATGTGTTATGTTTCAGAATGAAACCAATATGAAAATTGCTTTGGAAAACGGCATGGTAAAGGGGAAAATCAAGCTTATTCCAGGTTCGGGTGTAAATACAGAGCGTTTTCCTGTGCAGGAATATCCTGATGGCGGTAATGGTATAGATGGTGAAAAAATTGTCTTTAACTATGTGGGTAGAATACTTAAGGACAAAGGCGTTGATGATTATATCGAGGCTGCAAAAAGGATAAAAAAGAAATATCCTAATACAGAGTTTAATATGTTGGGCTTTGTTGAAGAGACTGAGGCTCATTATAAAGATGATTTGAAAAAACTTCAGGATGAAGGCATCATAAAATTCCACGGAAGTCAGAAGGATACAAAGCCTTTTATAAAGGCATCTCACGCAATTATCCATCCCTCAACCTATGGAGAGGGTATGAGTAATGTCTTGTTGGAAAGTGCCTCATCAGCAAGACCGATTATTTCAACGGACAACCCCGGTTGTATGGAAACATTTATAGACAACGAAACAGGTTTTATGTACCATGGCGGAGATGTTGATGATTTGTGCAGAAAAATTGAGAGATTTTTAGCTTTACCAAATGAAGAAAGAAAGTCAATGGGTCAAAAAGGCAGAGAATACATAAAAGAAAACTTCTCTCGCGATATTGTTATTGATGCGTACATAAGTAAAATTAAAGAAAGTGTTTAAGGTGGGTATTATGTCAGCTATGTGTATTACAAATTTATACGAAAAAATTGTAAACAGAGAAGAAAAAATATCTTTGGTTGGTCTTGGCTATGTTGGTATGCCCATAGCAGTAGCATTTGCAAAAAAAGTAGATGTAATAGGCTATGACTTGAATTCAAAGAAAATAGAACTGTATAAAAATGGTATCGACCCTACAAACGAAGTAGGAAATGATGTGATTGCTGCAACAACAGTTGAATTTACAGATGACGAAACCAAGCTCAGAGAAGCAAAATTCCATATTGTAGCAGTTCCCACACCTGTTAATGATGACCATACACCTGACCTTACACCTGTTGAAGGTGCATCAAGAATAGTCGGTAGAAATCTTGTGAAAGGTTCAATTGTTGTTTATGAGTCAACAGTTTACCCCGGCGTAACTGAGGATGTTTGTATTCCGATTCTTGAAAAGGAATCAGGACTTAAATGCGGAGTGGATTTCAAAGTGGGCTATTCACCCGAAAGAATCAACCCCGGTGACAAGGTGCACAGACTTGAAACAATTGTAAAAATCGTTTCGGGTATGGATGAAGAATCACTTGATGTTATTGCAAGGGTTTACGAGCTTGTTGTTGATGCAGGTGTTCACAGAGCAAGTTGCATTAAAGTTGCTGAAGCTGCAAAGGTTATAGAAAATAGCCAGAGAGATATAAATATAGCATTTATGAACGAGCTTTCAATAATCTTCAATAAAATGGGTATCGATACAAAATCTGTTCTTGAAGCAGCGGGAACAAAGTGGAATTTCCTCAAGTTTTTCCCCGGTCTTGTTGGCGGACATTGTATAGGTGTTGACCCTTATTACCTTACATATAAAGCAGAAATGATGGGCTATCATAGTCAGGTTATTCTTGCAGGTCGCAGAATTAATGATGATATGGGTAAATATGTTGCAGAAAATGTTGTTAAAAATTTAATTGGTGCAGATAAATCTGTGAAAAATGCACGTGTAGCAATACTTGGCTTTACATTTAAAGAAAATTGCCCTGACACTAGAAACACAAGAATTATTGATATCGTAAACGAACTGGCAGAATATGGAATCGAGCCCGTTATAGCAGACCCTGAAGCTGATGCAGAGGAAGCAAAACAGCTTTACGGAATTGAGTTCGTTGAAATGAATACCATCAAAGATATGGATGCGGTTGTTCTTGCAGTTGCACACGACAGCTTTAACAGCTTTACCATAGAGGATATGGACGCTTTCTTCGGCGATGGCAAAAAGGTTCTTCTTGATATCAAGGGCTTACTTAACAGAAAAGAGTACGAAGAAAAAGGCTATTCGTATTGGAGATTATAATTCCCTGAAGTTGAAAGGATTGTTATAAAATGGGTTACAAGCATTTAAAATTTCCTGAAAATTCATTGTTTTTAGTAACAGGTGGCGCCGGATTTATTGGTTCCAATCTCTGTGAAGCGATTTTAAATATGGGGTATAAGGTTCGTTGTCTTGACGATTTATCAACTGGTAAACAGAAAAATGTTGATATGTTTAAGGGTAATCCCAATTATGAATTTATTAAAGGTGATATCAAAGACCTTGAAACTTGTATGAACGCTTGTGACGGAGTGGACTACGTCCTTAATCAAGCTGCTTGGGGGAGCGTTCCCAGAAGCATCGAGATGCCTTTATTCTATTGTAAGAACAATATTGAGGGCACGCTTAATATGCTTGAAGCCGCAAGACAAAAGGGCGTTAAAAAATTCGTATATGCATCAAGTTCATCGGTATATGGCGATGAGCCCAATCTCCCTAAAAAAGAGGGTAGAGAAGGAAATCTTCTTTCACCTTATGCAGTTACTAAAATGTGCGATGAAGAGTGGGCAAAAATGTACACTATGCATTATGGCCTTGATACTTATGGTATGAGATATTTTAACGTTTTCGGCAGAAGACAAGACCCCGACGGAGCATATGCCGCTGTTATTCCAAAGTTTTTAAAACAGCTTATAAATGGCGAAGTACCCACAATCAATGGTGACGGTAAACAGAGTCGTGACTTTACATATATAGATAATGTTATTGAAGCTAATCTTAAATCCTGCCTTGCATCTCACGAGGCTGCGGGCGAGGCATATAATATAGCTTATGGTGGCAGAGAATATCTTATTGATATTTATTATGGACTTACAAAGGCACTAGAAATAGATGTTGAGCCCAATTTCGGTCCCGACAGAAAAGGTGATATCAAGCATAGTAATGCAGATATTTCAAAAGCAAGAAATCTTCTGGGGTATGACCCTGATTACAGCTTTGCCGATGGTATAAAGCTTGCTATCGAATGGTATAAGGAGAATCTGGCTTGAAAGGCACAATAATTTATTATGGCGGGTTTTCTTTACCTGATAAAAATGCTGCTGCAAACCGAGTTGTTTCAAACGGAAAATTGTTTAACTCAGTGGGCTATAATACAGTTTTTTTAGGTGCATCTTATGATGAAAAACAAGCAGATGCCTATAAACCACTTTCCGAAAGGGCAGATATGTTTGAGGAATCTCATCCAACAACATCTAAAGCGTGGCTTAAACATATTTTCAGTATTAAAAATTTGAAAAATCTTTCTGATAAATATACTGATGTTAAAACAATAATCCTTTATAATGTGCCATTTATTACGCTCTGTGTTGCAAAAAAATATTTTTCACAAAAAGGTATTGAGGTTGCATACGATTGTACGGAGTGGACCCAATATACAGATGGCTCGTTTTTGAAAAAGGCTTTTAAATTTATTGATGAATTTTTTATCAGAAAATTTGCTCATAAAATAGCAGATAAAATGATTGTTATCAGCAGTTTGATGGAAAAAGGTTACAAAAAAAGTAAAAAAATGCTGGTGTTGCCGCCATTGATTGATATTAACGATGAAATCTGGCATCAGCAGGAAGAAAAAATAACAGAACAGTTTAGTTTTTGTTTTGCAGGATTTCCTGATGGTAACAAAGATAGTCTGGATATTATAGTAGAAGCTTTCCAAGAGTTGGATTCACAATTTCTATTATTAAATATAGTAGGGATAACAAAAGAAGAATTCGAAAAAATATATCCTGATGTAAAAATAACAGAAAAAAATAAGAATTCCGTAATTTTCCGAGGAAAGCAAACTCATAAGGAAGCAATTAGAATTGTTAGCAATAGCGATTGTTATATTTTTATAAGAGAGTCGGATAGGCGAAACAATGCAGGTTTTCCTACTAAATTTGTTGAAAGTTATACTTGTGGAATTCCGATTATAACCACAGATGTAAGTGATATAAAAAAATATATGAAAAACTCTTCTGATGGTGTAGTGCTTGAAGCTGTAACAAAAGAAAGCATAAAGCAAGCTATGAAAGTGTTTTCTGCGAAAAAAATAAGTGAGAAAAAGAGTTTGAAAAAAACTTTTCATTATGAGAGTTATTCTGAACAGGCAGCTATTTGGTTAGAGTAAAAATTTGAGGAGGTAGCTATGGTAAAAGAACGATTCAATTTCGGAACAATTCAGGCGATTGCTATAGCTTACCTTGCAGTTTGGACTATTTCTCCACCTTTGGAAATTGATTTGATTTACAGAATTATCGCATTAGGGTTAACTGCTGTCTGGGCAGCTTGTTGGTTAATCAGAGAAAATCCTATAATTCTTGATAAAAATCAACTAGCATCAATACTTTTTTTATTTACAATTGTAGCGGTTTCATTTATAGACAATGGCGATTTTAAAGGGATTCTCAAGCAAATTGCTTTTTTTATGCTGGTTATTTGTTTTATTATGAATAATTTCTATAAAGAGCATTGGGACGAAATAAGGTGGATTGTTCCTATAGTTTTGGTTTTGTTTATTATATTTAACATTAAAACTATTCAGGCACTTATTGAGGACCCAACAATAGCAAGGCGTTTGGTAAGGGATGACGAATCTATATACATCTATCTTCGTCAAGGTATTGGCGGATATAGCTTGGTCTATCCCCAGGTTTGTATTTCATCTGCCCTATTATTGTGGACCATTAAAGCTTTTAAGAATAACAAAATATATTTTCTTATTGGCTTGGTGTGGGCGATAACCTTTGTTCAATTGATTTCCAAAGCAGGTTACTCCATTGCTATTTTTACCAGTTCAGTTGGTGTGATATTACTCTTCTTTTATAAAGGAAAAAGTGGTATCAAAGCGTTTTTGGTAGCAGCGCTGATATTTGCTACCATAATGCTTTCAATTTTGTATGTAGAGGAATTCAGAAATTGGCTTCTGGAAACCTTTGATGGAACTGCTGTTGCGAAGAAGGTCAATGACCTTGTTGCAACCAGTGAAACCGGTGCGGCAGAAGGTTCAATTGAGGCACGCTTGATTCGATATACCAGTAGTTTAAAAACTATAATCCAATATCCATTGATAGGTGCATTATGGCGTGGTAGCGGTGGTGGACATTCAGCTTTTCTGGATATTGTTGCAAAATATGGTTTGTGGGGTGGATGGTTTTTTATTAAGGCTGTCTATTCAGTACCAAATTACTATAAAGAAAAATATAACAATTTACAGATAAGAAAGTTATGTAATGCCTTGCTTGTTTGTTTATTGATTGTTTCATTATTAAATTCACTTACTTATTCTTTTTATACTGTAATTTTATTTGTTTTACCGCTACTTTTTGAGGATATCATACGTTGGGACGGAATAAAAAATGAAGATACTCTGGACAGTTAATTTAATACCTGCAAACCTGACTTCGAAAATCGGTGTTTCAACAGATGTTCTGGGCGGTTGGGTAGAATCAATGGCAAAAGAGCTCATAGGTTTTAATGATATTGAGTTGGCGATTGCTTGTAAGTGTGAAAACGGAGAAAGCTTTGAAGAGCTTATTGATGGCGTTAAATATTATAGTGTGGCATACACATCTTCAACCACTTGTGAGGAAATTGAAAATCGTTTTTCAGAAATAATAGAGAAATTCGAACCTGATTTAATACATATCGAAGGTACTGAATTTTTGCATGCAAAGGCTGCAATTATTGTAGGAGATAAAAAGAAAATTCCTGTAGTAACCTCTATGCAGGGCATATTGAACGGACAATACAATTACCAATGTGGACAGCTTCAGGTAGATGATTTGATTTTTTCAAAATCTCTTACTAATGTTATGGCGGGACTTTTACTTCATTTCAGGAAAACTAAATGGTATAAAAAAAGATTAGCCCATGAAAAAGAGGTTATTAAAAAATCAAAATATATTTTAGGCAGAACCACATGGGATAAGGCTCACTCGTACGCCTTAAATCCTGATGCCAAGTATTATTCCTGTAACAGAAATCTTAGATCACCATTTTATGAAGAAAAATGGGATATACAGAAAATGGAAAGGCACTCCATATACATTGGAAATAGCTATAATGCCTTAAAAGGTTTTCATTTTGTGGTGGAAGCGCTTCCTCAATTGATAAGAGAATATCCTGATGTTAAGGTTTATGTAGCAGGGCACAAGCCATTTACGGAGAATGATAATCGCTCTTTCATAAAAAAAGGTTATGGTGCATATTTGAAAAAGCTTATTGAAGATATGGATGTGAAGGAGCATATAGTGTTTACCGGGCCTTTGAAGGCGGAACAGGTTGCACAAAAGCTTTCGGAAGTAAATGCCTATGTTCTTTGTTCAAGCGTTGAAAACAGTCCTAATACTCTGGGTGAAGCAATGCTAGTGGGAACACCGTGCGTTGCAGCTTATGTTGGCGGTGTTTCCGATATGGCAGAGGATGGCAAGGATGCTCTTTTTTATAGAAATGATGATCCGGCACTTCTGGCATGGAATATAAAAAGAATTTTTGATGATGATGAGTTGGCTCTTAGCTTGTCGGAAAATGGTGAAAAAAGAGCAGCACATACTCATAACCCAAAACTGAATGCCGAGCAACTAGTTAGTGTTTATAAAGATATTCTGAAAAAATAATTTACGGTAGGTGAAAAAATGAATTACGCACCCGTTATAATGTTTGTGTATAACAGAGCGGACCATTTTAAAGAAACATATGAAGCTTTAGCTAAATGCAAAGAGGCTGAATATACAGATTTATTTGTTTTTTCTGATGGATTTAAAAATGAAAATGCCCGTGAAGCAGTTGAAGAGGTGCGTGATTTCGCCCGAAGTATTAAAAATCAGAATGACTTTAAAAATATTACAGTAATAGAAAGTCCGCAGAATAAAGGATTGGCAAAATCAATTATAGAAGGCGTTACCGATGTTATTACCAAATACGAAAAAGTAATAGTAGTAGAAGATGACTGTGTTTGTTCACCGTATTTTTTGAATTATATGAACAAATGCTTGGACTATTATAGGGATAATAAAAAAATTGGTGCAATTTCAGGCTTTGCACCTGCAATTGATTTCCCAAAAGACTATAAAGAAGATGTCTTCACTGCATTTCGCTCTTGTAGTTGGTCGTGGGCAACCTGGAAAGATAGATGGGAGAATGTAGATTGGGAGCTTAAAGATTTTCCTGATTTTTGTAAATCTCCCAAGCTGATTAAAAAGCTTAATTCCAATGGTAATGATCGATTTATGCGACTTTACCGCCAGACGAAAGGTAATGGTAGTTCCTGGTCTGTGCGTTTCGGAGCTCATCTGGTAAAAAATGATTGGTTAACCATATATCCAAGATATTCATATATAAAAAATATCGGTTGTGATGAATCCGGTGTTCATAGTAAAACTGAGGATGCTGAAAAAATGGCGGTGGATTTATCTAAGGCTATAAAAGAACCCCGAATTTTTGATGCACAAATAAATAACAAAATTCAGAAGATTATGAAAAAACACTATTCTTATGGTGTGGTTTCTGATTTGAAAAAATTTATTGCAACAACAATCATTGTAATAAAAGCTAATCTAAAAGGTTGAGAGTATGGAAAACGGTGGTTTAATAAGTGTTATAATTCCTGTTTATAATGTGGAAAAATATTTACGGGAATGTATAGATAGCGTTTTGAATCAAACCTATAAAAACTATGAAATCATTCTTGTTGATGATGGTTCAACAGATTCTTCAGGGCGTATTTGTGATGAATATGCTGAAAAAAATGATAAAATTACTGTTGTTCATAAAAAGAATAGTGGGCCATCAAAAACAAGAAATGTTGGCCTGACAAATGCAAAAGGGGAATATATTTATTTCCTTGACAGTGACGATTATCTCGATTTAAATGCATTTGAAAAGCTTATGTATGTCGCAGAAAAGGAAAATGCAGATATAGTCTTTTTTGATGGACACTCTTTTGCTGACCCTGAGGATGCTTTTGATACTAAGCAAGGTTATTTAAGAAAAAATGAATATAAGACTGACACCGGTTACAGTGTTTTGACAGAACTTAATAAAAACAAGGATTTTCATTGTGCTATTTATCTGATGTTAATAAAAAAAGAGCTTCTGTTGAAAAATGATATTAATTTCCTGGAAAGTGCATATTGCTCTGAAGATATGTTGTTTACATATCAGCTTTATTGTGTGGCAAAGAAGGTAGCACAGTGCCATGAAATTTTGTATCACAGGAGATATAGAAAAAGCTCCATAGTTACATCACGAAAAACAATCAGGCATTATTCAAGTTGTAAAGCAGTTTATGAAGAAGTAAAATGTTTTTCCGGAAAAATCGGAAAAATTGAGGATGATACGGCAAAAGCTTTTATTATCCGATGTGCATTTAATGCTCTTGATACATTTACTAAAATCTCTAATGAAGAAAAAAAGAGAAACAGAAAAGATTATTCGTTATTAAAAAAATCAATTCTGAGAGACAATGCGTTTGGTAACAACGCTTTGAAAATGCGCTGTTACGGCAAGGTCTTTTGGTTTGTTTATAAAGTGTTTGAAAAAACAACAGGAAGAATATTCAAATGAATAAAAAAGTTTTGATGGTAATGCCCGTTTTAAAGGGTGGAGGAGCAGAAAGAGTTGCTTCAATTCTTACAAATGAATTTTATAAAAATGGTTATGACTGTGAATTCCTTCTGACATCTTGTAACAGAGATGAGGTTATCAGCAGGGATTTACACGAAAGTATTTCTGTAATAATTTTGCGTGATTTTTTCCAAAAGTCGTTTGCCGATAATTTCTATAAATTACTACAGATTTTCACGTCTTTAATTTGCAAGCCTTTTGAAAAATCAGGCTTAAAAGTTCCTACATTTTTTTCCTATCTTTCTTTTGTTGCTAACTACCATAAAGAAGTTAAAGCACTTGGAAAAGTGCTCCAAGATAGAGAAAATGCAACTGTTGTGGCATTTTTGCAACCCTCAATTCCACTGGTACTTTTAGCAGGAAGAAAAACCAAGAATAGGATAATCATTTCTGAGCGATGTGATTCTAAAAGATTAATGAAGCATCGCTATGGCTATAATTTTGTGAAAAAATATTACCAAAGAGCAGACAGAGCTGTTTTTCAGACAGAAGATGCCAAAAATGCATATCCCGAAAATATTGCATCAAAAGGTACAGTAATTTTTAATCCTATAAAAGAAAATCTTCCGGAAAGATATGTTGGAGAAAGAAACAAAAATATAACAACATTCTGCAGAATTTCATTTCAGAAAAATCTTCCGCTTCTGGCCAAGGCGTTTTCAGAGGTTCGTAAAGAATATGTAGATTACAGGCTTCGTATTATCGGAAACACTCAGAACCAAGACGATGAAAAAGCCCTTGCAGAAACAAAGGCTTTAATAAATGAATTAAATCTTGAAGATTATATAGATTTTGATCCGTTCTCACTTGATGTGCATAGCGAAATAATTGAAGATGCAGTTTATGTTAATTCATCCGATTATGAAGGGATGTCTAACGCTATGCTTGAGGCTATGGCAATTGGTATGCCGGTTGTTTGCACCGACTGTCCCATAGGTGGTGCAGCTGCAATTATAAAAAATGGCGAAAACGGTTTGCTTGTTCCGGTCGGTGATTCTGCTGCTTTGACAGAAGCAATTAAAAAAGTTATTAGCGATAGAGAATTATCAGAAAAGCTTTCAGAAAATGCAGTGAAAATCAAGGAAGATCTTTCCCTAGGGAATGTTGCAAAGAAATGGATGGAGTTGTTTTAATATGGCTGAGTATATTATAAATAGCAAAGAAAAATTAAAAACAATTCTTGAAATCGAAAAAAATATATATTTGCCCAAAAATAAAAATTCTCTTGAGTACAGGTTAAGGAACCCTTTTAAAACCAAAGTTCAGAAATATTTAACGTTATTAAGAAAATATGAATATCTTTGTTTTAAAAGAGACAATTGTAAAAATAAAATTTTTTCAAAATTATATTCATTAAAAATCAAATTTACTGATATAAAAATGAAAAAATTGGGATTGATTCTGGGCCTTGAAATAATACCCGATAGTGTGGGTGAAGGTTTGAGAATATGTCATCATAGTGTAATAATCAATGGGTTTGTTGGTAAAAATTGTACTTTCCATGGTAACAATGTTCTCGGTAACAAAGCATCAGGTGAAAAAAATAAAGTTCCTCGAATAGGCTCCAATGTTGATGTTGGAATAGGTGCAATGATAATTGGTGATGTTACAATTGCCGATAATTGTGTTATCGGTGCGGGTGCAGTAGTTACAAAATCCTTCACAACACCCGGTTCGGTTATTGCAGGCGTGCCGGCAAAGCTTGTTAAATAAAGAGGTAAGCTATGAAGAAAAAAATCCTTATTGTAATGCCCCACCTTACAATTGGCGGAGTACAGAAATCTTTGATTGCCGCCTTAAAGGTGCTTGATTACGAAAAGTTTGATGTTACTCTTTATCTTCGAAAAGACAGAAGGGATTTGCTTCCCTTTGTAGATGAAAAAGTTAATGTAATAATCAATGATGATAAGAACCATTATTACAGAAAGCCTTATGCGGTATTGTTACAATTGTTAATTGCTTTTTGGGGACTTTTGGGCAAAAAAAATAAAGTTGAAGAGCTTAACCAAAAACTGTGTGATGCTATGGTAAAGTATTCAATGGATTATGAAAAAAAACGCTTTTTCATTTCCCAAAAATATGATATTGCAATTGCCTATGTGCAAGGTTATACAGCACTTTTTGTAGCAGAATGTGTTAAAGCAGAGAAAAAAATTGTGTTTTTTCATACAAGTGTGGATGAATTACACAATTTACATAAAAAAATATTGGTGGGTTTTGATAAATTATTGGTTGAGCACGATTCTCAAAAAGAGTTGCTTGAAAAATGGTACCCAAAAGAGAAAAATAAAATACACATAATAGAAAACTACGTTGACCAGGAGTTAATTATACAACAAAGCAATGAAATAGTTGTACAGACGCCTGCTGATAAAACAGTACTATGCTATTGTGGTCGATTTACAAAAGTTAAAGGTTTTGATTTAGCGGTTGAGGCGGCAAAGCTTTTGAAGGACAGGGAAATACCTTTTCTTTGGTATTTTGTTGGTGACGGACCCGAGAGGGCAAATTTGGAAAAACTTATAGAAAAATATAATTTGCAGGATAAAATTATAATAACCGGTATGCAGAAAAATCCGTATCCTTATATAAATGCTTGTGATATATATGTTCAAGCTTCATACGAAGAAAATACCGGTATTACAATATTGGAAGCACAAAGATTGTTTAAACCGATTGTTACAACAAGAACAGTTGGTGGCACAAAGCTTATAGAAAATTATAAAAATGGCTTAGTGGCCGATATTTCTTCTGAAGCTTTGGCGGCTATGATTTCGGAACTTATTGAAAACAAAAACACACTAAGCGAAATTATTTGTAATTTAAGGTCTGTTACATATACTGCAGAATTTGATAAACATAAATCGGATTGGCAAAATCTTTTAGAGGAGTGAAAGAAATGAAGTTCAGCATACTTGTTCCAGTATATAATGTTGAAAAATATCTTGAGCAATGTGTTGAATCCTTGCTTTCACAAACCTATGAGGGAGAGTATGAAATAATTCTTGTTAATGACGGCTCAACAGATTCTTCAGGCGAGATTTGCGACAGATATGCACAAAAGTTTCCCAACAAAATAAAAGTTATTCACAAAGAAAATCAAGGGCTTATTTCTTCAAGAGATGCAGGAATAAAAGGTGCAAAAGGCGATTATTGTCTTTTTGTTGATTCGGATGATTTTGTAGAGAATAATTTGTTACAGGTTGTAAACGAAGAGATTGAAAAAAACAATAATCCCGATATGGTTATTTATTCTTTTCAATACTATGAAAATGGTAAAAAAACCAAAAGAAAAGTGGATATACCCAATAAAGCTTTTACCAATGAAGAAAAAAACTATTTTTATGAGCAGTTGATTTGTTCACCTACTTTTACATCACTGTGTGTAAAGGCGATAAAAACAGAAATTTTGAAAAACGACCCCAATGATTATACGCAATATTACGGAAAAAATATGGGGGAAGATTGGCTAAGGTCGATACATATTTTTACCGCTGTGGAAAGTATAGTTTGCAAAAATATACCGCTATATAATTACAGAACGAATCTCAGCAGTATTTCTAAAAGTTTTTCTGTTGAAAATATAGAAAAACTGAATACACGTCACGTTTATGAACATTTTCTGGAATATCTGCCAAAATGGAATATAGATGCAAATGAGTGTATAAATAAACTGAAAAATCGTTGGTTAAATGAAACTATTTATAATTTTTCAAATTTTTATGAAAATGCGAAAACCTACCAAGATAGAAAAGCAGTTGTGGATTTTTCTTGGGATTCATTTTTGCCTGATGATTTTTCCGTTGACAAAATAATCGACGGGAATCCCAATTCAGTTTTACTGTATAAAAAAATTAAGGAAAAAGACTATTCTGCTTTAAGAATATATTTTTTGAAAAAAGTAGCTTATAAAAAATATAAAACTTTAAAAGCAAGGTTTAAAAAATGAAGATAAGTATTGTTGTTCCTGTTTATAATGCTGAAAAATTTTTAAAAGAATGTATTGAATCAGTTTTAAATCAAACCAATTCCAATTGGGAGTTGGTTTTGGTTGATGATGGCTCAACAGATAAAAGTGCCCAAATTTGCGATTCTTTTGCCAAAGAATACGCAAATAAAATATATTCATTCCATAAAAAGAATGAGGGCCAATTTTTAACCCGACAGTATGGCATAAATAAGTCTACGGGGGATTATATAGGCTTCTTAGATGCAGATGATTTGCTTGATAAAAGCTATGTTGAAACTATATTGAATTGCATTGAAAATGATAGCTCTGTGGAGGTCATTTGTTTCAATTTTTCTGAGTTTGAGGATGACTTTTTCAAGGAAGTTAAAAAGCTCGAAAAGAATCAATTCAGAACAAAGGAAGAATTGAAAGTTTTGCATAAGCAGGTTGTAAACGGTACCTTGACGGGTTCAATGTGGTCTAAGGTTTTCAAAAGAGATTTGATAAACAATATAGTTGTTGATGAAAGCACCGTATCTCAGAAAAAATACGGTGAGGATGCTTTCCAAAGCTTTGCAATTCTTTTGGAGGCTCAGAATGTATGCTTTTCAGAGGATGTTCTTTATTGTTATCGAGGCAATCCTCAGGGAGCATCCAAAGGCTTTGAGGAAAAAGATTTTGAGTATTTTAATACAAAATATGTGTTTGAATTGCTTGAAGCTTTTGTATTAAAAAAATATTCTGCCGATGACCTGCTTTTAAAACAATTGTATGCGAGGAATTTTAACGAAACTGTTTACTATATATTGAAATTTTATCGCAATGCTAAAACCAAGGAAAGAAAAAAGCAGGTTGTGGAATATGACTGGAACAGTTTTTTATTAAACGAAGGTTTAAAGCATATTAAAGATAACAAGTATGTAAGAAAGGCTTACATTAAGGTCTGGAAAGTGTTTAGTAAAAAAGCACATTTTGAAATTTGTATGAGAGAAAGATTTATCGGGTGGTGAAAAAAATGGAGTTTGTACCCGGATTGATATCCGTAATAATGAGTAATTACAATACACCTGAAGAGTATTTACGAGATGCAATTGAAAGTGTTCTGAACCAAACTTATAATAATTTTGAATTTATAATTATTGATGATTGCTCAACGGATAATTCTTTAGATATTATAAAATCCTACGACGACGAAAGAATCGTTATTTTAGAAAATGAAGAGAATTTGGGTATAACAAAATCTTTGAACCGCGGATTAAGTATTGCAAAAGGTGAATTTGTTGCCCGAATGGATGGGGATGATATTTGCCTACCCACAAGGTTTAAAAAACAGGTTGAGTTTCTGAAAAACAACAAAGATGTAGTAGTATGCGGAACATGGGTTGAGCTTTTTGGTGATGGTGCAGATGTTTATAATGAAAAGCTGGTTTGCAAAAATATACCCAATAAAGAAGAGTTTCAAATACGCTTGCTTTTTGGTAATCATACAAACATTATTCACCCCACTGCAATGTTCAAGCATGACATTTTAGATTGCAACAACATTAAATATGATGAAAGATACATATATGCTCAAGATTATAGAATGTGGATTAGTTGTAGCAGAGTTGGTGAGTGTGCCAATGTTCCTCAGGTGCTTTTAAAATATCGTGTTCATAAAAAAGCTGTTTCAACTCATAAAAAAGATGTTCAGAATGAATGTGCAAAAAACATTATGGCAGAGCAGTTAAGCTGGTTGGAATTGAGCTTATCTGAAAATTGGGAGGAAATTCATTATGGTTTTCTTGTAGGCAGAAAGCCGTATAACACAGAATTTAAAAATTGGATAGAAAAAATTGTTTCAAATAATAAAAAATATAAAATCTTTAACCAACAAAAGTTAGAAAAAACTTTATGGGGAAAATGGGTTGAAACCTCATATTTTGCATTGACAAAAGAGCGGAACCCATTTAATGTTATAAAAATTTTAAGAAATCTTCCGGTTAAATATTGGGGAGAGCTTTTAAAAATCAGAAAGAGTAGAGCGAATAATGCTTGAAAATATCGTTGAAGGTAAGGGTTATTATGAATAAGTTGTTTTCTTTGATGCGAGAGAAACTATATAATGTTTGGAAGTACATAAAAAATCCAGAAAAACTATTTTTCAAAATTTATAATTATGATAATTATCGCTTTGCCCCTTTGTTTCCTGAAAAAATGTACTTAAAAGTTTTATTTAAAAATCGTATGAATTCAAAATTAGATTTAAAAAATCCTAAAACCTTTAGTGAAAAGTTACAGTGGTTGAAATTATACGACCGGAAACCAGAATATGCTACGATGGTTGACAAAGCAGAAGTGAAAAAATATATTTCTGAAAAGCTTGGTGAGGAATATCTAATACCCACAATAGGTATTTATGAGTCAGTTGCTGAAATTCCTTTTGATGATTTGCCGGAAAAGTTTATTATTAAATGTACACATGATAGTGGTAGCGTTTTTATTTGCGATAAAAAAAAGGACATAAATTTTGATGAAATAAAAACAAAGTTAACACAAAATTTGAAAACACCATTTTTTTACTGCAGTGGCGAATGGGTATATAAAAATGTAAAACCACAAGTAATTGTTGAAGAATTTATTTCTGATGAGAATGGAAATAGTCCTGTTGATTATAAATTTTTTTGTTTCAACGGTGTGATGGAGATTTTCAAAATTGATTATAATCGATTTACAAAAAGAGCTGCTAATTATTACAATAAAAAATGCGAACTCCTTGAAATAGGCAAAGTGAATAGTATTCCTGACCCTACAATAAAGTTAGATCTTCCCGATAATTTCAAAGAGATGGTTGAGATAACTGAAAAGCTATCGAAGGGGATACCTTTTCTTAGGGTTGATTTATATTCAGTAAATAATCGTATCTATTTTGGAGAATTAACATTTTATCCTTCGAGCGGTATAGAGGCTTTTGTTGGTGACGGAGACAACATTATGGGGGATTTGTTGATTTTACCTAAAAGGAAGTTTTGGAGGCACAAGTAATGAATAATGTAACAGTTAGTGTTATTGTTCCTATTTTTAATAAAGAAAAGTATTTGGAAGAGTGTTTGGATAGCATTATAAACCAAACGTTAAAATCTATTGAAATAATATTGGTAGATGATGGTTCAACTGACAATAGTAAAATGTTATGTGAAAAATATTTGAAAGACGAACGTGTTAGCTACTATTATCAAGAGAACGAAGGTCTTGCCTCTGCAAGGCAGACAGGTATAAATTATGCTAAGGGTGAATACTTGGGTTTTATTGATGCTGATGACTGGATTGAACTTGATATGTTTGAAAAAATGTATCAGAAAGCCAAGGAGTATGATGCTGATGTTGTATTTTGTAATAGAATGTATAACAATGATGATTATCGTCCACCCAAAGATATTCCTACAGGTTTTTATGACAGAGAACAAATATTAACAGATATTTTACCTAAATCGCTTGGATATATCAGCAAAAAAGGTTTAGGTAAGGTTATCAGTTGGAGCAATTGCAGAAGAATTTATAAAAGGCAAACTCTTGAAAGTTTTAGTTTTAGTTTCGATAAAAGGTTCAGAAGGAGTCAGGATTTACAATTAACTTATGAAGCTATGATTCATTCAAATCGTTTTTATAATATGGGTGATGATTATTTTTATCATGCCAGAACGGTTAGCGATTCTCTGGCAAGAGGCTATACGAAAAATGCCTGGTCTTTGTATGCACCTCTTATAGAAAGGCTTTATAAAGATACAGAGGAATTCAAAGAAGTTGACTTGATGTATAATATGCATTTAAGAGCATTTTATTTTGTTATTAATTGCATAGATAATGAAAGGAAATCTCTTTGTCCAAATAGTAGAGAAAAAAGTATTGAACTTATAAA
>JAZNHK010000174.1:0-10224 GCA_045576915.1 Acutalibacteraceae bacterium
GCTAAGTTAGCATCCCTTAATCTTTCTCTTCGCGATGAGGACGAATAAGATATTTCTCAAAGGAGTGATTTAGATGCCAGGAACAAGAAAACTCGGCAGAGCGAGCGATCACCGCGATGCTATGCTTCGCAATATGGTTACATCTTTACTCGAAAACGGTAAGATGACAACTACAGTCACAAGAGCGAAAGAAGTTCGCGCTATGGCTGAAAAAATGATCACCCTCGCAAAGGTTGATAGTCTCCATAATAAGAGACAGGCTTTGGCATATATTACTAAGGAAGATGTCGTTAAAAAGCTTTTTGACGAGATCGCTCCCAAATACAAAGATGTAAACGGTGGTTACTGCCGTATAATCAAGACTGAAGCTCGCCGCGGTGACGCAGCAGAGATGTGCATTCTTGAATTAGTTTAATTAAAGCAAAAGTGCTTAACTCCAGCGGTTAAGCACTTTTTATTTTTTTATAATATGAAATATCAAAATGAAATTGTGGAGAAAGAAAAAAGGTAATTTATTGCATATTATTAAAATATTTGTTATTATAAGGTGCGATATATTATATTTATACTTTGCGGAGGCGTGGGTATGAAAAATTATTTAAAGAGAAGTTTATCTGTTTTTCTTGCAATCATAATTGTTTTAAGTTCTGCACTTGTAGGGCTTAATGAGGTTGATTTCAGTGGTGTTTTTGTGGTTAAAACAAAAGCATTGGAAGCTGAGGATGATTTAGTTTATAGTTTGAATGAGGATGGCGTATCATATTCAGTAGGGGCTAATAATAGCTTTTTAAGCGGCGAAGTTATCATTCCTTCAACTTATGAGGGCTTACCGGTAACAGCAATTTCTGAGGATGCTTTTCAAAATTGTTCAGAATTAAAGTCTGTTATAATAGGTGATAATATAATAGATATAGGTGAGCATGCTTTTAATAGTTGCTGGAGGTTAGAGAATGTAGTAATTCCCGAGGGTGTAAAGACTATAGGTGAACAGGCGTTTGCATTTTGTTCGGGTTTAAAATCTGTTGTTATTTCTAATACTGTAACAGATATCGGTTTATGTGCTTTTGCTGATTGTACAAACTTAGAATCAGTTACAATTGGTAACGGCGTTGAAAATATCAGGAATGCAGTATTTAGTGGGTGCACAAGTCTTGAAAATGTTTACATTACGGATTTAGCGGCCTGGTGTAAAATCAACTTTGAAACTTCTGATTCTACACCATTTAACCAAGCACAGAATTTGTATTTAAACGGAGAATTAGTAACAGAGCTTGTTATTCCGGAAGGTGTAACAAGTATAGGTAATTATAACTTTTATAAGTTAACAAATATCACATCTCTTACAATCGCTGATAGTGTAACCTATATAGGTTCATGGACTTTTGGTGATTGTGCAAATTTAACTTCTGTTACAATGGGTAATGGTTTAACTGAGATTAAGGCATCTGCGTTTGCAAATTGTAACAGTCTTACGGCTGTTCATATAAACGATATAGCTGAATGGTGCAAAATCGATTTTTATAATTCGTCTGCAAATCCGTTATGGTATTCAAAAAATCTGTATTTAAATGGTGAATTGGTAACAGAATTAGTAATTCCGGATGGCGTAACAAAAATAGGTACCAATTCTTTCAGAAATTATAAATTACTTACTTCAATCACGATTCCCGATAGTGTAATAAGTATAGGCAAAGATGCATTTTTGTACACCGGTTGGTATAACAATCAGGATAATTGGGAAGATGGCGTTCTTTATGCAGGAAGAAATGTATTGGACGTAAACGGATATTTTTCTTGTTCTTCATATTCCATCAAAGATGGTACAATATCTATTTCGGATTATGTTTTTTCCGGGTGTAAGTATTTAAAATCAATTGAAATTCCCAGTAGTGTTAAGTATATAGGTGAACGAGCTTTTTATTCGTGTGAAAAGTTAGCATCGGTCACGATTTCTGAGGGTGTGGAGAGTATAGGTCCTGGTGCTTTCTACGGAAATATCAGTCTTACTTCTATTGTTATACCTGATAGTGTAGAAAAAATAGGATATGATATTTTTTATGGATGTACAAGTCTTACTTCAGCTATAATAGGAGATAATGTAAAATATATAGATAAAAATGCTTTTAACGAATGTACAAGTCTTGCTTCTATTACAATAGGTGAGAGTGTAACAGGTATAGATTCATGGGCATTCTATAACTGCACAAGCCTAGCTTCTGTTACGATAGGTAATAGTGTAACAACTATTGGAAGTTCTGCATTCGACAGCTGCACGAGCCTTACTTCTGTTACAATAGGGGAGAATGTAACAAGTATAGGTAGTTTTGCATTTGGCAGTTGCACAAGCCTTACTTCTGTTGTAATACCTGATAGTGTGAATAATATGATGGACTATGTATTTTATAATTGTCAAAGTCTTGTTTCTGTTACATTAGGTAATAATGTGACAAGCATAGCTAATGCTGCGTTCTACGGATGCATAAGTCTCGAAAATATTTTAATTGGTGATAATATAACAAGAATAGGTGAATATGCATTCTATTGTTGCGAGAATTTAAAATCCATTACGGTGCCTTGTAATGTTACATTTGTTGGTAGGCAAGCCTTCAGTTTGTGCTCTCGTCTTGAAAAAGTATATTGGAATGCAAGAGTTGTTGAAAATGTCACTAATGGTACAACACTTTTTTTAAGTACCGCAGGAAAGAGTTCTGGAATTGATTTCGTATTTGGGGATACTGTAGAAAAAATCCCTGAATATTTATGTTACGCTTCATCAGGATATCCTAATAATATAATCTCAGTAACAATCGGAAAAAATGTTACCGAGATAGGTGACGGGGCTTTTTATAACTCTGCAACACTTAAATCTATCACAATTCCTGACAGTGTAACGAAAATAGGTTTGAGAGCTTTTGAAGGGACCGGTTATTATAATGATAAAAATAATTGGGAAAATGGTGTTCTTTATATAGGCAATCATCTGATAAAGGGTAAGGAAAACGAATGTACAGGTGACATTGTTATTAAGGATGGAACAAAAACGATTGCAGAATCTGCTTTCTACTGTTGTTCAAATGTGGATTCTGTTACTATACCTGAAGGTATAAAAAATATATACCCTTATACTTTTTATGGTGCGGGTCTGACATCAGTTACTTTGCCTGATAGTCTTTTAAGTATAGATTATAATGCTTTTGGTTCTTGTAGCTTGCTTAAATCGGTTGACATACCTGATGGTGTAACCAGTATAGGTGATAGTGCTTTTAATTACTGCGAAGATCTTGAGTCTGTTACAATTGGTGACGGTGTTACCAGTATTGGTACGGAGGCGTTTTTTTATTGTACGGCTCTTGAGTCTGTTACAATCGGTGATGGTGTTACCAGTATAGGCAATAAAGCTTTTTATTTGTGTGAAAATCTTACATCACTTGCAATTGGTAATAGTGTGAAAACTATAGGTGAATATGCTTTTGAGTGGTGTAGCAAGCTTACATCTGTTGTAATTCCCGACAGTGTAATTACTATAGGACATGGAGCTTTCTTATGTTGTTATTGGCTTGAGTCTGTTGAAATAGGAAACAACGTGAAAAATATAGATGAAGCTGCTTTCCGTTTTTGTGATAGCCTTACATCAGTAGCAATTCCTGATAGTGTAGAGCATGTAGGTTCACTAGTATTTTTTGAGGATACTGAAGTCTATTATTCAGGAACAAAAGAAAAATGGATGTCAATTTGCAGTGATTATCTGAATAATGAATATAGAGTTCATTATAATACCTCCGTCAATCATGATGTTGAAAATATTGTAAGGGAAGCTACATGTGTTCAAGAAGGGCTGAAGGTTATCAGTTGCGATTGTGGTTATTCAGAAAATATAGTTATTCCCATAACACAACACACATATGGTGAGTGGGTTGTTGGCACTGAAGCAACTTGTACAGATTCAGGAATTTCAAGAAAAACTTGTATAACTTGTGGCTATGAAGTAACATCACCAATTTCACCCTACGGACATTATTTCTCTGATGAATGGACTCTGGATAATGCACCCACCTGTGATGCATACGGTTCAAAATCACGACATTGTCTGCGTTGCGATGAAAGAATAGATGTGATGGATGTTGATCCAACAGGTCACAATTATAGTGGTTGGATTATACTCAAATATCCAACTTGTGCAAAAGCAGGCTATAAACACAAAGAATGCACAGTATGTAAAGTAGTTCTCGAGACAGCACCAATTGAAAGGACTGAGCATATAGCAGGTGATTGGGTAGTAGATGCTGAGGCAACCTGTACAGAAAACGGCTCAGAGTACAAGGAATGTACAGTTTGCGGTGAAACTATTGAAACAAGGGTTGTTGCTGCATCAGGTCACGATGAAAGTGATTGGATAATCGACAAGACGGCAACTGTAAATGCTGCTGGTAGAAAGATTAAAAAATGTAATGAATGTGGCGAAACAATTGAAACTGCAACAATCAAACAACTCCTTTGCTCGAAGCCCAAACTTAAATCAATTGAAAACACAGAATATGGTGTGAAAATAACTTGGGGTAAGGCAAGCGGTGCAGATAAATACAGAGTTTATCGCAAAACAAGTAAAAGCTCTTGGAAATATATAGGTGATACTACCAAGACTTACTATACAGATAAAACTGCAAAGAGTGGCACAAAATGCTATTATGCAGTAAAAGCAAGAAACGAAGCAGGTAATAGCGATTACTCAAACACACTTTCAAAATATTACCTTGCAGATACAACATTGAGCACACCCAAGAGCACAAAGAGTGGTATTACTCTTAAGTGGAAAAAGATAACAGGTGCAGATGGCTATATGGTTTACCGTAAAACAGGTAGCGGTTCTTATTCAAAAATTGCAACTGTAAAGGGTTCAACTAAAGTTGCATACACAGATAAATCCGCAAAGAAGGGTAAAACTTACAGCTACAAAGTGAAAGCATATAAGAGCAAAACTTATAGTGCATATTCAAATGCAAAGAAAATTAAAGATAAATATTAAGAAAAAAGTTCTCTCACAGAAATCTCTGTAAGAGAACTTTTTTAGCTATCAGCTACCAGCCACCAGTTGTCAGTATAGCGGTGAGCAAATAGCATAGCAGACAGTAAACAGTAAGGTACAGGCTCGCCTGTACCTTACTGTTTATATATTTTTTTCTTATTGTTTATCCAAAATTATTTTTGCAATTTTGTAAACATCACCGCAACCGAGGGTGAGAACCAAATCACCTTCTCTGATATTTTCTTTAAGGTAATCTGCAACCTTTTGAAATGTATCAAACCAGACAGAGCCATCAATTTCATCTACAAGATCCTGTGTTGTAATGCCATAGGTGTTGATTTCTCTTGAACCCATAATTTCTGTGAGAACAACTCTGTCTGCAATAGAGAGTGCTTCTGCAAAGGCATTCAGGTGCATCTTTGTGCGACTGAATGTGAATGGTTGGAAAACTGCCCAGACACGTTTGTAATCCATTTTCTTCGCGGCTGAAAGAGTAACCTCAAGCTCTGCCGGGTGATGAGCGTAATCGTCAACAATATCTGCACCATTGTATGTGCCAAGGAATTCAAAACGTCTTCCTGCACCTTTAAATGTGAGAATACTTTGTTTGCACTGCTCCACTGTTGCACCGCAATACATAGCAGAAGCAATAGCTGCAAGAGAGTTAAGCACATTGTGTTCGCCGGGAACGCTTAATTCAATTTTATCTTCAAATTCGCCATCAATGTAAAGGTCATAACATGGGAATGCACCGTTGTTATAACCAACATTTTTGGCAACATATTTACAATTATCTTTTGTGCCAAAGGAAATCATTGCTTTTCCTTCGGATATGCCTTTTATACTGTCAAGAGTGTTTTGGTCATCACCATTGTAAATAACCGCTTTTGTTGACATATCAGCAAATTTTCTGAATGATGCTTCAAGATTTTCAAGAGTTTTGAAATATTCCATATGGTCCTGATCAACATTAAGAATTACGCTGATATCAGGTGTAAGGTCAAGGAAGGTATCCTTATATTCGCAAGCCTCGCAAACGAGAATATCACTTTTGCCTACTCTTCCGTTAGTACCGGTAAGAGGTAATTTGCCACCTATAACTGCAGATGGGTCAAATTCATTATCTATTAAAATGTGAGTAAGCATTGATGTAACGGTTGTTTTGCCGTGAGTACCGCAAACACCAATGCAGTTATCGTATTTCCTGGTGAAATAACCAAACAGCTTACTTCTTTCAAAGGTGGGAATCCCACTTTCCTTAGCAGCAACAAGCTCAGGATTATCGGGCAAAAGTGCTGCAGTGTAAACAACCATATCTGCACCGTCGACATTTTCTGCTTTCTGACCCATTATTACGGGAATACCTAAAGCACGAATACGTTTTAATGTATCAGATTCATTATTATCCGAGCCTGTGAGATTGTGACCCTGAGCGTGTAAAATTTCTGCAAGGGGACACATACCGCTGCCGCCGATTCCGATAAAATGTATTCTTTTGGCAGTTTTTATAACTTCATCAATTATCATATTCAAAAATCCTTTCAATAGGATTGATTTTTACCTATAAAATTATACTCCAATAAAGAAAAAAAATAAACCCCTGAATTGATTTATTTACTTATTCTGTTAAATAAATTGCTTTTTTCAAGGCTTTTTCGTAAGAATGTACCCAGAATACCGCAAGAAATTATTTCGCCAAGGCAAACTGTAAGGGCGAAAAACCAATATGTGCCTTCTAAATTATAAACATTTAAAAGAACAGCAGGAACAATTAAAGTGTTTGCAATAATAGGGGGGATGGTAGCAAGAATTTTATGTTTTCTCAAAAAATACGTTCCTAAAGCTCCTAAAAGAGTTGCTAGGCTACCGAAAATGATATCCCACAAAGCACAACCTGTCAGAATATTTGCAAGTACACAACCAATAAAGATACCGGGTATCGCTGCAGGTGTAAAGACAGGCAGTATTGTAAGTACTTCGGAAAACCTTACCTGAACTGCAAAACTTGCAAGTCCTAATGCAGAGGCAATATATGTTAACACTACGTAAAGTGCTGCAATTATTGCCGCGACGGAAATGTTTACAATTTTTTTTCTGCTTTTCATTAAAAATCACTCCATAGTTTTGTTTTTTGGGCGGATTATTTCGCCTATGTGAGGATGGTTTCGAACTCACATTAAAAAGTAAAGGGGTTTATTCTTCACTTTGTATAAAAAAAGCAAGAATTTTTCGTGCAAAAAATCATTGCTTATTTTTAATAAAAGATATATTATTAAGATGTATATATTCCCATTAGAAAGGGTGTTTTTTATGATAAATGTAACAATTTGGAACGAAGGCAGACACGAGAAAGAAAGTGAAACAATTGCTAAGGTTTACCCCAAAGGTATACACGGATGCATAGCTGATTTTTTAGGTTCTGATGAAGAACTTAATATCAGAACAGCAACTCTTGATGATGTAGATAATGGCCTTCCTGAGGAAGTCCTCGAAAACACAGATGTGCTTCTTTGGTGGGGACATATGGCTCATGAATGCGTTCCGGATGAGCTTGTTGAAAAAGTATATAATCGAGTTATGAGAGGTATGGGCTTTATTGCACTTCACTCTGCTCATTTCTCAAAACCCTTTAAGAAACTGATGGGAACAACCTGCTCTCTTAAATGGCGTGATGGTGACAGAGAAAGACTTTGGTGCATTAACCCATCACATCCCATAGCAAAGGGTGTGCCTGAACAATTTAATATTCCGGTTGAGGAAATGTATGGTGAACGCTTTGATATTCCCCAACCAGATGAACTTGTGTTTATTGGTTGGTTCAAAGGTGGCGAGGTTTTCCGTTCAGGCTGTTGCTATCAGCGTGGTTTGGGTAAGGTTTTCTATTTTCAACCCGGTCATGAAGAAAATCCAACATATTATATACCTGAAGTTCAGAAAATCATCAATAATGCAGTTCACTGGGCAGCGCCTGATAAAGTTGTTCCTGAAATTGAGTGCCCCTGGGTAGAATCAGTTGAAGAAAACTACAATGGTGACAACAAATAAGTATATCACAATTGTTGAGTTGTATCAACAGAAAATTTGAAAGGTGTTAAATATGATTAAATTTCTTTTTCAAGGTGATTCAATTACAGATGCGGGTAGAGACAGAGATAATATAGCAAGCTTTGGTGTAGGGTATCCTAATCTTGTTGCTTCGGAGCTTATGTTTAAGTACCCGGGTGAATATGAGTTTATAAATGAAGGTATCAGCGGTAACAGAATTGTTGATTTATATGCGAGAATCAAGCAGGATTTAATCAATCATAAGCCTGATTATCTTTCAATCCTTATTGGTGTTAATGATGTTTGGCACGAGCTGAATGAAAAAAACGGTGTTGCTGCACCTAAATTTGAAATAATTTATTCAATGCTTATTGAAGAGGTTAAGGAAGCTCTTCCTGATATCAGGATTTTTATATTAGAGCCTTTTGTGCTTAAGGGTAGCGGAACGGAAAGGTATTTCGATGAATTTCTTGCTGATATTAAATTGCATGCTCAGGCAGCAAAGAATGTTGCAGAAAAATACGGTTTAACCTTTATTCCTTTGCAGGAAAAATTTGACGAAGCATCAAAGCTTATGCCATCAACATATTGGGCAGCAGATGGTGTTCATCCTACAGCAGCAGGTCACGGGCTTATTAAAGAGGAGCTTATAAAAAATATTATATAATTAAAACAGTCCACAAAGTGAAATTTCACACAAGTGGACTGTTTTTGTTATATAATCATAATCTTATCCTGATTTTCGGGTTCTGCGACCTTGATAATATAATCTCTGTTTTCTAATGCACCCATTTCGCAAAGGGCGGATGTTGCAGTTTTGTATGCAATGTCAGGGGTGTTGTTTTCCTGACTTAAATGAGCAAGAACAAAGTGGGTAGTACCTTTGTTTATAAGCGCTCTTAATGTATCTGCACAGGCATCATTTGAAAGGTGACCGGTATCAGAAAGTATTCTTTTCTGAAGGTGGTATGGATAAGGTCCGCTTCTCAGCATGGCAACATCGTGGTTCGATTCAATATAAACAAGCTTACATCCTGTTATTTTTGAAAGAATGTCGCTTGTTACATAGCCGGTATCTGTTGCAACGGCAATTTTTGTTGAACCATCTGTACCTGTAATTATGTAACCTCTTCCATCTGCACAGTCGTGTGATGTTTTAAAGTTTTCAATTTTTAATCCTGCAATATCAATAGGGGTATCTGGAAGGGTAATGTCAACGTGCTTTTCGCAAAGTGTTCCTTTCCTTTTTAATGCAAGTAATGTTCCGTTAGGAGCATAAATGGGTATATTGTGTTTTGCGGCAAAAACGCTTAAACCATTTACATGGTCTGAATGTTCGTGGGTAAGCAGTATTGCTTTTACCTGACTGATATCAACACCTATATTATTGAGCATAGCATTTGTTTGTTTGGCACTTCTGCCCACATCAATCAGCACACCGCCATCGCGGTCGCCTATGTAAACAGAATTGCCGCTGCTCGAAGAGAACAGCGGACAAAATCTTAACATATTATTTATTCCTCTTCAAAATTAACTCTGGAAATTTCTGCACCAACCGCAGTAAGCTTTTCAACAAGATTTTCATATCCGCGGTCAATAAGCTTGATATTTCCGACTGTAGTTTCACCATCTGCCATAAGACCGGCAATAACCATTGCGGCACCTGCACGAAGGTCATCAGCCTCAACGGGAGCGGCACGGAGCTTGTCCACTCCGGTGATTAAAGCAGTGTCACCATTTACTATTATGTTTGCACCCATTCTTCTCAACTGGTCAATATACTTAAAACGATTATCCCAGACGTCTTCAACAACAGTGCTTGTACCATTGCAAACACAGAGCATCGTTGCGAACTGGGGTTGCATATCTGTGGGGAATCCGGGGTGGGGACTTGTTTTTACTCTACAAGATTTCATCTGACCACCTTCGGAGATGATTCTTACACTTTCATCGTATTCAATAACTGTAATGCCACAATCTTCAATTTTGTTTGTAATAGATTCAAGGTGCTTGGGGATAACGTTATCAATAGTAACATCACCACCAACAGCAGCGGCGGCAACCATATAGGTACCTGCTTCAATCTGGTCGGGGATTATGGAGTAGGTGCATCCGTGCATTTCATCAACACCACGGATTTTTATTACTTCTGTACC
>JAZNHK010000175.1:0-4460 GCA_045576915.1 Acutalibacteraceae bacterium
CTGAGGAACATCACTTAAAATGCTCTTAACAAGCTTTATATTTTCTTCTATATAATCATTTACCCCATCAATCCAATAGTCGCATTTTGTATATGCGGCAATAGTTGCAGGGCGAGAAACACAGTTTATACAGCTATAGCCGTCAGCGGCAAGCTGAGTCTGAAATTTTTCTCTTAAAGCCTTATCGGCAATAATGATATTAGAGGTGCCGAGACCTGCAAGGTTAAAGGTTTTGCTTACTGCGGTACAAATAACCGTATTTTCAGAGAAACTTTCATCAACATTGTTTATTACAATATACTCCTGATTTTTTCTTACAAGGTCAAAGTGGATTTCATCGCTGACAAGAACAACATTATTTTTAAGGCAGATTTCCCCCACCCTTTTAAGTTCTTCTTTAGTCCACACTCTGCCAACAGGGTTATGAGGACTGCAAAGGAGCATCAATTTAACATCGTCCTGAGCTGCAATTTCCTCCAATTCTTCAAAATTCATTTTATATATATCGCCCTCGGGAATAAGAGGATTATCAGCAATAACTCTTTTATTATTGAGAATAGATTTTGAAAAAGGATAATAAACCGGTGATTGAATAATAACCTTATCTCCTTCATTGGTGAAAGCACGTATTGCGGTATTTATGGTAAAAACCACACCACCAACACAGGTTATCCAATCATTTTCAATTAAAAAATTATGACGGCGTAATAGAAAATCGCGAACGCAATCCCGATAAGCCTTATCACCATCTGTATAGCAGAAAAATCCCTTTTCTGCAAAATCTTTTATAGCTTCTCTTACCTCTACGGGTGTCTGAAACTCCATATCAGCAACCGAAAGCGGATAAGCACCTCTTTCAATCAATCCATCGGAAACAGTTGTATCCCATTTATATGAACCGCTGTTTTGGCGGTTATAAACTTTATCAAACATAAATTTTCACCTTATGCGTTAATGAATAAAATTGAAGATGCAAGCATTATTTGTCCCCAGAAATATGTAAGTATATTGAATATTTTCAAGGGATAATTCTTTCTCTGGTCGGCAAACATTATAACACCTAATGAAGCATCTGAAAGCACAAAGAAGAATGAACCAAGAGTCAAAACAACAAATGCCAAAACTCCACCCTCTGCACCGCTCTGCCACTGATGGTAGCCTAAAGAAGTTGCTTTAACAAACATAAATGTAAGAATACAGAAATAAAGCCATATTCCAAATGCAACAATCTTAGGCGACATTTTCATTTTTATAACTTTCATTATTATAAAAGCTATAACAAGAACAACTACTCCGATTATAAGTTCGGGAATATTAAACATTTTATAGCCGGTAAAAAGCGTTGGTAATGCTTTAACATAAGCTACTATATAGAATATATGACCTATAAGGAAGCTGATAAAACCTGTTACAAAATATGCTTGCGAGGGTTTGGCGTGAAGGAAATAGTCACCAATCCAGCCGAAAACAAGGCCAACAAGCATTGTTATTGCATAGCTCGAAAAATTACCTGATATATGCATAGAAAGCACACCAACACACACAAACATTGTGGCACACACCATTTTAAGTACCAGAGATTTGGTGCATTTTTCAGGCCAGAGAGCCTTTAAATACCAGGGCACGCAAACAATCTCCACCACCAAACACAAACCAAACAAGACCCACAATGCCATAACTAACCCCTCACCAATTAAGTAATGCTATACATGATTCAATTATATCATAACATTACAGGAATGTAAACAAAAAGAAAAATGCTACACAAGTTAAAACATAGTTAAACGAATAAACTAATTGTTTGTGGGTATCTTCTTTCAAAAGGAGAGGTGCACCCTATATCTGCTTTATTGCTTTTATCTTTATTTTTACTAAGCTAATCCCGAATTCTGCATTCATAAAAAATCCCCTTACCAGATGGTAAGGGGAAAAGTTTTAAATCAATATTTGAAATCTGTGATAACCATTGTATTGAAGAGCTCCTGTTTATCAATCTGGATATCACCCATAAGTACAACGTTACCGCCACCCTGAATAGCAACATTCATATACTGTTCGAGCTTGATAATCTGGTTTGTTTTTGTATCATACTCAACAACTGCTTTGCAATCGTGGTATGTGAGGTTATATTTAACATTCCTAATAACAGCTGAAACCGCACCACCATTGATAGTGTTATCAATATCTGCCTTTGAAAGGGGTGAGAACATTGCACCAGTGTTACTGGGAGATTTTGATGCACCCTCTGCCATAGGTTCGGGATTAGCTTCGTCTTTAAGTTCGATTGTAATTCTTGCTTTGCCGTTACCAAGGTCTTCATATTTTGTGCTTTCAATTGCACTTACATCTGTAAGATAGCAACCCTTTTCACATTTGTAAACAGGGAACCATCTCATATCGCTACCTTTTTCAACGATTTCGGGATCTGCTTCTGCTGTTTCTTTTGATGTCATAAGATCAAGAGAATCAACAAGGTTAAGAAGAACGCCTACAAGACCTGAACCCTTTGAAATAACGCGGTTCTGTGCATCTGAGGGAAGCTCCTGATATTCAACCTTTTTGTAACCGGGCTTATCTTTTTTAGCCTTGTTCATAACAGTTGTATAGATTTCGAGAACCTCTTTATCAGATTTCTTTGCCGCAGCTGCACCGCCGTTATTATCTGCAGGTTTATTTGCATCGGGAGTTGTTGACGCACCACCGTTATTATCTGAGGGTTTATTTGCATCGGGAGTTGTTGACGCACCACCATTATTATCTGCAGGCTGAGTTGCTTCAGGAGTTGTTGAAGAGCCGTCGGGGATTACAACTGTGCTTTGCTGTTGTTGCTGAGTCTGCTGACCCTGCTGCTGTTGCTGTTGCTGCTGTGCAGGAGCCCCCTGAATATCGTTCTTTGCAAGGAAAACGATAGAAGCAACTGAAACTGCATTACTTGCAATTACTGTGAAAATAAGAGAAACTGCAAGAATGATTGCAATAAGTTTTAATTCTGAACTTTTCATTTTTTTAACCTCTTTCGTGTATGCATTTTTCACAAAAAAATGCATATTTATTTACATTATTAGATTAAACCAATTTCCATAAAAAGTCAATACTATATATTACACAAAAGATACTACTTTTACTTGTGCAAAAGAAAAAGACGACCCTCTTTCGAGAGTCGTCTGTATGTATCTCAAAATTAATATTTGAAATCCCAGTATCTAACGTTGAATACGAGAACGCCGTCACCCTGAATAGAACCAACGATAAGTTTTGCATCAGCAATAAGCTTAGCTGCACATCTGTGAGTAATTTCAACAAATTTGCCGTCTTTTGTCATTGTAGCTGTGATTGTGTAGTCATCGTATGTGATTTCACCTTTATCAAGGCTCTTAACGAGGAGCTTAACAGCACTGTCAGTTTTTACAGTGTTATGTACATCTTCCATGTAAAGGAAGTCTCTTGACATAACGTTGAGACCGTCTGTATCAGTCTTAGCGGGGTTAGTAACGTCTTTCATAACGATTGTTACAACAACGTTTGAACCTGAAGCTTTCTTTGTAACACTAGCAATTGTGCTTTCAGAACAGTTACTGATAGGCATACGACGCATTGCATCTTCAGAGCCTTTTTCCTGAACCTTTGTTTCAGCATCTTCTTCTTTTGTAAGGAAGCTTTCGATAAGACCTTTAAGTTTATCGTTACCACCAACGTTGATGCTTTCGATTGCCTGCCATGATTTGTAAGAATAGCCAGCTACACCTTTAGTGTTGATGTCTTTAGCAGCTTTCTGGAACATAGCGAGAGCTTCTTTGTCGATACCTGATGTTGCACCTGCATTATCAGCGGGCTTGTTTGCATCTGTTGCGGGTTTATTTGCATCACCAGCAGGTTTGTTTGCATCTGCATTGTTGTTTGCATTAGCATCAGTATTTGTGTTAGCGTTAGCGTTAGCATCAGTATTTGTGTTTGCATTTGAATCAGCTGCAGGAGCAGTTGTTTCGGGAGTTACTGTGCTGTTGTTTGATGCGTTGTTGTTTGTGCTTGCATTGTTGTTTGCATCGGGAGTAACAGTATTATCTGTGTTCTCGCCTACAGTACCTTCAGTTGCTGTCTGGCCTTTTGCAAGGAAAACAACAGAAGCGATGGAAACTGCGTTGCTTGTTACGATTGTGAAGAAAAGTGCTATACTGAGAATTATAGCAATAACCTTCATATCTGAATTTTTCATTGGTATAATACCCCTTTCAACTTTGTGGTACTGCATAACAACAAATCTATACAATAACACATTATTTTTCAGTATCTTTAGATTACTCTAAAAAGCGAAAAAAGTCAAGTGCATTTTTATCAAATGCACTGACTTATTTCAATTTTGTTAAAAGTGCTAAAATAATTTACATTTTTTGTGTATTCCATATATTTCGAGCATATTCGTTAATAGCTCTGTCGGCAGCAAATCTGCCTGAATATGCAAT
>JAZNHK010000176.1:0-3587 GCA_045576915.1 Acutalibacteraceae bacterium
AACACAAACCAAATCGGTTTGTGTTCCTTACTTTTGTGAACTTTTTTATATTCTCTCGCCTTGGCAATAGATTTCGATGCCGTCTGTGTTGCCGTCAAGGTTATAGTTAACCATTTTGCCGTTTTTCCATTCAATATCAACAGTAATATTGCCGATAGCTTTAAGTCCTGTAACCTTGCCGTTTTTCCAACTGCTTGGAAGGGCAGGGAGAAGGAAGAGTTTTCCTTGTCTTGACTGAAGAAGCATTTCTGCAATACCAGCTGTGCAACCATAGTTACCATCAATCTGGAATGGGGGATGAGCGTCAAAAAGGTTCGGGTATGTTCCGCCACCACGGTATCTGACATTCTTAGCAGCCGGAACGGGTCTCAACTGCATATCAAGAAGCTTCAAAGCGTGGTCACCATCCCACAAACGAGCCCACATATTGATTTTCCAACCCAAGCTCCAGCCTGTTCCGTTATCACCACGAAGTTCAAGAGAACGTATACACGCCTGAACTAAATCTGGTGTTTCATCGGGAGTGATAAGATTACCGGGGTGGAGACCATAAAGGTGAGATTTATGTCTGTGGTCAGGTTCGTGTTCTTTTAATTCTTTATACCACTCAAGAAGCTCGCCGCGACTACCGATTTTAAATGGTAAAAGTCTTGGTAATGCTTTTCTCATAGCCTCAATATCTTCATCATTTTCGCCGAGAAATTCTGCAGCTTTAATGGTGTTAGCGAAAACCTCTTTAACAAGGCTCATTGTCATTGTTGTTGTTTCGCTGAGGCTCATTGCGACACCATCAATAAGGAATTCATTTTCGGGTGAGGTTGAGGGAGCCATAATAAGATAACCATCTTTATCCTCAATAAGTAAATCAAGGATAAACTGAACACATTTTTTCATAATAGGATATCCCGTTTCTTTAAGATATTCCAAATCATTTGTGTATAAATAATGGTTGAAAACGTGCTGACAGAACCAAGCACCTGACATATTCCAGAAGCCCCATTGAGCATCGCCGGCAGCAGGGTCACAGTATCTCCATATATCCACATTATGGTGAGCACAGAATCCGCGTGCACCATAAATTTCTTTTGCAGTTCTTTCGCCTTTAACAGATAAATCTTTTACCAAATCAATAACTGGTTGATTAAATTCTGCAAGGTTACAAGGAAGAACGGGCCAATAGTTCATTTCTGTGTTGATGTTTACTGTATAGTTTGAGCTCCAAGGGGGAGCAACCTTATCATTCCATATACCCTGAAGGTTTGTTGCCTGAGAACCGGCTCTTGAACCTGAAATTACAAGATATCTGCCAAAGTTAAAGATAAGAGTATAAAGAGCAATATCTTCATCGCCTTTATTGTGTTTGATAAGGCGTTTATCGGTAGGGATATCACCTTTATTATTTGAACCGATATCAAGGCTGACTCTGTTGAAAAAGCCTGAAAAATCATCAATATGTGCAGTTTTGAGTGTTACGTAATCATCTGCATTAACTTTATTGAGTTTTTCAAGACAAGCATTTTTAAATTCTTTACCTTCTAAAACAGGGTGCTTATCGTAACCGTTAAATGATGTTTCGGCACAGAAAACAACAGTAGCAGTTGTAGCATTTGAAACAGAGATTGATTTTTCTTTATACTCTACCTTACCATCGGTAACAAGTTTTAAAGCACCACGGAAATGTGTGCCCTGAAGTGCTTTATCATCAGGGTATTGGGGTGCATCAAGCTTTGCGTAGGTTTCCTGATTACAGGGGGAATCTGAGGGAGCTCTGCCATCAATAATCAAAATGTTATTTTCACAGAAAGATTTACCCTTTAATTGAGTTGTAAGAGAAATTTCAAAATTAAGGCATCCTTTTTTGGAAGCGGTAATATTATCAATATAAGCATCGTCAATTGCACTAACAAAGCTTTCTCTTGTAAAATCACAACCACCGCGTGTATATGTAACGGTATTTACACCGGTTTCAAGGTCAAGAGTACGTTTATAATTTTTCTGAAAACCGCAGCTTTTAAATTTATATTTGATATGACAAAGAGGCATATATGCCTGAGAACAATGTGCAAGAACCTTATCCTCAATAATATCCTGAGCTTTTCTGTATTCGCCATTCATAGCTATTTCACGGGCTTTAATAAATGCTTCATGAGCACCCTCTTTAACCTGAGATGGACGGGGAAAGCCTGTCCAGAGCGTGTCAGAATTCATAGCTATTGTTTCGTTATCAGTTCTGCCATAGACCATAGCACCCAAAAAGCCGTTACCTAAAGGCATTGCCTGAAGCCAGGTTTTTGCTGCAGATTTGTAAAATAATACTTTTGAATCATTTACCATTGGGAACACCACCTTGTTATAATAATCCTATTTTACATTATAAATAATCTAAAATCAATACATTTTCTTTTGGTTAAACTGTTGTAAAAAACATTTTATTATGTTATATTGTCTATGTATTTTGGAAAGAGCAGGTGTTTTGTATGAAAACTGTTTTAAGTAAACTCGATGCAGCCAAGATTAATCTTGACGCTAACACAGAGTATATGGTGAAGAAAATTACCGAAATCTGTGAAAAAATCGGTCCGCGTGCACCCGGTAGTAAAGAAGAATTTGAAGCCCAGAAATCTATGGGCGAGGATTTAAAGAAATGGTCTGATGAGGTTTCTTTTGAGGAATTTATTGTTCATCGTCAGGCGTTTATGGGCTTTATTCCCTTTACTGTTGCAATGGCAATTATTGCAACTATTCTCTATTTCAGCTATCCTCTTGTTGCATTTTTGCTCACTATTCTCGGATTTATTCCTCTTGTACTTGAATTTTTGATGTATAAGCAGTTTATTGACCCACTTTTCAAAGGTCACACTTCACATAACCTTATTGCTACCCGTAAACCAACAGGTGAAACCAAGAAAAGAATTATTTTTGTTGGTCACTCCGATTCTCAATATGAGTGGATACTTAACTACAAGCTTGGCGGAACAGGAATGAAGCTTTTCCTTATTCCTGCTGTTGTTGGGCTTATTGCTTGTTGTGCAGCAAGCTTGATTAAGCATCTCACTCTTGAATTAAAAGACGTACACACTGAAAGTGCAGAAACATTCTTCTTTGTTGTAGGCGTTGTTCTTTGCGTATTCATTATTCCTTACATAGGTTTCCTTTTCTTCCAGAGCTACACAAAGAGTGTGCCCGGTGCAAATGATAATCTTTCCGGTTGTCTTTCGGTTATGTCTGTTCTTAAATTGATGGATGAAGCAGATGTTCGCTTTGAAAATACAGAGGTTCGCGTTATCCTTTCTGGCTCAGAGGAAGCAGGTCTTCGTGGTGCCAAGGCTTACGCTAAAACACACGAAAAAGAGCTTAAAGAAATTGAAACTGTTGTCGTTGCTTGTGATACGATGCGTGACCTTAAGGATATGGCGGTTTATGACAGAGATTTAAGCGGCACATTAAAGCACGACAAACAGGTTAAAGCACTTGTTAAACAGGCAGCTCTTAACTGCGGCTATGATATTCCCTATGCTTCAATTTATCTTGGTGCTTGTGATGCGGCGGCATTCACTCAAAAGGGTATCAAAAGTCGGAGGGCCAAG
>JAZNHK010000177.1:0-4079 GCA_045576915.1 Acutalibacteraceae bacterium
CAAAAACTGCTTTTATTAAATGGCGGTAAAGAATATATGCAAGTATTTTTGAATAAAGCATATCTCCTTTTGTTTTCTCCGCAAAATCTTTTTCAATTTCTAAAACATTTTCAAAATTCTCACTTAAGAAATTTATATAAATAGTCCAGTTATCGTCAATGGGCTCTGTTTTTTTATAAAGCTCAAGGCTGTTTTTGTAGTTGTGAATTTTAATTTTTTCACCACAGAAAGATTCAGTTTTTAAAAGAATTTTTACAAGCTTATCTTCAAAACTAATATTTTTGTTAAAAAGAATTTCAAACAATCCGCTTCTGAATGCAGAAAGGAAAATATAAAAATCTGATTCAGCAACATCCTCTTTCGTTTCTAAAACTAGCTCTTCTCCGTCACTTTCCTGTACAAGCGAAAAAGGCTCTTCTTTTTCTAACAAAAGTCGGCAAACCTCTTCACAGGAAAGACCTAGTCCACACTCTGTAATACCGGGAAACCATTCATAGAAACGAGGATGCTCACGACAGATATCGCAAAGATATTCTTCACCACAATTGATTATTATATCACAGAGATTTTTATTGCTAAGGAATGGGCAACGTTCATTTTCTGATAATTCAAAACAATAACTGCCATCTTCTGATTTTATTATACAAGAACGAATTTCGTCACCAAGGGGCGACTGCAAATTCTCGTATTTTTCAAGTGCAACATCATCGACATCAATTTCCCAGCCTATGCAACAGCTATCGGTACATTTATCTGCGATACATTTAAAATTATCATAAAAATCAGGCTTAATAATAAACATTTCAACCTCTAACAATGTCAGTAATTATTATATTTCCTTCTTTATATCTGAACTTTATCTGCATATCTTCAAAAGCCAAACCGTAAATTCTTTCTTCATCATCCTGATAAGATGGTCTTGGGTCAAGAGAAAGCAATTCAGTTATATTTTCAATTTGATATTCTGTAAGTTTTTCTTTTATTCCAACTGGTATCTCAACTTTTAAAAAATGGTTTTTATAGTCTTCTGAAAAACCACCTGAAGCATCGGGAATACTATCAACATAAGGCAGATATGGTTTAACATCATAAATAGGTGTTCCGTCTGCTAAATCACCACCGCTGACAACAAGAATTTTACCATTTTTGCTATCTTCAATTCTTTCCAGTTTAACGCAGGAAAGCCCCAGTGAATTCGGACGGAATGGAGAACGAGTTGCAAACACCCCCACCCTTTTATTGCCACCTAAACGCGGCGGTCTTACAGTGGGCGACCATTGTTTTTCATTTTTTGAAAAACCCCAGATAAGCCATAGATGTGAATACTGCTCAATATCTCTTATGCAATTTTCATCACGAAACTCAGGGCAAAACTCAACAATAGATTTCACAGATGGTGCAAGTCCACTCTGGCGAGGCACACCAAATTTCTCTTTATAACCATTTCTTATATATGCAATTGGTTCAATTAAAAGTGCGTCCTTCTTCTCCAAAACAACACCGCCTTTCGTGAAAGATACTGTATAAATATATACCACAAAAGACCGGTTTCGTCAATTTAACTTTACACCTAAAATTGCCCCCAAGTCTTAAGACATGGGGGCAAAAACAAAATTTATTAATATACCTTACGCTCTGTATATCCTGTATGGAGGATATCGTGAGCCTTGTGGCTACCGGGTTCACCGAAGAATTCGTCGTAAATCGCTTTTACGTCTGCATTTTCGTGAGATTTTCTTACAGGAAGATTTGCATCATCGTTGTAAAGACCTGCTGCACGAAGAGCTCTTACATCCTCAAAGTTACGAACAGATGCGGGAACGATAGGCTGACCGCCACCATTTACGCAACCGCCGGGACAAGCCATGATTTCAATGAAATCATATTTCTTTTCACCGGATTTAACCATTTCAAGAACTTTCTTTGCATTTGCAAGACCTGAAGCAACTGCAACATTAACTGTTACACCATCAAGGTCATAAGATGCTTCCTTAACACCTTCAACACCACGAACTGCATTGAATGTTGCAAGGTCTGTAAGTTCTTTACCTGTAACAACTTCGTAAGCAGTACGAAGAGCAGCTTCCATAACACCGCCGGTTGCACCGAAGATTGTACCTGCACCTGAACCAAGTCCGAAGGGTGCATCGAATTCTGCTTCGGGGATTGCCTTGAAGTTGATACCTGCTTTACGAATCATTCTTGCAAGCTCTCTTACTGTGATAGAAGCATCAATATCAGCAAGACCTTCAACTGCGCTGTAATCTGTTCTTTCTGCTTCAAATTTCTTTGCAGTACAAGGCATAACAGATACAACAAAGATATCTTTGGGGTCAATACCCATTTTTTCTGCGTAGAATGTTTTAGCTACAGAACCGAACATACCCTGAGGAGATTTGCAGGAAGAAAGGTTAGGAATGAAATCGGGATGATAGTGTTCGCAATACTTAACCCAACCTGGTGAACAAGATGTGATAAGGGGAAGGTTTTTACCTTCTTTGAATCTTGCAAGGAACTCTGTTGCTTCTTCCATAATTGTAAGGTCAGCAGCAAAGTTTGTATCAAACACACCATCAAAACCGAGCATTTTGAGAGCGGAAACCATTTTGCCTGTAACAACAGAACCCATTTCGTAACCGAACTCTTCACCAAGACCTACACGAACTGCGGGAGCAGTCTGAACAACAACGTGTTTTGCAGGGTCATTAAGAGCATCAAATACTTTCTGAGTATCGTCTCTCTCAACAAGAGCGCCAGTGGGACAAGCTGTAATACACTGACCGCAGGAGATACAAGCAACGTCACCGAGGTTATATTCAAAAGCGGAACCGATATGTGTATCAAAACCACGAGCATTTGCACCGATAACGGAGATGCCCTGGATTTTATCACAAACTGCTACACAACGACGGCAAAGAATACATTTTTCATTATCGCGATACATGTGTGATGCACTTGCATCAATAGCATAATTAACAACTTCACCTGCGAAAGCATTTTCGTCAGCGATACCATATTCGTGGCAAAGCTTCTGCAATTCACAGCTACCACTTCTTACACAGGAAAGACATTCTTTCTTATGTGTTGAAAGGATAAGCTCAAGAGTTGTTTTTCTTGCCTCGATAACCTTGGGAGTATTGGTGAAAATTTCCATACCCTCGTTAACGGGGAATACACAAGCAGCAACAAGGCTTCTTGCACCTTTAACTTCAACAACACAGATACGGCAAGCACCGATAGCGTTGATTTCTTTAAGATAGCAAAGAGTAGGAATTTCAATACCTACCATATGAGCAGCTTCAAGAATTGTGGAACCAGCAGGAACCTGATAATCGAAGCCGTTAATTTTAATATTTACTGCATTTTCCATTATTAGTTCCTCCTTATTTATTTACTGCTTTAAACTTACAGTTGCCGATACATACGCCACATTTTACGCACTTTTCAGCATCAATCTGGAATGATGCAAGCTTGTGACCGGGAGCGATGTAATCAGTTCTTGTAATAGCATCAACGGGACAGTTTTTAGCACAGATACCGCAACCGATACATTTTTCCATATCAATGGAGAATGTAACAAGGTCTTTACAAACACCTGCGGGACATTTCTTATCAACAACGTGAGCAATATACTCATCTTTGAAACGCTCGTATGTAGAAAGAACGGGGTTGGGTGCTGTCTGACCAAGACCACAAAGAGAGTTTTCTTTGATGTAGTGGCAGAGTTTTTCCATTCTGTCAAGGTCTTCCATTGTACCTTTGCCGCTTGTGATTTTTTCAAGAATTTCAAGAAGTCTTCTTGTACCAACACGGCAGGGAGTACATTTACCGCAAGACTCGTCAACAGTAAATTTAAGGAAGAATTTAGCAATATCAACCATACAGTCGTCTTCGTCCATAACGATAAGACCACCTGAACCCATCATTGCGCCCTTTGCAACAAGGTTATCATAGTCGATTTCAATATCAAGAAGGCTTGCAGGGAGACATCCGCCTGAGGGGCCACCTGTCTGAGCAGCCTTGAATTTTTTGCCGTTGGGGATACCGCCACCGATATCTTCAACGATTTCGCGAAGGGT
>JAZNHK010000178.1:0-8493 GCA_045576915.1 Acutalibacteraceae bacterium
AGCTCCCGCACCCGTTTATGATGTCTACTACAAGTGCAACATTGCTCCTCTCAAGAGACTTCTTCCTATCTGTAAGGAAATCGGCATGAAAAATGCTGTTATTCTCGGCTCATACTTTGCATACCTTGCAAAAGAACGTCCCGATATGAAGCTTACAGAGAAACATCCCTACATCAGAAGCCGTATTGACCAGGAAAATGTTGCATTCTCCTTTGCAGACGAAAACTTTGATGTTTCAGTTCTTGAGCTTCCCTACATTTTCGGTACTCAGCCCGGCAGAAAGCCCGTTTGGGTTATTCTCATTGAGCAGATTAAGAGAATGGATAAGCTTCCCTTCACAATGTATCCCGGTGGCGGTACTGCTATGCTTACAGTTCGTCAGGTTGGTGAAGTTATTGTTGGTGCTGCTGAAAAGTCAAAAGGTGCAAAAGCATGGCCTATCAGTATGTATAACCTTACCTGGAAAGAGTTTCTTAAAATCGTTTATGCCGCAAGAGGTATGGGCGAAGACCGTAAGATTATCAGCGTTGCTCCCTGGATGATGAGAATGGGTCTTGGTGGCGTTAAAAAAGAATATGCCGAAAAAGGTATCGAAAGCGGTATTGATGTTGACGGACTTGCAGATATTATGGGTCTTAACCTCTTTATTCCCGACCGTTTCTCAAAAGAACTCGGTGCAACTGATGACGATATCAAAGCAGCTATCTATGATTCAATCAAGGTTTCACAGGCTGTTTATGACGGAACAGTTGAGCTTCTCGGTATGAAGGGTGAATAATTTTTGCCATATTATGCGTGTTTGTCATTTTGTGTCACCAAGCTCGCGTATCTTTATACGTTTCGGGTGTCAAAAAAAAGCCAACTCCACGCAATCTGACAAAAATTTAATATAATTATTTAGGTAATAATTGAACAGATCCTCCCATATATTTTGTATAGAAATATATGGGAGGATTTTTATGTTTAACGATTATGAAGAACGAGCAGTTGAGCTTGGCAGATACATAACTCAAAGTAAAGCCACTGTAAGAGCAGCAGCTAAAAAATTCGGTGTTTCAAAATCAACAGTTCATAGCGATATAACAACAAAATTAAAAAGAATTGACCCTGCGTTATATGGTGAAGTCAGAAAAGTTCTTGATGTGAATAAGGAAGAACGGCATATACGTGGCGGTATTGCAACCCGTGAAAAATATAAAAGAGAAGCAGTTATTTTGAAAAGATAATACTGTCGTAATATAGAAGAGTTGACAAATGACCCCGAAAAATGTATAGTGTTTAGAGTGAGGGTATTCGAACACATTTACTCTATATAAAATTTTTCGGAGAATGTAAAATGAAAAAAATTATATTAGTTCTTTTGATATTGACTTTTGTTGTAGCCTTTGCTGCTTGCGGTGATGAAACAATGGATGAAGGCAAGGTCTTTGAAACCGCAGAAACTTTTGTTGAAATCACAGGTAATTCCGGTTCAATTTCATTAAACGAGGATGTTGCAAGGTCAGTTTTGGAGGTTTATCCAAAAGAAAGCCTTGGCTTAAAAAATGATATATATGATTACAAGCTTGTTTTGAGTCCAACCCGTTTTCTTGACGAGGATGCATGTCTTGTAGAGGCGTATGAAGAAAAGGCTGAAAAGCCTGAAGGTACATTTGTGATTTTAGGTCAACAGTGCTTTGTTTATAATACTAAAAATCAAAAGTATTATCTTTTGACCCTAGATGGTGTAGAGGAGTTTAACGTAGGTCAGGGGTCAACAGATTCATCCTCAACAACAGAACAGACATTTGTTTATGATAAAGAAAATAATGAAGCTTTGCACCAGAAATTTGATGTGTATACCAAAGAGCAGTTAGGATTGGAAAAAGAAATAACAGAATACATTCTGGTTACTGCCGGAACAACAACCACAGCGGATGACGGAAAAACTGTTTATGTTGTAAGGCTTTATGAAAAGAATGGTGAAGCAATCAATCATACAGTTTCCTTCAATGGTGATGGCTGTTATATGTTTGATTACGATTTGAATAAGTATAAAAAATTGTCATAAAAATAATAAGTCGCATCGATGCGACTGATTATTTTTTATCTGTAACATTCTAAAATTTCTTCTGCCTTTTTCTTAACCTCGTAAATTAAATCGTTAGGTGCTTTTACTTTGATTTTTTCACCAAACTGAACAACCCATTTTGTAAGACCATCACTAACAACCGCATTGGTTTTCAACAAGAAATGGTTATCGTCATATTTTTGTATTTTTACATTTTCGCCAAAACGGTCAAGAATAACTTCAAGAATATCGTTTCTGCAAATAAGCTCAATTGGCTTAGGTTCGCCACTGTACATATTGAAGAGCTTTGTGGCATAATCGGCAGAGTCAAAATTATTTCTGTAGTCGGAAACCTCGGAAAAATGCCTTGATGTTTGTGTTGTTTTTTGCAGTTTCTTTATTTTATCTATTCTCAGATGCATAAGATTATTATATTTTTCGTTGTTGCAAACAAGGTAATAGTGGTCATCGGACCAAATGAGAGCGTAAGGACTTACAGTGAAAATTTTATCTTCCTTCGCAGTCTTGAATTCATCTGTGATTTTTCTTCTGGTATATGTAAAACTTACTTTGACACCATCATTGATTGCTTCATCGAGTATGCTTATTGTATAGTAGATTTCTTCATTGTTACATTTGGGTCTGTTATCAACATAAACCTGAGAATGTAATATTTTTGCTTGATTTTCACTTGCGAAGCTTTCAATTTTTTTAACCAATTGATTTGTTTTCTTTTGGGATATAAAGTTTGCTGCTTGTACCGCATCTGAAAGAAGGCGGATTTCTGCTAATTCAAACTCTCTTGCACCAAGGAAATAGCCACCTCTGTTTTTTGAGCCGGTGTGAATAATATCGTATCCGTATTCCTTTAAAATATCAATGTCTTTGTATATTGATTTTCTTTCTGCGGGGATTTCAAGTTTTGCAAGCTCGTCACAAATTTCTGTTGCCGCCATATAGTGGTCTTCATCAGTTTTTTGTTTTAATATATCAGCAAGGTAAAGGAGCTTTAATTTTGATTTCTGAACGCCAGCCATAATAACACCTCTTGTACTATTTATAGGTCTATAACACTATTATAGTATATATAAAAAGATTTGTAAACTTATTTACAAAAACTTGTTATAGGTGTATAATTACTGTGTATTTTTATGTGAAAGTGTGGTGCGGAAATGGTCGGACTAAAAATAGGTCTTGATATCGGAACTGGCAGCGTTGTTGCAGCGGTAGAGGGAAAGGGCGTAGTGCTTTCAGAACCGGCGGTTTTAGCACTTGAAAGAGAAACAGGCGAGGTCTTAGATGCAGGAAAAAAGGCTGCAGAAATGACGGGTCGCTGTCCTGACGCGATTAAACTTGTAAGACCACTTTTAAGTGGTGGTATTTCCGAGCTTGAAAGCAGCGAGAAGTTGCTCAGGCATTTTCTAGATAAAATATGTAAAAATAAAATTTTTAAGCCAACGGTTGTTGCTACAATGCCTGCAGGGATTACAAATCTTGAAAAACGTAATATTTTAGGTTGCGTTTTGCGGGCCGGTGCAGGTAGAGCAACTCTTATAGAAGAACCTCTTGCAGCCGCATTGGGAATAGGCGTTATGACAGACAAGCCCTACGGAACAATGATTGTTAATGTTGGTGCCGGTACAACAGGTGTTGGCGTTATTACTATGGGCAGCATTGCTGTTGCTAAAAGTGCCCCTGTAGGTGGCGATGATATGGATAGAATAATTAAAACCTATCTGAAAAATAATCGCGGTGTTAATGTAGGCAGACTTACTGCCGAAGAGCTTAAAACACTCATTGGCGGTGCAAAAATGAGGGAAGAAACCATTGCCGCAGTTGCAAAAGGCAAGGATATGGCTGATGGTATGCCTTTGTTCTTTGAAGTTACTGCACAAGAAATCAATTTCGCAATCAGAGATTGTGTTGATGAAATTTGTAAAGCTATTACGGATGTTCTTGAGGTTACACCACCGGAGCTTGTAAGAGATATAACTGATGATGGTATTTTCCTTTGTGGTGGAATGGCAAAGCTCTATGGCTTAGGTAAATATATAGAGGAGTCAACGGGAATAAAGGTGAAAATTCCCGGTAATGCTACAAATGTAGCAGCATTAGGTTGCCTTCGTGCTTTAGATGAAGAAAATTATCTTTCTTCAAACGGCTATCAATTTGTTACACTTGAAACACTTAATGTGTGAATGAACTTATGAGGTATTTAAATGAAACTTCTTGTTATTGATGGAAATTCAATATTAAATCGTGCGTTTTATGGTGTGCGTCTTTTGAGTACAAAAGATGGCAGATTTACCAATGGTATTTTTGGGTTTATGAATATTTTTCTTCATTTACTTGATGAATATAAACCTGACAGTGTTGCGGTTGCCTTTGATGTTAAGGCACCAACTTTCCGCCATAAAATGTACGATGCATATAAAGGGACAAGAAAACCCGCTCCTGCAGAGCTTATTGAACAGTTTCCGACTCTTAAAGAGCTTTTGGGATATCTTGGTTACACAGTTGTTGAAATGCCTGGCTATGAGGCGGATGATATACTCGGGACACTTTCAGCGACTTGTGGCGAGAATGATTTTTGTTATATTGCAACCGGTGACAGGGATAGCCTCCAACTTGTAAAAAAGAATGTTAATGTTGTTCTTGCAACTACCAGAATGGGCAAGTCTGAAACTGTTTTGTATGATGTTAATAAAATTAAAGAGGTTTATGGTGTAGAGCCTTTGCAGCTTATTGATATTAAAGCTATTCAGGGTGATACATCCGATAATATTCCAGGTGTATCAGGTATAGGCGAAAAAGGTGCACAGGACCTTATCGGAAGATTTGGTTCGATTGAATATATTTATGAAAATCTTGATACTATTGATGTTAAAGCAGGTATTCGCACAAAGCTTGAAGCATCAAAAGAAAATGCTTTTTTAAGTAAGGATTTAGGAAGAATTTGTCTCGAAGCACCTGTCAGCACTAATTTAGCGGATTATTCTATTAAGAAACCTGATGCAGTGAAAGCGACTAATCTTCTTATGTCCTTGGAAATGAGTAAATTGTTGGGCAGGCTGAATCTTTCGCAAGACGAAATTGAAGAAAAGACTGATGCCAAAGAGGTTCTTTTTTATGAAATAACAGATACAGATGCATTTCTGAAGACTTTAATCGATTCTCAAAAGGCATATTTTACAATTAAATATAATAATGGCGGTATTGAATATATTTTATTTAAAACTCCAGAGGGTGTAGCCTTAGTTGAAAACAGTAATTTTCTGTTTATGTCCTTTGTATCGGCATTTTTATCTGATGAAACCATAGAAAAATATACTGATGACTCAAAACAACTTTATGGATTTTGTGAGTTGAGTGGTATTGAGTTAAAAAATGTTAAACTTGATACATCACTTGCAGCTTACCTTCTTAATCCTAATTCATCAGATTATTCTGTAAAAATGCTTGCCGGAACCTATTCTATTGCTCCTGTAAAAATAAAGGCAGAAGATTTAGCAGATTTTTATGCTAACCAAAAGGACTTTGTTGATAGTGCAGCATACATTGAATCTTTAAGTGTTAAACTTTATGCCGAGGTTAAAGAGAATAACCAGGAGAAGCTTTTAAACGAAATTGAACTTCCTCTTGCAAAAGTGCTTGCATCAATGGAAAAAGTAGGTTTTCTTGTTGATAGAGAGGGTATAGAAAACTATAATGATTCTATTTCTTCAAAATTGGAAGAAAAGTTGAAAAATATTTATAATATGGCAGGGTGCGAATTTAACGTTAATTCGCCTAAACAATTGAGCGAAGTTCTTTTTGATGAAGATAAACTGGCTCTTCCTCATGGTAAGAAAACAAAAAGCGGTTATTCGACCAATGCGGAGGTTCTGGAGTCTTTAAGAGATAAGCACCCTATAATTAACGAAATCCTTGAATTCAGAGGACTTACTAAGCTTAAATCAACATATTGCGAAGGCCTTCTTAAGGTTATTGATAATGACGGAAGAATTCACTCTACACTTAATCAAACAGAAACAAGAACCGGCAGAATTTCTTCTGCAGAACCTAATCTTCAGAATATCCCCGTGAGAACTGAACAAGGTAGAGAATTGAGAAAGTTTTTTGTAGCCGAGGATGGCTATGTGCTTGTTGATGCTGACTATTCACAGATTGAATTGCGTGTTCTTGCAGCTCTCGCTAAAGATGAAAATATGGTAAACGCCTTTTTGAGTGGTGCAGATATTCACTCGATTACTGCTTCTCAGGTTATGGGTATATCTCTTGATAAGGTTACACCTAACGACAGAAGAAAGGCTAAAGCGGTTAATTTTGGTATAGTTTACGGTATAGGTGCATTTTCACTTTCTAATGATATCGGTGTTTCAATTGCGGAGGCGGACAGATACATCAAAGGATATCTTGCAAATTATTCAGGTGTTGCTGAATTTATGGAGAATGCAAAAAAAACAGCTAAGGAAAAAGGATATGCAGAAACCTATTTTGGCAGAAGAAGATACCTTCCTGAGTTACAGGAGAAAAATGCTATTCGTCGAGGTTTCGGTGAAAGAGTTGCTATGAATATGCCTATTCAGGGTACAGCGGCTGATATAATTAAAATTGCAATGATAAGGGTTTACGAACGCTTGAAAAAAGAGTTTCCTGCTTCCAGACTTATTATGCAAGTACACGATGAATTGATTATTGAAGCACCTGAAAAGGATGCCGAAAAAGTTGCAACTCTTTTGAAAGAAACAATGGAAACTGCTTGTGAAATGATAGTACCCTTTACTGTTGATGTTCAATATGGCAAAACATGGTATGATACAAAATGATTGATTTTATAATAAAAAGAATGTGTGATTCAGATATAGTGTATCTGGCAGAGCTTGAAAAACTTTGTTTTTCTTCTCCTTGGAGTGAAGATGGCTTGAAAAGTGAATTGGATAATAGTTTTGCACGTTTTTTTGTAGCTTTTAGCGGAAATGAAGTTGCAGGTTATATTGGTGCTCATAATGTTTTGGGTGAGGTCTATATAACGAATGTTGCGGTTTTTCCTCGATTTAGAAGACTGGGTGTGGCACAAAAGCTTATTAGAGGACTTTTGTACGAAATGAAAAACGAAAATGCAGAATTCGTTACCCTTGAAGTGCGGGAAAGCAATTTTTCAGCAATTTCACTTTATGATAAAATGGGCTTTGAAAAGGTTGGAAAACGAAAAGATTTTTATGAGAAGCCCAAGGAAAATGCTATTTTGATGACATATTATATTAAATGATTTGGAGATAATTTATGAAAATTCTGGGAATTGAAAGTTCGTGTGACGAAACGGCTGCAGCTGTAGTTGAAGATGGTCGTAAAGTGCTTTCAAATGTTGTTGCTTCTCAGGTTGAGGAACATAAAATATACGGTGGTGTTGTGCCGGAAATTGCTTCAAGACGCCATACTGAAGCTATATGTAAGGTAGTGGAAAAAGCTTTGACCGATGCGGACTGTTCTCTTTCTGATATTGATGCAATTGCCGTAACTTATGCACCCGGTCTAATTGGTGCTTTATTGGTTGGTGTAAACTATGCAAAAGGTCTTTCTTATTCAACAGGAATACCTTTGGTTCCTGTTCATCATCTGAGAGGTCATATTGCTGCTAACTACATATCTGATGAAGATGTGAAACCGCCATTTATTTCTTTAGTTGTTTCAGGTGGTCATAGCCATATCGTGAATGTGAAAAGTTACACAGAATTCGAGATTATCGGCAGAACCCGTGATGATGCGGCAGGTGAGGCTATGGATAAAGCTGCGCGTACAGTAGGTCTTCCGTATCCCGGTGGCGTGAATCTTGATAAAATATCAGTTAATGGTGATGAAAATAAATATAAGTTTCCTGTACCAAAGATAGCAGATTCAAAATATGATTTTAGTTTTTCGGGTCTTAAAACCTTTGCAGTTAATCTTGTTCATAACGCTTCACAAAAGGGGGAAGAGGTTAGAGCAGAGGATTTAGGTGCATCATTTATTAAAGCTGTTACAGATTTGCTTGTTTCGCACACAATGGAAGCAGTGAAAGATTTTGGTGCAGATAAGATTGTTCTTGCAGGTGGCGTTTCAGCCAATTCACGTCTTCGACGTGTTATGGAAGAGAATTGTGCAAAAAAAGGTATCAGACTTTATAAACCTGAACTAAAATTCTGTGGAGATAATGCAGCTATGATAGCTGCACAAGGTTACTATGAATATGTAGCAGGAAAGAGAGCGGATTTGACATTGAATGCAGTGGCTTCTATGCCAATCACTGAAGAATAAATCATAGATAATGCAGATTTATGCACACAATCATTAAGTTTAACAGTTTTTTTGCTTTATGTTTGGTTAATATGTTAATATAAATTACTTGACAAATATGTTATAATTCAAATGTATAAATATGTAATTTTGATTTGGAGGAATCA
>JAZNHK010000179.1:0-3242 GCA_045576915.1 Acutalibacteraceae bacterium
AGGAAAAGGTCCCGCGGTACATTCTTTAAGAGCACAGATTGACCGCCGTGATTATACGGACTATATGAAGCGTTGCCTTGAAAATCAAGAAAATCTTGATTTAAAACAAGCTGAAATTATATCCCTTTCAAAAAATGAAGATGGTCTTTGGGTTTTCTCTACAAAGCTTGAAGCAGAATACACCGCAAAATGCGTTATTATCGCAACAGGTACATTCCTTAAAGGTATGGTTTATGTTGGCGATGTTTCATACGAAAGCGGTCCTGACGGAATGTTCCCTTCAAATGAGCTTTCAGAATCTCTTTTGAAATTAGATTTACCTTTAAGACGTTTCAAAACAGGTACTCCACCGAGAGTTAACAGAAACAGCGTTAATTTTGAAGGTCTTGAAGAACAAGTTGGTGATGAGGAAATCACACCATTCTCCTTTGAAACTCCTGAGGGTGTTTTAGAAAATAAGGCTATTTGTCATATTACATACACAAATGCCGATACCAAGCAGGTAATTCTTGATAACCTTCACCGCTCCCCCCTTTATTCCAATAAAATTGAAGGTGTTGGCCCAAGATACTGCCCCAGCATTGAAGATAAAATCGTCCGCTTTGCTGAAAAAGGCAGACATCAGGTGTTTATTGAGCCTTGCGGTTTACGTACAGAAGAACTTTATCTTCAAGGTCTTTCATCCTCTCTTCCCGAAGATGTTCAGTTAAAGATTCTTAAAAGCATAAAGGGTCTTGAAAACGTAAAGGTTATGCGTACAGCTTACGCTATTGAATATGATTGCGTTGACCCTCTTTCACTTAAATCCACTCTTGAATTCACAAATCTGCCCGGCCTTTACGGTGCAGGTCAGTTCAACGGTTCATCGGGTTATGAGGAAGCTGCTGCACAAGGTCTTGTGGCAGGTATCAATGCTGCTCGCAAGGTTCAAGGAAAAGAACCCTTTACCCTCGATAGAAGCACATCATATATCGGCACGCTTATAGATGACCTTGTTACAAAAGGTTGCCGTGACCCATACAGAATGATGACTTCACGAAGCGAATACAGACTTATTCTCCGCGAGGATAATGCAGACTTGCGACTTACGGAAATGGGTTATGAAATCGGTCTTATAAGTCAGGAAAGATACGATAAGCTTCAAGAAAAGAAGAGGCTTATTGAAGAGGAAACAGAAAGAGTTTCCAAAATAACAATCCCGCCATCCGAAGAGCTTTCAAAGGTTCTCGAAGAGGCAGGAACTGCACCTACAGTAACAGGTTGCAGACTTTCCGAACTTATTAAAAGACCCCAGCTTTCATATAAACTGCTTACACCCTTTGATAAAAAGCGACCTGACCTTCCTCGTGAGGTTTTTGAGCAGGTTGAAATCAACCTGAAATATGCAGGTTACATTAAACGTCAATTGGCTCAGGTTGAGGAGCAAAAAAGACTTGAGGTCAAAAAGATTCCTGAAAACATTGATTATGATGATGTTCAGAATCTTCGACTTGAGGCAAGAGAAAAATTAAAGAAAATCAAACCCGAAACTATTGGTCAGGCTTCTCGAATAAGTGGTGTTTCACCTGCCGATATTGCGGTACTTCTGATATATTTGAAGAAATAAGGAGAATTTTTATGATACCCAGAAACGAACATCCAAATCCGAATTTTAAAAGAAATGATTATATAAACCTCAATGGTCAATGGGATTTTGAATTTGACTTCGGCGACAGTGGAAAAGAAAGAAGACTTTTTGATGTTGATTCCCAGTTTTCAAAGAAAATCACAGTACCCTTCTGCCCTGAAAGTGAGCTTTCAGGAATAGGCTATAAGGATTTTATGGCTGCAGTCTGGTACAAAAGAACTGTTGAAATTTCCGAAGAGCAGTTAAACGGAAAAGCATTTATCGTTTTCGGTGCAGTTGATTTCCACGCAAGTGTTTATGTAAACGGCGAATTTGCAGGAGAGCATTTCGGCGGTTACACCTCTTTCAGAATTGATGCAACAAAATTTTTGAAAGCTGGCGAAAACGTAATCACTGTTTGTGCCCAGGATGACACTCGCTCACCTCTTCAGGCACGCGGTAAGCAGAGCGAACTTGTTTATTCCCACGACTGTGACTACACAAGAACAACGGGTATCTGGCAGACAGTTTATATGGAGTTCTGCCCCGAAAATTATATTAAATCAGTAAAATACTATCCCAACATTACAGACGGCACCCTTACCATTCACGCTGAGCTTGTTGGTAACGGAACATTTTCTGCAAAGGCTTTCTGGGACGGTAAAGAAGTTGGTTTTGCAGAAACAGATGCACTCGGTCAGACTGCAACTCTTACATTGAACCTTTCAGAAAAACATCTTTGGGAAGTAGGTAAAGGCGGTCTTTACAGTCTTAACCTTTCTTTTGGCGGTGACGAGGTTTCTAGCTATTTCGGTCTTCGCGAAGTTAAGCTTACAGACAAAGCTATTAACATAAACGGCAAGCCCGTTTTCCAGAGACTTGTTCTTGACCAGGGCTTCTACCCCGACGGAATTTACACCGCACCCTCTGCAGAAGCACTAAAAAATGATATTCTTCTTTCAATGGAAGTTGGCTTTAACGGTGCAAGACTTCATCAGAAGATTTTTGAGCCCCTCTTCCTCCACTACTGTGATGAATTAGGCTACATTGTCTGGGGTGAACACGGCAACTGGGGTGCAGACCATACAAACTTTGAATCACTCCGTTATTTCCTCCTTGAAATTGAAGAAGAAATTGAAAGAGATTTCAACCACCCCGCTCTTATCGGCTGGTGTCCCTATAACGAAACCTGGGATGTTAACGGAAGACAGCAGGATGATGATGTTATCAGAATCGTTTACAGAACCGTTAAAAACCTTGATAAAACCCGTCCCTGCATTGATACAAGTGGTAACTTCCACGTTGAAACAGATATTTTTGATGTTCACGATTATGAACAGAATTGCGAACTTTTCAAAACTCATTACGACGAGCTTGCAAGCAAAAATGTTCTTTTTGACAACCACAAAAATCGTCAGACCTGGAAAGGTGAACCCGTATTTATGAGTGAATACGGCGGAATAAGGGTTGAGCTTAAGGAATTCGAAGAAAATGACAGAGAAGAAGCCTGGGGCTATGGCAACGCCGCAACAAGTCTTGACGAGTTCTATGCCCGTTATGATGGTCTTACAACTGCATTAATTGATTCCCCCAAGATGATAGGCTTCTGCTATACCCAGCTTACAGATGTTGAGCA
>JAZNHK010000180.1:0-8134 GCA_045576915.1 Acutalibacteraceae bacterium
CGGATAGCATCATCGTTACCAGGAATTACATAGTCGATTTCATCGGGATCACAGTTTGTATCAACGATAGCAACGATCGGAATGCCGAGTTTTTTTGCTTCGAGAACTGCAATTCTTTCTTTTCTGGGGTCAACAATGGACATTGCTGCGTGCATGTTCTTCATTTCTGTAATGCCACCCATAAATTTTTCAAGCTTTTCTCTTTCAAGGTTAAGCTTAATAACTTCTTTTTTGGGAAGAAGTTCGAAAGTACCATCTGCTTCCATAGCGTTAAGCTGTGCAAGTCTTTTGATTCTTCTCTGGATTGTGTTGAAGTTTGTAAGCATACCACCAAGCCAACGAGCGTTAACGAATGACATACCGCAACGTTCTGCTTCTTCCTTAATGGAATCCTGAGCCTGTTTCTTTGTACCTACGAAAAGAACTTCGCCACCCTCCTGAGCGATCTGGTTGATGAAGGTGTAAGCCTCTTCAAGCTTCTTTACAGTCTTCTGAAGGTCGATGATATAAATACCATTTCTTTCAGTAAAAATGTACTGAGCCATTTTGGGGTTCCATCTTCTTGTTTGGTGTCCGAAGTGAACACCTGCTTCAAGTAATTGTTTCATTGAAACGACTGACATATTTTTGTCCTCCTTTTTGTTAAACCGCCGCAAGGTTTCGACTCGCACACACCACACCAATTGGTGCACATGGCACGCACAATCTACCCCGCGTGAGTTTTTTGACCGGTAAAGTATATCACTCTTTTACAAAAAAAGCAATAGTTTTTTATCAATTATTTCCTAAAAATATCAAATTTATTGTAAAAACAATCGAAATGACATTATTTAGAAATTAAAGCGTAATTTTTATATCTCAAATATCGTGTAATTCGCTTCATACGAAGCTCTCTTGCATACTCATTCAATACAAAACTACCGTTATCTCTCATTGAAATTACCTTTAAAGGGGCTGTGCCCAGTGGTAATTCTTTAAGAGGTATACGGATTAAATTACCCACCTTATCAGGCAAACGACAAACAGCGTAATCACCATCAAAATATTCAACAAAAATGTCCATTATTCTTCCTCAACATTATAATTTGTATTATTAACAACTGAACCGAAATAATTAGGCTCGGCACCATTTTGTGAAGTTGATTGTGCCTCCTGGACAGAAGTCACAGGTTTGATATCATCAACTGTGAGTTGTTTTGGTTCATCGTCAGTACGATTATTCTGCATGTGGAACCAATCTTCACGGGTAATAAGCACCTTTCTTGGCTTACTACCTTCAAACGGTCCGATAATCCCTTTTTCAGAAAGCTCATCAACAATTCGTGCAGCTCTTGCATAACCAAGCTTAAGCTTACGTTGAAGAAGTGTTGTAGATGCCATTCCTGCTTCAAGAACAACCTCAACAGCCTTGGGGAACATTTCGTCCTCATAGTCACCACCTGTACCGGCACTGTCAGTATCAACTGTACCACTGGTTTTCTTTTTGGGGTCCTGAGCGGCTTTAAGCTCAATTTCTTTAATGACAGAATCATCATATTTCACTTCGCCCTGTGCTTTAACGAAATCTATAACTCTTTCAATTTCTTCATCAGAAACGAAGCATCCCTGAACACGAACCGGCTTTGAAAGCCCAACAGGACAATAAAGCATATCACCATAGCCGAGAAGCTTTTCTGCACCTTGAACGTCAATAATTGTTCTAGAGTCAATTTGTGACTTAACTGCAAAAGCAATACGGCTGGGGATATTCGCTTTAATAAGGCCAGTAATAACGTCGACTGAAGGTCTTTGGGTTGCAACAATAAGATGCATACCTGCAGCACGTGCTTTCTGTGCAATACGGCAGATTGAATCTTCAACTTCGTTTGATGCAGCCATCATCAAATCAGATAACTCGTCAATGATAATAACAATTTGAGGCATTTTGGGTAAGCCTTGTGAAAGGGCGTATTTATTATAACCCTGAAGATTTCTCACTCCGTTATCCGCAAATAAAGCATAACGCTTGTCCATTTCTGCAACCGCCCAGGAAAGAGCACCTGCAGCTTTTCTTGGGTCAGAAACAACGGGAATAAGAAGGTGTGGAATCGAACGATAAACTGTAAATTCAACCTTTTTAGGGTCAATCATAATAAGCTTTACTTCATCAGGTTTTGCATTGTAAAGCAAACTCATAATGATTGTGTTAAGGCAAACAGATTTACCTGAACCGGTTGTACCCGCAACAAGTAAGTGAGGCATTCTTGAAAGGTCAGCACAGGTTGCTTCACCTTGTATATCTCTACCCAATGCAACATTAAGCTTGGATGAAGAATCTTTGAATGATGGTGATTCAAGAATTTCTCGGAGTGTAACCATCGCTTTTTCTGCATTAGGAACCTCAATACCCACGGCATTTTTATTAGGTATCGGTGCTTCAATTCTGACGCCTGATGCAGCAAGGTTCATTGCAATATCATCTGCCAAAGCAGTAATTTTACTGATTTTCACACCGGGATCAGGCTGAAGCTCATAGCGTGTAACTGATGGGCTCTGGCAAATCTCAACAATTCGCGTACCAACACCGAAGCTTTTGAGAGTTTTTACGATTGTCTCCCCTCTTTGACGCATCTCTTCACCGCTGCCGGCACCATTTTTGACAGTCGGCTTTTCAAGACAATCAAGCGGGGGCAATTCATAAACTACCTCAGGCACAGTGGTCTCAGTTATAGCATCAGCAACATCTTCAAAATCCTCTGCATTAACTTCTTCAACCTCGTCTGTTACCTCAGTTTCATCAGCATAAGTATTAGTATTATCGACAGTGTCAGGAATATCTTCTTCAGAAACTTCTTCAATAACCTCAGGAACAGAGTCGATTTCTGTTTGCTCATCAAAAACCTCGTCCGTTACGCTATCTGAAGATGCAGTTCTCCCCATCAACTCATCGACTGTGGGTAAATCAATATCCGGAACAGTTCCTTTATTCAAAAGTGTAAGCAATTCATGAGCAAGTTCCTCTGTTTGAGGGTCACAGTCCCCTGATGTTATTATTTCCGGACGTTCTTCACCGTCTATAGGTACATCAAGTTCAATCTGATGCTTACTTTCTTTTCGGCTTTTTGCAGCGTTACGAGCACGTCTTGCGTTTATATCTTCGCTTACTGTTTCGTAAGATTCTTTGAATTTTTCAATTTTATCACCTGCATAATCAGCAGCAACCTCAGCGGGTTTTTTCAATGATGCAAAAAGCTTTAAAATTGATGTTCCTGTAAATATCATCAAAAGAGCTACAAGCAAAAGGACAACAATAACCCCTGATGCAATCTTGTTTCCTGCTGTCATAAGAAGCGGTAAGCTACCAAAAATCGCACCAAATGCACCATATCCGTAGTGCATACCCTTACCATCGTATTCCTTAAAAATATTATACGCTTTACTAATTTGTTCACCGAAATCCAATTCAGGTTCACAGTTTACAATATGTAAGAATGAAACCAACAGAACAAAGATAACAAAGCTTTCAATCACTTTATACTTATATTTTTTTGTATCTTTGCCGATAGCTGAAACAAAAGAAACAAAGAAAATAAAGAAAGGAAAAACAAATGCAGTTAAGCCAAATACACCAAAAAAGAAATTACGAAGCATACCCCAAAGGCTGCCTGCATCAATAAATACTACAGCACCCATAAAAAGTGCAAAGAAACATCCTATAAATGAAGCAACCTGTTTATGTTGTGCACTGAAAAGTGAATTTTTAGCAGCAGATTTAGGTGGTGCCTTTTTATTTTTAGGCGTGGACTTTTTCTTGCTGTTGCTACCGGTAGATTTTTTTGTTTGTGCCACAAAAATCCCTCCTTAAAATTTTTCTATTGCACTTAAAACGGTTGTTATAAACCCTAGTGCAAGGCAGTAGAAACCAAAATATCTGAATAAATCTTTTTTCATTAAAATCTGTAAAAGCTTAATAGCGAAAACGCCAACAACCGCAGATGTAATAACACCTATTATTAGCGGAAAAACAGGAACAATTACATCAGTTTCCATTGCATCTTTAAATTCCACGAGCCCACTTGCAAGAACTGCGGGAACAGAAAGAATAAATGAATATCTTATAGCACTCTTTTTGGAAACGCCACAGCTAAGACCTGCAGAAATAGTTGAACCGGAGCGAGATATCCCAGGAAAACAAGCTGCAAAAAACTGTGCGATACCAATAAATAAAGCGGAAACAGGTGTTATGTTTTTCTTTTTCTTAAAATTAGCATTAAGAGTTGTTCCGAGAATAAGTAAAAAGCCAGTAAACATAAAACAAATACCTTCAGCAAGAACACTGTCATCCGAAGAAAAAACTTCTACTGAATCCATAAGCGTATTTCCGTTACCTGTCGGAATAAGTAAAAGAAGAAGCGGTACACAAGATATCACAAACATAAATAACATTCTTCTTGTGGGCGACATTTTTTTTAAATTGAAGGTAAATTTACCGCTGAATAAATCCTTAAAACACAAAACAAATTCTTCAAAAAGCTCATAAATAGGTTTATAAAACATAAGAAGAATCGCCACTAATGTGCCAATATGTAACATTGCAGAAAATAATCCTGCAGATTCAGTTTCTATATTAAATAAATGCCTGAATAAAGATAAATGACCACTACTGGATATGGGCAAAAACTCTGTTATTCCCTGAACTATACCGAGTAGTAATGCTTTTAAAATTTCCATAGTACCTCCGTCAATTGGACAGCTTGTTTAAATACTCAAGAGCCTCAGAAAGGCCACCAATTTCATCAATAAGCTTTTCGGAAACCGCTTCATTTCCGCTTAAAACTGTACCAAAATCTGTAACAAGCTGTTCGTTATTCAACATTAACTCTTTGAATCTTTTTTCGGTAATTTCTGAATTTCGCGTAACAAATTCAATTACACGCTCTTCCATTTTCTTAAGATACAAAAGCGATTGTTCGACACCAATAATTAGTCCGTTCATTCTGACGGGATGAACCATCATCGAAGCAGTCGGAACAATAAAAGAGTGGTTTGTACTGACTGCTAAAGGTATTCCGATTGAATGGCTCCCGCCAAGAACCAAAGAAACTGTGGGCTTATTCATACTTGCAACAAGCTCTGCTATAGCAAGACCGGCTTCAATATCGCCACCTACCGTGTTGAGTATAATCAGTAAACCTGAAATATCCGGATTTTCTTCAACAGCTACCAGTCGCGGAATGATGTGTTCGTATTTTGTTGCTTTTGTATTCTGGGGTAAGTTATAATGACCCTCAATCTGACCGATTATTGTAAGGCAATGGATATATTTTCCGTTATGACACACCGTAACACTACCATCACATTCGTCAGTGCATTCATTTGTTGCTTCGGCAACAGGCTCAGCATTTTCTGTATCTTCTGTATCAAATTGAGAAAAACTAAAGTATTTATAAAGCTCATTATACAATATTATCACCAAATAAAGTATAACCAGAAACAGTATAAATACACACTTAAACCCATCTTAACTAATACATAATAGCACAATCAACAAAAAAGTGCAATATTTGTCGCAATATATTTATATTATACATTAAATATTATTATGTTAATTTATTGACAAAAACTTTAAAAGATAATAGAATAAGTTTGTTAAAAATTTAAACAAGTTTTCGGAGGTTTAGATTATGGGTCTCACTTTATGTGAAAAAATCATTAAAAACCACCTTGTTGACGGCGAATATGCTCCCGGCAACGAAGTTGGAATCAGAATCGACCAGACGCTCACTCAAGATGCTACAGGTACAATGGCATACCTTGAGCTCGAAGCTATGGACATCGACAGAGTAAAAACAGAGCTTTCTGTTGCATATATTGACCACAATACTTTGCAGACAGGTTTTGAAAATGCAGATGACCACAAATTTATTCAGAGTGTATGCAAAAAACGTGGTGTTCGTTTCTCACGTCCCGGTAACGGTATCTGCCACCAGGTTCATCTTGAAAGATTTGGTATCCCCGGTAAAACTCTTATCGGTTCAGATAGCCACACTCCCACAGGCGGCGGTCTCGGTATGCTTGCAATGGGAGCGGGTGGTCTTGACGTTGCGGTTGCTATGGGCGGTGGTGCGTACTACATAACTGTTCCTGAAGTTATCAAGGTTAACCTTACAGGCAAACTCTCCCCTTACGTTGCTGCTAAGGATATTATTCTTGAAGTTTTAAGAATTCTCAGCGTTAAAGGCGGTGTTGGTAAGGTTGTTGAATATGGTGGTGAAGGTGTAAAAACACTTTCAGTTCCTGAAAGAGCAACAATCACAAATATGGGTGCAGAATTAGGTGCAACAACCTCGATATTCCCTTCAGACGAAATCACTTACGAATTTATGAAGGCACAGAGCAGAGAACAGGATTGGGTGGAGCTTCTCCCCGATTCCGATGCTGAATATTCAAGAGTTATTGATATTGACCTTTGTTCACTTAAACCTCTTGCTGCAATGCCTCATATGCCTGACAATGTTAAATCAGTTGAAGAAATCGGCACAATCAAGGTTGATCAGGTTCTCATCGGTTCTTGTACAAACTCATCTCTTCTCGATATGATGAAGGTTGCAAAAATACTTAAGGGTAAAAAGGTGCATCCTTCTGTATCTCTTGGTATTGCACCCGGTTCAAAGCAGGTTCTTAATATGCTTGCACTCAATGGTGCTCTTGCTGATATGATTGATGCAGGTGCACGTATTCTTGAAAGTGCCTGCGGACCTTGTATTGGTATGGGTCAGTCACCTTGTTCTTCCGGTGTTTCTCTTCGTACATTTAACAGAAACTTTGAAGGCAGAAGTGGTACAGCTGATGGCAAAGTTTACCTTGTAAGCCCTGAAACTGCAGCAGCCTCTGCAATCGCAGGCGTATTTACAGATCCCACTACTTTGACTGATGATATAACTGTAACGCTTCCCAAATCTTTCATTATCAATGACAATATGATTGAAATGCCTGCAGAAACAAAAGAAGAAGCAGCTGCAGTTGAGGTTTATTACGGACCTAACATTAAACCCTTCCCCAAAACTTCTCCTCTTGCAGATTCAATCAATGCAAAAGCAGTTCTTAAGGTTGAAGATAATATCACAACAGACCACATTATGCCTGCCGGTGCAAAGATTCTCCCCTACCGTTCAAATATTCCTTATCTTTCACAGTTCTGCTTCCGTCAGTGTGACGAAAACTTTGCTGAACACTGCAAAGAAGCAGGTTCAGGCATCATCATCGGTGGAAATAACTATGGTCAGGGCTCTTCAAGAGAACACGCAGCTCTTGTACCTCTTTACCTTGGTGTAAAAGCAGTTGTAACAAAATCATTTGCTAGAATTCACAAAGCTAACCTTGTTAACGCAAGTATTCTTCCTCTCAACTTTGTTAATGCTGATGATTATGACAAGATTTCTGTAGGTGATGAACTCGCTCTTCCAGAAATCAAAGCTGAACTTAAAGCAGGTAAAGAAATTACGCTTAAAAACATTACTAAAAACGAAGAATACAAGCTCATTTGCGATGTTTCCGAAAGACAGGTTGACATCCCTTGTGCAGGTGGCTTGTTAGACTATACCAAGGAGGAAAACAAATAATGAACGAAATTCAGATGGAAAACGCTCTCGCAAAATTCAAACAGCTCTTAATTGAGCAGGACGAGAGAAACCAGAAAATTAAAGCAACTAAAGATTTCAAAGATTTCAAATCACTTGATAAAATCGTTATCGGTGTTTGCGGTGGTGACGGCATTGGTCCGATTATCACAAAAGAATCTGCAGAAGTTCTTAAATTCATTCTTAAAGATGATGTTGAAAGTGGTAAAATAGTTTTCAAATATATTGATGGTCTTACAATTGAAAACCGTGCAAAAGTTTTAAAAGCTATTCCCGATGATGTTATGGAAGAGCTCAAAGCTTGTGACGTTATCCTTAAAGGACCAACAACAACTCCTCAGAAAGGTGACGGTTACCCCAACATCGAAAGTGCAAACGTTGCAATGAGAAAAGCTCTTGACCTTTTTGCAAACATCCGTCCCGTAAAAATCCCCGAAGAAGGTATCGACTGGACATTCTTCCGTGAAAACACAGAGGGTGCTTACGCAGTTGGTTCAAAGGGTGTAGATGTTGAT
>JAZNHK010000181.1:0-6840 GCA_045576915.1 Acutalibacteraceae bacterium
GTAGTTGCCTGACTGGGTTGTCTTCCTAAGACCGCTTGGCCTCCGACTTGGGCCAAAAAAATCAGATACCCTTTAGGGTGTCTGTTTTTTTCTCTAATTCACAAAGGGATTCGAACCCATAGTCCATCTCGCGTCGGTTCGCCTCGGCGGAGACGCGAGGGACATAAAATGCGACGGTTTGCGTAGCAAACGAACTCGTGCGGAGCACGAATCCCTTTGGGCGGGCCAGATAAAAGCATCAATCCCTAGGGTTGGTGCTTTTGATAATTATTTTTTTACTTCAAAAACTTCTCCTCTCATTTTTCTCTTGCAAAATTGATTATTGTATTGTATAATAATGACATTATTAACATAAATAACTTGATAAAATTTGTTTATGTTCATTAAAGGAGGAAAATTTATGAAACGTATTATCGCGATCTTAATGGTATTGGCAATGGTATTCTCATTGGCAGCATGTGGTGGCAATGGTGACGCTGATGTTAACGAAGGCAACGGCGGTGCAACTGCTATGACAATGGGTACCGGTGGTACAGCAGGTACATACTACGGCTACGGCGGAATCCTTGGTAACCAGATTAAAACAACAACAGGCATCACAGTTAACGTTGTTGCTACTGATGGTTCAAAGGCAAACATCCTCGGTGTTGATACAGGTAACTACCAGCTTGGTACTGTTCAGTCTGACGTTATGTCTTATGCTTGGGAAGGCTCTCGTGCATTCCAGGAAGAAGGTAAAATTGATACATTCCGCGTTATCGGTGGTCTTTATGCAGAAGCTGTTCAGCTTATCACAATGGACAAGAGCATAAAATCTGTTGCTGACCTTAAGGGTAAAAAGGTTTCTATCGGTGCTGCAGGTTCAGGCGTTTACTTCAACGCTATTGATGTTCTCAATGCAGCAGGCTTAGAGGAAAGTGACATCGTACCTCAGTATCAATCATTTGCTGATTCAGCAGATGCTCTTAAAGACGGCAAAATCGACGCAGCATTCATCGTTGCAGGTGCTCCCACTCCCGCTATTCAGGAGCTTTGTGCAACTGCAGAAGCATATCTCGTTCCTATCGATGGCGACATTGCTGAAAAGCTTATGAAGGAAACTCCCTTCTATACAACATACAAAATCCCTGCTGGCACTTACGATGGTCAGAAAGAAGATGTAATAACAGTTACAGTTAAAGCTACTTTAATCGTAAGAGCAGATGCAAGCGAAGATGACGTTTATAACATCACAAAAGCTATCTTTGATAATATTGATGCTATTACAGGAGCTCATGCAAAGGGTGCAGAACTTTCTATTGAAAACGCTACAAGCGGTATGACTGTTCCTTTCCATGCAGGTGCTGCTAGGTATTTCAGCGAAAAAGGTGTTACTGTAGAAACAGCATAATCTTTCTCAACTGATTTATTTACTTGGCTGCAGTTAAAAGCTGCAGCCAAGATTCTTTATTTTATTACACTTGAAAAAAGGAGGCTCCTATGGCGCTTTTAAAGAAAAAAACAGCTCCTGAAACCCAAGAGCCCATGAATCTTGATGACGTTATGAAAAAGTTCGATCGTGAGTCCAACACACGTATCTGGGAAGGTGTTCCCAAAACGGTTGTTACTTGCATTCTCGCAGCTTTTTCAATCTTTTGTATTTATGTAACATTATTTGCAACCTGGCTTGACGAGGTACGCCTTACATCCTTTATGGCTTTCATAATCTTCATAGGTTACCTTGTTTTCCCTGCAAAAAAAGGTGTGCAGAAAACAAACTATATGCCTTGGTATGATATAATTCTTATGATCGCAGGTACCGGTGCATTTGCTTACTTCTGCTTTAATGCAACCGAAATCGTATCACGTTTCAAAATCACACCTATTGAGGTTGCGGTTGGTATTGTCGGTATTATCTGTCTGATTGAGCTTTGCCGACGCAGTGTTGGTTTACCCATTCTGTGCGTGGCAGGTGCTTTGTTAGTATATGCACTTATCTGGGGCTCAACAAATCCAAGTATAGTTGCCCGTATTACCGAATATGTTCGAGTATTGTTCTATTCAAAAGAAGGTATCCTTTCAACACCTATCAACGTTTGTTCCAAATATATCGTTATGTTTATTATCTTTGGTGCATTCCTTGAAAGAACCGGTATCGCAGATTTCTTCATTAGAATTGCAAATGCACTTGTTGGTCGTTTCTCCGGCGGTCCTGCTAAGGTTGCAGTTGTTGCATCTGCACTTGAAGGTATGGTTTCCGGTTCTTCCGTTGCTAATACTGTTGGTTCCGGTGCTGTTACAATCCCTCTTATGAAGAAAACCGGCTACAAGCCTGAATTTGCTGCTGCAGCTGAAGCCTCTGCTTCTACCGGTGGTCAGATTATGCCTCCTATTATGGGTGCGGCTGCCTTCCTTATGGCAGAAACTGTTGGTCTGCCCTACTCCAATATTGTTGTTAAGGCAATTTTGCCTGCTGTTTTATACTTTGCAGGTGTTTTCATCACAGTTCACTTAGAAGCTAAAAAAGAAGGTCTTCGTGGTCTTACAAAAGAGGAATTACCTCGTATAAAGCCCTTACTTAAACAAACATATTTGCTTTTACCCTTGATGCTTCTCATTTACCTTGTTGGTACAAGCACCCGTTCTATTGCTTATGCAGCCGCAATTGCTATTGTTGCCGCTATAGTTGTAAGCTTGTTTAACAAAGAGCATCGCATCACCCCCAAAAGAATTCTTGAAGCACTTGCTGCAGGTGGTCAGGGTATGATTACTGTTGCGGCTGCTTGTGGTGTTGCAGGCATAATTGCAGGTGTTATAGGTGTTACAGGTCTTGCATTTATGCTCTTCAATGGTATCATTGCGTTAGCAGGTAACCAGATTATTATCGCCCTCTTCCTTACAATGCTTTGCTGTATTGTTCTTGGTATGGGTGTTCCCACCACTGCAAACTACTGCATTATGGCAGCAACCTGTGCTCCGATTCTTGTACAGATGGGCGTTCCTATGGTAGCAGCTCATTTCTTTGTTTTCTATTTCGGTATTGTTGCAGACCTTACTCCTCCCGTTGCTTTGGCTGCGTATGCAGGTGCTGCAATTGCTCAGGCAAACCCTATGAAAACAGCTCTCACATCAACAAAACTTGCTATAGGTGCATTCATTGTTCCATACGTATTTGCACTTAACCCCGCTATGCTTTTTATTGACACAACTGTACCCGAGGTTATCTTAATTTGCATTACTTCACTTATTGGTATGTTTGCGGTTGCAGCATCCTTGCAAGGCTATTTGTTCCATAATATGAAATGGTACGAAAGAATTCCAAGTGTTGTCGGTGGTTTGCTGTTGATTTATCCCGGTATAGTAACAGATGCTATCGGTCTTGGTCTTTTTGCAATTGTTTTTGCAATTCAGCTTTTGACAAGAAAAAAATATAAAAAAGCAACTACTTAATTTGTTTTAAAAAAAATCTGTAAGGCGAAAAACCTTACAGATTTTTTTACTTTGCATACAATAAACCAATTACATAATTCCTGAACCCACAAGGAAAAACTTTACAAAGTGTGCTTAAAAATTTATAGGTTGTTCCTATTGCATAAATGGGTTTAACCTTATTTTTTAAAGCAAGCCTCGCTATATAATTTCCTGCAAACTCAGGACTCATACCCTTTTGTTCATCCTTTTCCATACCCTGAACACTTCGGGAAATTCTGCCATGGTAAACATCGTCACCATCAAAGGATTTGTTTCGTGCCTGAGTAAACTCTGTACATATGTCACCGGGTTCAATTGCAGTAACTGAAATTCCGAAGGGCTTTACCTCGTTCGCTAAACAACAGGTGTAGCTTTCTGTTGCTGCTTTTGATGCGGAATAAAATGTCTGAAACGGTATATGAGCAACTGCAGCAACAGAGCTGATATTAACTATTCTGCCACTACCCTTTTCACGCATATAGGGCAAAACAGCTTTATTAACATTAACCATACCAAAGAAATTAACATCAAACTGCCTTTTGGCATTATCTAAATCTGTGAATTCAACCGCACCTGAAATGCCGAAGCCGGCACAGTTAACAACAATATCAATTCTGCCATCATTATTTATTATTTCATTTATTGAAGACATAACGTTATTTTCGTCCGTAACGTCGGTTTTGAGGTGTTTTATATTTTCACAGGGAATATGTCTCCTGCTTAAATCATAAACGATACAACCCCTATTTAAAAGAGCTTTTGCAGTACATCTGCCAATACCTGAGCTGGCTCCTGTTATTACTGCCACTTTTTTCATACTATCACCGCCATAACAATATTTTAAAATATTATTCCTGTTATGTCAAATAGTGGTTTATTTATTGAAAACAATCTTAATAAGTGTTATTATTCAGTTATATAAAGGAGTTGAGGAATATGCTCAAGGAAATGCTTAAAGAAAGAAATGTACCCGGACTCAAATCAAGAGAAGAAATGCTGAAATTGGTATTTACTGACCTTTTTGGTTTTATGCCTCCCGAACCTGAAAAAATCACTTTTGAGGTTGAAGAGGCTGTTATCCCGAAATTCTGTGCCGGTAAAGCAGTTTGTAACAAGGTTACCGTAACCTGTATTATAAAGGGACAAGAATTTTCTTTCCCGTTTTTGGCAACTCTTCCCACTGATAATAAAAAGCATCCGTTTTTCATTCACGTAAACTTCAGACCGGACAATCCCGACAGATATATGCCCACAGAAGAGCTTATTGACAATGGATTTGCAGTTCTTTCTCTTTATTACGAAGACATTTCAAGTGACGACGGTGATTTTACAAATGGTCTTGCAGGGATTTTATTCCCTGATGGAAAAAGAGGTGCAACCGACTGCGGTAAAATTGCTATGTGGGCTTGGGGTACACAGCGAGTTTTAGATTACGCATATACTCTCCCTGAAAAGCTAGACCTTGACTGTGTAACAGTTTGCGGTCATTCAAGACTTGGCAAAACCGCACTTTTAGCAGGTGCAACTGATGAAAGATTTACTTTTTCGTATTCAAATGATTCAGGTTGTAGCGGTGCGGCAATTGCAAGAGGAACTGCGGAGGGTGGCGAAAGAGTAGCTGATATCTGTCGTAATTTCCCATTCTGGTTCTGCGAGAACTATAAAAAATACTGCAACAACGAAGATAATATGCCCTTTGACCAGCATTATCTTGTGGCATCAATTGCACCGAGAAAGGTTTTAATAGGTAGTGCTTCCCTTGATAAATGGGCAGATCCACTTTCAGAAATGCTCTGCTGTGTTGCTTCAAGCGATGCTTTCGATAATGGTTTCAAATACGAAGACAGACCACCACATGTTGATGATAAATTCTTTGAGGGTGACATCGGTTATCATATGAGAGATGGTCTTCACTATTTCAGTCGTCAGGATTGGTTAAGATTGATTGAATTTATAAATTTACATAAATGAGGAAATAATATGGGACCAAAATTTAAAATTGTATCACCTGAAAGATTGCAAAAGTTATCTGAGTATCTGGAGGGTTTTGCAGAATGCTATTTACTGACCGGAGATTTTGAAGCTCTGAATAAAAATCTTCACAAAACTGCAAAAGCACATAAGAATATAATGCTTGCTTTCGATTACTTTATACTTAAAGGTGAAGAGCTTATAAAATCTGCAAAGCGTGACACGGGTTTTGCATATTTTCTTGCTGTTGAAGAATACCTTGAACAACGGGAAAATGCTATTGCTGACACTGTTACTTTATTTTTAAGATTAGCTCAATATTATTTTGAGAATGACGAAGAGGAAACAGGTATTTATTATTTGACCAAGCTTTGCACAGATACTGTTGATAATTACGAAGAATCACTTGAAATACGCAAATTAACACATATCTGGGATAAATACAAGCATCTGGTGGCAGGAAAAGTTCCTGAATCTATTACAACAAGTGAAGATATTGACCCGATTATGCTAGAAGTTGAGTCAACTGATATAAAAAATATACTTACACTCCCTAAAGAGCTTCTTTTACCCGAAATCTCATCATATCTTAGTAGAAAGTGTGGATGTGGTCGCCACTTAAACCGCCTTAACAAATGGGAAAAAACTGTTTACTATGTAGACCATATTTGCATAGAAATCAACTCCGATGGTTTTGCGGGTTATTTGTATTATGACGGCATACAATTCCGGCGTGTAACGGAAGCCGTTGAAGCAATCAAGTCACCTAAAATGCTTGATTTACTGAATCGTGTTCAAAGCAAATTCCCCTCTCAGAAGGTTCCCAAAACCATTGATGCTATACAAAACCAGATCGAAAAAATGGAAAACAACGGCATTGATTTTGAGGACGAGGACGAAGCATTCTATAACGAAGTTCAGGAAGAATTGCTTGATAAGCTCTATGAGTTTATAAAGTTAAATCAACATAGGTTCAGGTGAAAGAATGGCAAAGAAATACAAAAAATCAGAACCGCTGAACAGATGGGTAGCATTAGCACTTGCAATCCCAACACTCTTCGTTGCAACACTTTTTTGTTCATTGATATTCACAAGCAAACCAATTGCAAGAGAAGACGCAACAAAATTAACTTGTGTGTATGAAGATTTCAAAGGCGGTAAAAAGTTCTTAAAGGGTGGTTATAATGAAATCATACTCATTTTTAAAGATGGTTCAAGACAATACATTGATGTTAGTTGCATCACTTATGAATTATGCGAAAAAGTTGAAAATTTCGCACAAGGAACTGAAATCGAACTTTTAGTAAACCCCAACAATAATTATGTTATTGAGTTAATTGCAAATGATGAGATTTTACTTGAATTTGACTATGCACAAAAAGCACTTGAACGCGAAAGTATAGGATTTTTATATTTAGG
>JAZNHK010000182.1:0-7960 GCA_045576915.1 Acutalibacteraceae bacterium
ACATGGCTACGATCCGACTTTAAGACTTCGTTTGGTCGCGTTTTTGAGAATATACGCGACTTCATTCATTTCAAGCATAAACGTAGACTGACCTGCTGAAAGGTCATCGGAAGCACCTACACGGGTGAAAATTCTGTCTACAATACCAATTTTGGCACTGGAAGCAGGAACAAAGCTACCAATCTGAGCCATAAGTGTAATAATCGCAACCTGCCTCATATATGTAGATTTACCTGCCATATTAGGACCGGTTATAATAGCGGATCTGTTATCGCGGCAATCCAGGTGTGTGTCATTAGGCACGAAAGGTGCTCCGCCCAACATCAACTCAACAACAGGATGTCTGCCGTTTTTTATAATAATCTCGTCACTTGTATCAACGACGGGTCTTGTATAATTGTTGTTTACAGCTGTATATGCTAAGGAGCAAAGAGCATCAAGGTTTGCAACTGCACGTGCTGTTTTTCTCACTCGCTCAAGCTGATCTGCAACGTTCTGTCGAATTGCAGAAAAAAGCTCATATTCAAGTCTGACAATTCTCTCCTGTGCACCAAGAACCTTGGATTCAAGTTCCTTTAATTCCTGAGTAATATATCTTTCGCAATTGGAGAGGGTTTGTTTTCTGATGTAATGTTCAGGTACAAGCTCCTTAAAGGAGTTTGTAACCTCAATATAATATCCGAATACTCGGTTATAGCCAATTTTAAGTTTTTTAATACCTGTTTTTTCCTGTTCTGCCTGTTCAACAGCAGTTAGATAACCTTTGCCGTTTTCAACTATATCGTGAAGAGTATCCAACTCTTCATTATAGCCTTTTCTGATCATTCCACCCTCACGAACTGAAAGTGGCGGTTCATCAGTTATAGCATCTTTTATCAAGGTATTAACATCTTCAAGCAAATCAATATCAGTATATATACCTGAAAGCATTTTGGATTGTGAATTGCTCAAAGAACCTTTAATGTTATAAAGCTGGTCAATGGTCTGGCTTAATGTTTTTAATTCTTTTGCATTAGCAGTACCATAGACAACTCTTGTCATAATTCTTTCGATATCAAACATATCGGAAAGACAGGACATAAGCGAATCAAGTAAAATTGTGTCACAAGTTAATTCTTCAACAGCGTTCTGCCTTAAAATTATTGAAGAATAGTTAATTAGGGGTTGTTCAACCCAATTTCTTATAAGACGCTTACCCATAGCAGTTTTTGTATGGTCAAGCACCCAGAGAAGGCTACCTTTTTTTTCTCTTCTTATCTGTGTTTCTGTAAGTTCAAGGTTACGCCTTGCAGTAATATCAAGAGTAAGGAAGCTATCCTCGTTATAAAAATCAACATTACTGATGTTCTGAAGTTCATTTTTCTGAACGCCTTTGAGATAAACAAGAGCACAGCCGAATGCATACAAAAGGCTCTTGTTCTGGCTGAATTGAGTCATTTCGTTTTCATCGGAAATATGAGAAGCAATAATAGAAATTAATTGCTCTTCATCATACTGACTCTCTGTAACAATCTGATAATCAACAGAAAGCCTGTCCTTAATAAAAGAAATGATTGATTTAACTGAGGAAGCATATTTGTTAATAATAACCTCACTTGGCGAATAACATCCAAGCTGATTTATAATTCTTGCAGTTGAATCTGCATCCGAAAATGAATCAAGGTGAACCTCACCTGTTGAAACATCAATAAAAGCAAGTCCACATTCCTTATCGGAAACGAATATCGATGCAAGGTAGTTGTTTTTACTTTCGTCCAGCATATTACTTTCGATAACAGTACCGGGAGTAACAATGCGGACAACATCTCTTTTTACAATTCCTTTTGCAGTGGCGGGATCTTCAACCTGCTCGCATATTGCAACCTTATAGCCTCTGCTGACAAGCTTTGCAATATAGGAATCTGCGCTGTGGAAGGGAACGCCGCACATTGGCGCACGTTCCTCCTGGCCACAATCTCTGCCCGTGAGAACAAGCTCAAGCTCCTTAGAGGCGACCTTTGCATCATCGAAAAACATTTCGTAAAAGTCACCTAATCTAAAGAACAACAACGTGTCCTGATAATTCTTTTTAATTTCAAAGTATTGCTCCATCATGGGAGATAATTTAGCCATTTCTTACCTCAGCGATTTAAATTATTTAATGATTAGTGGCAACCACCGCAGGAACTGCAGCTACCATCACAGTTGTGTTCCTGGTGGGGTGTACAAGTTTCGGGATCCTGACCGTCAACGCAGCAAGCAAGAATGCCCATAATTTCGTTCATCATATCATCAACTACTGTTTTAGCAGCTTCAAATTTAACCATATTGCCGTTAAGCATAATTTCACGATAAAGCTGTTCGAATTCTTTTGCAAAGCCTTCCATAGCTTCTGAGCTTGCTTCTTCGCCTTTTGCAGCTTCGTTCTGATAATTCATCTGAACAAGGTTGATTTTACCGATAAGACCGTTAAGAGCGTCATCAGCTTCATTAGCTTTTCTTGCTTCTTCATAAGCTTTGTAACGTTCGTCCTGCTGAATTGCAGCACCAAGCTGTCTTGTAAGTTCAATTACTGTCATTTTTGTGTACTCCTTAAAAATAAAATTTATGTCAAAGGGTTTCCCCTTTTATACCTTTTTCTTTCCTGCGATTTCATCCTGAACCTTCAAAAGCTCCATAAACCACTTTGTTTTTTCTTCCTTTGAAAACGGGTCGGGAAGTTCGGCGGCAGGTGTGCCTATTCGTGGTGAATAAATAAACGTAAACATAGAACCATATTCAACCTCTTTAACGAGAGAAACTGTATCAAGAAACTCTTCATAAGTTTCCCCGGGGAAACCAACAATAATATCGGTTGTTAAATCAACACCGGGAATCTTCTTTTTTGCATAATTAACAAGCTCAAGATATTTTTCTCTTGTATAATGACGGTTCATTTCTTTCAGTATTCTGTTATTACCGGATTGAACAGGTAAATGCAGATGACCGCAAAAATGTTTACTTTCACTTAAAACATCAATCAGTTCAAAACTGCAATCTCTTGGGTGAGATGTCATAAAATCAAAGGTGAAATCACCCTCGAGTGCATCAATTCTTCTGATAAGTTCTGCAAAGTTTACATCGAAATCGCACCCTTTACCGTATGAATTTACATTCTGACCCAGTAAAGTGATTTTTTTGTACCCTTCTGCAATCAGCTCTTTTGCTTCATTAAGGATAATTTCTGGATTTCTGCTACGCTCTCTGCCTCTTACATAAGGAACGATACAGTATGAACAAAAGTTATTACAACCGTACATAATGGAAATCCAGGCATTTTCACCGCTGTCACGGGAATGAGGAAGTCCTTCGGCAATAACACCATCGCTTTCATCAATGCAAAAAACTCTTTTACCACCACTAAGGGTGTGAGAAATAAGTTGAGGAAGCTTATGAACAACATGTGTTCCGAAAACCAAAGAAACAAACGGGTAACTCTTTTTAATTTTTTCTGCAATGTGAGATTGTTGCATCATACAACCGCAAAGAGCAATTATAAGATGTGGTTTTTCTGATTTAAGTTTCTTTAAAGCACCAACATTGCCAAACACTCTGTCCTCTGCGTGTTCGCGAATAGCACAAGTATTGTAAAGAATTAAATCCGCATCACCAACACTGTCACAAAGCTCATAACCCATTTCTACAAGCATACCCTTGATATGCTCACTATCAGCAACATTACCCTGACACCCGTAGGTATGAATAAATGCTTTGGGCTTTTTTGACGGAAAACGTGCATTTAAAATCAAACGTACTTTCTCAGAATAATCTTTTTGTATATTCAATTCTTCCTGAGAAACAAAAACATTTTTTTGCAAATTGTTCACCTGAATTAAAGAATAGATTGAACCCAACCAAGAACATCGTTAAAGACTTTTTCTTTACAATCTTCGTTGAGTATTTCGTGTCTTACACCGGGATAGATAATAACTGTAGGCTCGTGACCTGCTTCAATTAAAGAATCCGAGCAAGCAATAGGTCCTTTACCATTTGAACCAACAGGATCCTTTGCACCGGAAATAATCATTATGGGTAATTGAGTCGGAACAGTTGCGGGCCACATTTCATCGCAAGCAAGAATACCGATTGCAGCTAAATCTCTTACACCTGCAAGGGTAAGCTCAAATCCGCAAAGCGGATCTTCTGCGTATTTTTTAACATTTTCTCTGTTAACGCTCAACCAGTCAAGGTCAGAGCTTCTGTCCTTAATCTGAATTGATGAAAACTTATTGAGAAGACCTGCAACTGCATGGTTAACAGTACGCGGACCAAATTTATCAACAAGTCTATCGAGAGAATTGATAGCGAAATCAAGTCCTGCAGGAACCTGTGCTGTACCGCAAATAATAAGACCGCTGAGCTCATGACCAAAGGAGCTTGCGTATACTCTTGCACAAAGTGAACCCATACTGTGACCAAAAAGAACATAAGGAAGCTCAGGATATCGCTTATGCATAATTGTGTACAAAATGTGCATATCATCAACAAATCTGCGATAACCATCTTTTTCTGCAGTAAAACCTAAATCATCCTCGTCCTTAACCGATAAGCCATGACCGATATGGTCGTTACCGCAAACTATAAAACCACTTGAAGCAAGGAATCTGGCAAACTCATCATATCTGTCAATATGTTCAGCTACGCCATGAGCAATCTGAAAGACACCAACAGATTCAATTTCGTCATCTAACCAGATCAAAGTACGGATTTTATTAACACCTGTTGAAGAGTTAAAATAGGCTTGTTTTTTTATGATTGCCATAATTTTTCCTCCCTTTTTTAGTAAAAAATTGCAAAAAGGCAATAATCACCCATAATTGTATTTATAATATCATAAAAGGCATTTGTTTTCAAGATATAAGTAATATAAATATTAAAGAAAATAGTAAAAGTAGTAGAAAATATATGACTTTTGTTTTTTTAAGTTGATATTGAATTTACGGATAGATTGTGTTAAAATGTTTATAATTATGTGAAATACGGTGGAGGTACACAGTATGAATAATACCGAATTCAACACTAATTCAAAAGCAATCATTATCGGTATGACCGACACAGGCGAAAGAGTTCCTGCAGCATCCGGCAGAATCTCAACCCAACCCGGTACTGCCCTTGAAATCCTTGAACTTTCAAAGGATGCTGAAAAGAACGCTACCTTAATTTCAAAGGTTACACGCTCCGGTCACACATCTACAGTTGAGCATACTGTTTTCAATCTTGCTTTCCAGAATGTTTCGGTCCTTGTTGAACAATTTGTAATAGAATTCCGTCTTGCCTCATTTACGGTTAAATCAAGACGATATGTTGATTTTGCAAAATTAGGTTACTACACACCTCATTTTGAATCAAAAAATGTTCAGGATAAATACATAAAGCATATGGATTATCTATATGGTGAATATCAGGCATTTATTGATGCAGGTATTCCTAAGGAAGATGCACGTTTCCTCCTCCCCTATTCGCTTTACAGCAATTTCTACTGCACAATAAACGCACGTGAGCTTATCAATATGCTTTATGCTATGATATACGGCAGAGGCTCACAGTACAAAGAATTAAAAACATTAGGTGAATCACTTTTTGAGCAGGCCCGTAGAATGACTCCAGGTATTTTCACTGATTTTGAAGGCAGACGCCCTGCAGTTCAGGATATTCCAACATATTCTTACAAGCCCAACAAAGAGCTTATTAAGTCTGAACCAGCTGTTGAACTTTTAAGCTTCACTCCTGATGCTTCAAAAGCAGTTGCAAGAGCTGCTTTGATTGAAGGCTGTAACCTTCCGACTGCACAAATTGAAGAAATTATTTCAGATAGCAACGAGCGTAGTTCAATTATTGAAAAGGTAATCAATTCAAAGCGTCAAAGACCTTTGGAAGCAGCTACCTTCACATTCAGAATCAATAACGTTTCCCTTTCCTGCCTGACACACTTTGCACGTCACAGAATGCATTCAATCGGTATTCCCTCTCTTGCACTTACAGACAGGACACGTCACATTCTTCCCGAAACAATTGCTGCCAAGGAAGAGCTTAAAACAAGATATTGTGAAGCATTTGTAAAAACTGCTGCAGTTTACGAAGAACTTAAAGCTTTGGGTGTTGACGAAGAAACTCTGGCGTATGTACAGCTTAGCGGTAATACACTTGACATTGTTACAACAATCAATGCACGTGAATTACTTTTATTTATGAAACTCCGTTCCTGTAACAGAGCACAATGGGAAATCCGTGATTTTGCCATTGATATGCTTAAAAAGCTTCGCGAAGCTGATGAAACAATTTTCAAATTTTATGGTCCAAGCTGTTACGTACATAAATGTCCTGAAGGTCCTATGACCTGCGGAAAAGCTCTTGAAATAAAAGAGTTCTTTGAAAAACTTTAATACAAAATAGAAACAAGCCGGTTCGAAACCGACTTGTTTTTTATTATTATTCAATTTCTATGCTTGTTTTATTGCCATTGATAACACGTTCGAGGATTGATATATCAATTGCATCAATAGTACCATCACAATCAGCATCTGCCGCATAGTCATAAGGGGTTGCGGGTTCGTCAAGCGTAAGAGCTTTGTTAACTGCATCAGTGTAATCAGCACTGTCCGCTACCCCATCACCGTTACAATCTCCAATGACAACCAATGTCCAATCTTCTATTGTACCATCTTCTCCACTATTTACTGAGAAAGCAGTATTAGTTACAGGTGTATTAACATCAACATAAATTCCATGATAATAAATATATGTGTCATTCGCATCAAAAACAGAACGAATCAAATAATTCTCTTCATTTCTTGCAAAGCTGTTAAATGTTGCACCAAACTCTGTAAAATGGTCTGTTTCTGCATATTTTTCATTAGCATATTTTAAAACGGGCAAGAACAAATCCGAATCAACAACGTGACTTTCAGAGAACTTGCGCTTACCGAAATTCACATCATAAGTATTTTTACCGATAAGGAAGAAATCGTAGAAAGTTTTGGATAAGTTTTCAGTCTTATCATCCCATGTGACATCAAGCAGATACCATAATCCATCATCCATCTGCACAGCATTCCACATATGGGCAACACCATCAGCAGAGCCTGTAATTGTAACACACGGAATTTTGTAATAATCGCATATAACTTTAAATGACTCTGCATACCCTTGACAAACTGCCACCTTCTCAACAAGAGCACCATAAGCATCGTGAGCATTACCGGTATATTCAGGAGATGAAAGGTCGGGGTAAATTATTGTATCACACAGATAATCGTGAACGGATTTCACAAAATTATATCGATTAGTTAAGTCAACAGGAACTGCTTTCATAGCGTCAGACATTTCTGAATGGTAGGATGCTATATTATATTTTGTGTAACTGGTCGAACCATAGAACTCAACAAAATATTCAAGACTTTTTACATAATCATTATCATAAGTCAATCCGCTACCGCTATAACCGTTATAATAGAAAATATCAGGTCTGTCGTTACAAATCGCATACATAACCTTATCAAAATAATCACCTGTGAAATTTGAATACAAAAACTCACCGTATTCAAAATCCACATTTATTTTTACAGTACCCGCAGGAGCATTAACTACAGCATCATATATTTTCTTTTGACAAGCATCAAGCTTTGTATAAGCTAACGGGCTGGTTTTGCCATTATCAAAATTATAGTAATATGTTGGTGCGTTACCGGATAAACCGGGTAAAGACACTGAATCGTAATCAATTGAACCATTTACGGTATATGGAATTGGGGTACCTTCACTTTCACCAACAGCAAATGAAACAACACCACAACTCATAACAGTAAGCAGTAATGCCAGAAAACAACTTAAACCTTTCACAAAATCAAACCTCCAAACATAGTAATAATATCATAACCTTGTCAATTATTCAACTTTATTATTGAAAAATAATCAATATATGCAGTTTGTACCATTTTTAAGA
>JAZNHK010000183.1:0-2658 GCA_045576915.1 Acutalibacteraceae bacterium
CTTACAAACGCGTCTGCCTGACATTCTGTTTACAATGTTTTCATCGGGAACATCAATATCAACAACCTTGTCGATAATGATGCCCATATTATCAAGAGCTTCAGCCTGAGGAATTGTTCTGGGGAATCCATCAAGGATGAATCCGTTGTTGCAATCCTCATTAGCCAGCCTTTCCTTGATGATGCCAATTACGACATCATCAGGAACAAGCTTACCAGCTTCAATGAAAGCTTTTGCTTTAAGACCCATTTCTGTTCCATTTGCAAGTGCCTCACGAATGATGTTACCTGTTGAAACAGTGGGAATATTAAGTTTACCAGCAATAATCTCTGCCTGAGTGCCTTTTCCCGCACCGGGAGCACCAAGAAATATAAGTTTCATTACTATTTCCTCCTAATTAATCAAGGAAGCCTTTGTAATGGCGGAGCATCATCTGGCTTTCAAGCTGCTTAACAGTCTCAAGAGCAACACCAACCATAATGATAATGGAAGTACCGCCAAGAGAAATGTTCATGCCATCTTTTGTAACAAGAGAAGTTATCAATGTGAATAATGTGGGGAACAAAGCAACTACGCTGAGAAGCAATGCACCGAGAAGAATAATTCTGGAGATAATTCTCTCAATATAGTGAGCAGTAGGTTTACCGGGTCTGATACCGGGGATTGTACCACTGTTACTACGGATGTTGTTAGCCATTTCAGTAGGATTGTACTGAATTGCTGCATAGAAATATGCAAAGAAGATTATCATAAGGAAGTAAATTACGTTGTAGAACACACTTGTAGGTTCAAACAAACCAAAGAATTTATCAACCATGCTACCCTCTGTAATCTTGCTAGCTACGAAGAGCTCGATTGTTGGAGGAAGTGAAAGGATTGAACTTGCAAAGATAACGGGCATAACACCGCTCATGTTAACTTTGATCGGAATGTGTGTGCTCTGTCCACCGTACATTTTACGACCAACAACTCTCTTAGCATACTGAACGGGGATTTTACGTTCTGCGTTGTCCATCCATACGATGTATGCAATCATAAGAAGATAGCAAACAACTACGAAGGGAGCAAGGAAGTAGTAAATACCACCACGTGCGAAATAACCGGGAGCTGATTCGGATGTACCGAAGAGCATTGTCGCTTCTGTAGGAATACGGGAAATAATACCTGCAAAAAGGATGATTGAGATACCATTACCAATACCTTTATCGTTAATCTGTTCGCCGAGCCACATAACAAGTGTAGTACCTGCTGTGAGAACAAAAATAACAACGATTGCTTCGAATACTTTTGCAAAACCATCACCTGTGTAAAGGAGATAATCCTTTGCATTAAGGTAAATGAAGTATGCTATACTCTGGAGAAGACCAAGAGCAAGAGTCATATAACGAGTGATAGTAGCAATTTTCTTTCTACCCTCTTCACCCTCTTTTGAAAGTCTTTCAAGAGCGGGGATTGCTACAGTCAAAAGCTGAATGATAATTGAGCTGTTGATGTAGGGTGTAATGGAAAGAGCAAAAATTGTACCATAGTTGAAAGCATCACCTGTCATCATGCTTAAATAGCTAAGGTATGTTGTTCCATCAGTACCGCCTAAAAGACCACCTTCGATAATGTCAACAAAGGGAACAGGAATGTTAGCACCAATTCTGTAGATAACAATGATGAATGCTGTGAAGAGAATCTTCTTTCTTAAATCGGGGATTTTCCATGCATTAGCCAATGTCTGAAACATGTTAAATCACCTCTGCCTTTCCTCCGGCAGCTTCAATTTTTGCCTTAGCTGCATCAGAATAAGCATTAACCTTAACAGTGAATTTCTTTGTGATATCGCCGTGAGCGAGTACCTTAACACCATCAAGTGTTTTATTAACAAGACCTGCTGACTTAAGTGCATCGATATCGATAACAGCACCGTCCTCAAATCTGTTTTCAAGAGCAGCTACGTTAACGATAGCGAACTCTTTACCGAAAATATTAACGAAACCTCTTTTAGGGAGACGTCTCTGCAAAGGCATCTGGCCGCCTTCAAAACCAACCTGTAAACCACGGCCGGCACGTGCCTTTTGACCTTTGTGACCCTTACCAGCAGTTTTACCCTGACCTGAACCAGGACCTCTACCGATACGCTTTACGTCCTTCTTGGAACCAGCTGCGGGTGAAAGCTCGTGAAGCTTCATATGTTGCACCTCCTTGCTTATTCTTCAGTAGCCTCAATAAGATGGGCGATTTTTCTGATTTTGCCTTTGGTCTGGGGATTATCGGGCTGTACGGATACATCACCGATTTTACGGAGACCTAACGCTTTGGCGGTGGCAATCTGATCTTTCTTTGAACCAATAAGGCTCTTTACGAGCTTAACTTTAATGTTAGCCATTTTTACCACCCTCCTTAGTCTTTAAAATGTTTAACGGATTTGCCGCGAATGTTAGCAACTTCTTCAACGTTGCGGAGCTGCATAAGTCCGTTCATAGTAGCTCTAACTACGTTGCAGGGGTTATTAGAACGAAGTGATTTACCACGAATGTCCTTAATACCAACTGTCTCAACAACTGCACGAACGGGACCACCTGCGATAACGCCGGTACCGGGTGCTGCGGGCTTGAGAAGTACTTCACCTGCGCCGAATTTACCGATAACCTCGTGAGGAATAGTTGTTCC
>JAZNHK010000184.1:0-5744 GCA_045576915.1 Acutalibacteraceae bacterium
TAGCCATGTCGTTCTGTGAGCCAAGGAGTTGCCTGACTGGGTTGTCTTCCTAAGACCGCTTGGCCTCCGACTTGGCATTTTCACAAGCAAGTCCATAACAAATTCTTCCGCAATGGCAACAAATTCTGAAACCGAGGAAAAACGACTGAACATATAAGTAAAGAAATCTTTCAATTCACTTCCCAAAACAAACAACAAACCGGTTACAGTTCCAACTATCAGAACAACAATCAGAAGAACAAGAATAATTGAAACCGCACTATGTGCTTTTATATGAAGCTTTGTGGTTATAGCTTTAATAGGTTTTTGAAGAAAAATTGAAAGTGCTGTAGCAATTGCAAAGGGTAAAATATACCCAAAAGCATAATTGATTGTAAAATAATACAAACCTACCAGAACAGCTACATATATAAAATTTATGACAAAAGCTTTTCGTTTCTGTAAAATAGCATCCACAACTAGCCCCCCCAATGCACATAATATGATCATTTCTATTTTAAACTATTGTGCGTAATAATACAATAAAAAAGATTATTTTTTTATATTTTTTTAATAATTTTTATAATTTTTTCATTTTTCTCTTTATTATCCGTGAAAACTATGATAGAATGTTTTAGTATATAATTATTCTTACATACGCGGAGGTATCCGAATGCAGATAGCAATTATGGGATTCGGCACAATTGGTTCAGGTGTTGCCGAGTTATTACTTAAAAACCAAAAAAGCATTGTGGCAAAAAGCGGACAAGCATCTCTTGATATCAAACATATTCTTGACATCAGAGACTTTAAAGGTCACGAATTAGAAAAATATTTTACAAAGGATTTTAACGACATTCTCAACGACCCTTCAGTTGGTATTGTTGTTGAATGTATGGGTGGCACAGAGCCCGCATACGAATACGTTTCAAAAAGCCTTATGGCAGGAAAGAGTGTTGTTTCTTCAAACAAAGAGCTTGTTGCTGCAAAAGGCTATGAGCTTCTTGAAATGGCTAAAGAAAACAACGTAAACTTCCTTTTTGAAGCAAGTGTCGGCGGAGGTATTCCGATTATCAGACCTATCAGCCAGTGTCTTGCAGCTAACGAAATAGGCGAAATCGCCGGTATTCTAAATGGTACAACTAACTTCATCCTCACAAAAATGATTGTGGAAGGCATGTCCTTTGAAGACGCATTAAAACTTGCACAGGATAACGGCTACGCAGAACGCGACCCTTCCGCAGATATTCTCGGTCACGATGCAGCAAGAAAAATCTGTATCCTTGCTTCTCTTTGCTTCGGTAAACATGTTTATCCTGATTTTGTTGAAACAGAAGGTATTACAAACATAACTCCCGAAGATGTTGCATACGCTAAAAACTGGGGTGGAGTTATAAAACTTATCGGACGTGCACAAAAGCTTGACGAAAATAATATCAGTGCAACTGTTGGTCCTTGCCTTATCCAGAATCACAGCCAGTTGGCTTCTGTTGACGATGTTTTCAATGCAATCCTCGTTCGCGGTGATGCTATTGGTGACGTCGTATTCTATGGTAAAGGTGCAGGTAAGCTCCCCACAGCCAGTGCTGTTGTTGCAGACGTTATTGACTGTGCAAAACACACTGCAAAAAGAAAAGCTTTTGGTTGGGGTCCCACAGAAGAGAATTATGTTATTGACCCTGTTTTGCAAAGCACTTCACTTTATGTACGTGCACAAACAGATGATTACGTAACAGCTTTCAACGAAATCAACAAAATCTTTGATGCTCCCATTATTCTTCACAGAGAAAATGAAGAAAAGAACGAAATCGCTTTCATCACTCCTGTTATGAGAGAAAAAGAAGCTCGTAATGCAATTACCAAACTCCCGATTGATGTAAAAGCAATTCTTCGTGTGCTTGATTACTAATATTTAAAACGGAGGTACATTTATGGCTGTTTGTCCAAAATGTGGAATACATCTGAACATTTGGCATGTAAAAGCCGAATGTCCCACCTGTGGTGTTAATATTCCCAATTACAATTGGGAAGAAAGACTTAACGAAGATGCAAAAAACGCTGAAATAGCCTGGGCAAAATTCCGAAAATTCACAGGTAATTTCAAAAGTGCTTTATTTGGAAACAAATTAAGAATTATACGTTTTATCTTCACTTTCGTTCCTTTGGTGGCATTGATTTTGCCATTGGCAAATTACAGTATCAATTTACCATTCGTTTATGCTGATTCAGTTAATATGACTTTGGTAGATTTCACTTTAAATACTTTACTGTCACTGAACTGGGGCTCACTTATAACCCTCATTTCATCAGATTTTGTAGGATCATCTTTATGTATGCTGTTTGTGGCAATTCTTTTGTTATACCTAGCGGTTGTTTTCGGAGTACTTAACTTTATTTTTGTTTTACTCAGAGCACCAAAGCTCAAAGCTGGCTTTAATATAACAATGTGTGTGCTTTCCACACTTTGCTTCACAATAGCTGCTTTACTTTTCACAGTATGCGTTTCAACGATTTCTGATACTACAATTACTTTTATTTCCGGCTCAATCCAATATGGAATTTTTGTTGGAATAGGATTATTTACGCTTAATATTATCCTTAACGCTATCACCAACAAGGGTTTCAAAAAACAAATAGCAGAACAAGATTGATACACAACAAAAGAGACTCACGATTTCATTTGATCGCGAGTCTTTTTTATTTATATTCACTGTATTTCAACATCAACGAAATCCTGAACGCCGAAAAATTCTATGTCTTCAAAAGCGTCTGAATAATCTACAAAAACACCCTCGTCCTTTGCTTGTTTATACATAGGACTAGTAGTTGTTGTATTCTTGTAGTTATTTTTGTTGAATTCGTGTTGGTGTATGACAATCATTTCCTCATACGCTTCTTTTTTCTTTTCTTCAAGGGCTTTCACAAGCTCGTCATCAGCAGATAAGGTAACTTGAGCCTCTGGTGAAGCTTCCGTAACAGCGACGGTTGTATCAACAACAGCGTCAACCACTATTTTTTCTGTTACGTCTTCTTGTTTTTCAACTTCTGTTGTTGGTGGTACTTCTACTCCTGTCGTTGGTTCTGTAGTTTCCTCAACAATATTTTCAACCGGCACTTCTTCAGCCTGAACCTTCTGCTCAGTCATAAAGCAAATAGCCACTGCCACACACAAACCAAGTGAAATACAAACCAGAACCTTTCCGGCTTTTTTATAATTCAAAGTGTTTTTTATTCGTTCTTTTACGCCTACCTCGCCAAAAGCAACAGGACAAGCTGATAAACGAATTTTATCAACACCTAATTCCAAAAGAGCCTTTGCATATTCCTTGCAGCCATTTTCATCATACTTTTTAATAACGGATTCATCGCAAGCTAATTCAATATCTTTGCAAAATAAAAAGTATGATATCCACACAAAAGGATTAAACCAATGCAAACACAAAACAACAAAGCCTAATATTTTAAAAATATGGTCACAATGCTTTATATGTGTTTTTTCGTGTTGTAAAATACACTCCATATTTCTTTCGTTCAAACCGAAAGGAAGATAAATTTTAGGTCTGAAAACGCCTAAAACAAAAGGCGATTCGACCTTTTCACTCAAATAAATATTATCTTTGTGAATTACGGCATCAAACATCCTATACCTAAGTTTTATAAAACTGAACAAGCCATAAACCAGAAGAATACCGCAAACAACTATCCAGATACAAGACAAAGCGTCTATAAAAGAAAAGCTTTTGTTTTGCACTATCGGAGTTTCCATCTGTTGCGGAACACTTTGCGTAACAGTATTTATTGTTGGTACAAGGCTGAATTCACTTTCAAAAGAGAATGGCAACAGCAATCTGAAACATACTAATCCCCATAAAACCTTACGAAAATATTTCGGTGCCTTACGCAATAAAACACGTGCTGCAATAACTGACACAATGAGCCACGTGGAATCAACGGTCATACCGATAATTTCTTTAAATAGAATATTCATTGTTTTTTATCATTCTTCTCCAAGAAGTTTTTTCAACTCGTCATATTCCTTTTCTGAAAGCTTTTGTTTTTTTGCAAAAGCAGCAATAAATGCCGGAAGAGAGTTTTCAAATCTTTTCTCGAACAACTCATTCATTTCTGCAAGTTGAATCTGTTCTTTTGTAAAAAGAGTTGTAATAGTAGAGCCGTCTTTTTTGAGTACTCCCCTATCACCTAATCTTTTAATAACTGTATAAGTAGTTGTTCTGGACCAACCTAATTTTTCTTTGCAGATATCTGCAATCTTTGAGCATGTAATAGGTTCATTTTCCCATAATATAAGACAAAATCTATATTCACTTTCAAAAACTTTTGGTGTATCCATTATTTCACCCTCACATTTTTTATATACAACTATTATAAATCCTATGGAATATTTTGTCAACCGACAAGAAAGCACAGTCCCTCAAAAGAACTGTGCTCTGATTTTAACCTATAAATTCTATATCAGTTTTAAACTCTTTAAGCCTTACATCATAAGCCTTCATTACTTCATCCTTGAAAGCAAGCTCTGGCTTTTCAACGCCTAATTGCTTACAAAGAAACTCTGTAAATAATGGGTTCTGAATCAAGAATGGACCTAAAAGATATGTGCCAAAAAGATTATTCTTTCTTATACCTTCAAATTCAGAATCAATAAACGAGCCATAACCCTTGGCAACACTCAAAAAGGCGTCATTTTGCTTTATTCCATAGGAATGAGAAAAACGGCTTGTATAACCAACAATTTCAGTTTCACCAAATTTACCCAGGAATAAAGAATTGTTTCTTTTGGGAATTGTTCTTTTAGCATAGAAATCAATTATACCCAAAGCCTCTATCTTTTTACCATCAGGCTTTTCAATATAATTGCCCATTATTTCAAAGGCGTTGCCTGTCATAAGGAAAACAACACCTTTTTCTATAAGTGCTTCAATTCTATCCTTATGTGCTTTAAGACGAGAGAGAATTTTTTCCTGATTTGATTCACTACAAGAGCCAAAATACACCATATCAACATCTTCTGTTAAAAAGCGAGGCATTTCACTTACGGGGGTTTTTATAAATTCTGCTTCGGGCAAACACATTTCAAAATATCGCATATTTGCCTTATCTCCGAACAAGCAGCAAATTTCGGGATATAAAACCTCTATTTTCATACTTGCTCACCGCCTTTATATGCCTTGGAAAATTCTGATTTGATTTTAGCTTCAACCTCGCAGGCCAAATCATAAGTTGATGTATCATGAAGAAGATAGAGTTTATCTATATCCTTATCCATAATATCAACAGCTTTAAACTCGTCCTGCTCACAAAGAAGTTTTTCTTCCGGAATTCCCGCAATAAGACAACGAAGCTTGTAATCATAGCAACGAGGACCTGCAAGAACAATCTGCTTAACATCAGGTGTGTTCAAAAACTCGAAGTCTGCATCATAAATCCAACCAACAAATTCAGAAGAATCTCTGCGTTCAAACAAGTCATCAATCATAATGAACACTGTTTTCGCGCCCTCTTCGTGACTTACAAAATCGAACGAACGAGAGCAAGCAACAGAATTCTGCCCTTTAGCCATTGTTCTGATAATTTCAGTTTTGCCGGCTTTTGCTTCATTATAGCGAGTCTGAGTAACGCTGATTTTAGCCATATAATCCTTAACCTTGTTAAGGTCAACGCCAAATTCAGACATAAGGCTGATTGCTGCAAGCTCGTTGTAAATATTATACAACGCTCTGTTCACCATAGGATAAACATCTTCC
>JAZNHK010000185.1:0-5948 GCA_045576915.1 Acutalibacteraceae bacterium
GATGTAATCGTTGCTTGCGATTTTGCAAGCGCAGAAAAGGTATACGAGTTTCTTGATAAATTTGAAGGCGGCAGAAAGCCTTTCGTGAAAATCGGTATGGAGCTTTTTTATGCAGAGGGTCCACAGATAGTAAAGGAAATCAAAAAGAGAGGTCATAAGATTTTCCTTGACCTTAAGCTTCACGATATTCCAAACACAGTAAAAAAATCAATGGCAGTTTTATCAAACCTTGATGTTGATATTACAAACCTTCATGCATCAGGCACCATCCGTATGATGGAGGGCGCTCTTGAAGGCCTTACAAGACCTGACGGCACAAGACCACTTCTTATTGCCGTTACTCAGCTTACATCCACAGACCAGGAGTCTATGGAAAATGACCTTCTTATTAAAGAGCCTATCGACAAGGTTGTTATGCACTATGCACACAATGCAAAGGTTGCAGGTCTTGATGGTGTTGTTTGCTCACCTCTTGAGGCGGGTAAGGTACACGATGTATGTGGTAAGGATTTCCTTACAATCACTCCCGGTGTTCGTTTTGCAGATGGTGATATCGGTGACCAGAAGAGAGTTATGACGCCTGCTGAAGCTAAGAAAATCGGTTCTGACTACATCGTTGTTGGCAGACCAATTACAGCAGCAGAAGACCCCGTTGCAGCATATAACAGATGTGTAGAAGAATTCTGTGACTAATTGAGGAGGATTAAAAAATGGAAAGCTACAAAAGAGAATTTATACAGTTTTTAGAAGGTGCAGGCGTTCTTAAATTTGGTGATTTTACTGCAAAAAGCGGTAGAAAAATCCCTTATTTCATTAACGCAGGTGATATTAAAACAGGCGAACAGATTTGCAAATTAGGCGAATTCTATGCAAAAGCATATTTTGAAAAAGTAGGCAACAAGAAAACTGTTCTTTACGGACCTGCATATAAGGGTATTCCAATTGCAGTTTCAGTTGCAGTTGCTCTTGCAAAAAATGGACTTGATGTTCCTTTCTTCTTCAATCGTAAGGAAGAAAAAGACCACGGCGAAGGCGGCGTTTTCGTTGGTTACAAGCCACAGGAAGGCGAAGAAATCGTAATCGTTGTAGACGTTATCACAGCAGGTACTGCTATCCGTGAAAGTATGTCCATTCTTTCAGGTCTTAAAGGCACAAAGGTTGCTGCAACTTTCGTTATGGTTGACCGTAAGGAAAAAGGTCAGACAGAAAAATCTGCTATGGCAGAGGTTGGCGAGGAATATGGCTTCCCCGTATATTCAGTCGTTGATGTTTACGATATTATCGAATATCTCGAAGAAGACGAGAAAAACAAGGAAAATGTTGAAAGAATTAAAAATTATCTCGCTATTAACGGAGCTAAATCTTAATTAAATTGCCCACAGCACGCCTTTATGCTCGGGGGCGGTATTCTTATACAGCACCACTCACATAAAAACGCACTGTGAAAAATTTTCTTTAAGATTTTAAAAGGTAAATTATCATTGGGCAAAAAAGGAATGAGATTTTTATGAGAAGCTTGATTGATATTCTCGATTTTACCGTTGAAGAGGTAAATGAACTTATTGCAACGGCAAATGATATTATAGATAACCACGATAAATACTGTGAAAAGTGTAAAAGAAAAAAACTTGCAACACTTTTCTTTGAACCCTCAACAAGGACTCGTCTCAGCTTTGAGTCGGCAATGATTGAATTGGGCGGTAGTGTTATCGGTTTTTCTGCGGCGAATAATTCTTCTGCTGCAAAAGGTGAAAGTGTGGCAGATACTGCAAAAACAATAAGTTGCTATGCAGATATTATTGCAATGCGTCATCCTAAAGAGGGTGCACCTCTCGTTGCTGCTCAGAATGCTACAATTCCCGTTATAAATGCAGGTGATGGTGGTCACAATCATCCTACACAGACACTTACAGACCTTCTTACTATTCAGCGTGAAAAGGGTGGCTTTGAAAATCTTACAGTTGGTTTCTGTGGTGACCTTAAATTCGGCAGAACAGTTCATTCGCTTATCACTGCTCTTTCAAGGTACAGCGGTATCAAGGTTGTTCTTATTTCACCTGATGAATTGAAATTGCCAAGCTACATAAAGAAAGATGTTCTTAAAAAGAATGGTATTCCTTATAAGCAGACAACTGACCTTGAAAGCGTAATGCCCGAGCTTGATATTCTCTATATGACCAGAGTACAGAGAGAGCGCTTCTTCAATGAGGAGGATTATTTACGTCTTAAGGACAGCTATATTCTTGAACCCAAGAAATTAGTAAATGCTAAAAAGGATTTGTGTATTATGCATCCGCTTCCCCGAGTTAACGAAATCAGCGTTGCGGTGGATGATGACCCAAGAGCGTGTTACTTTAAACAGGTTCTTTACGGAAAATACATTCGTATGGCTCTCATCTTGAAATTATTAGAGGAGGCACAGAAATGAATATAGATTCCATTACAAACGGTTTTGTTATAGACCATATTACCGCAGGTCGCGGTATGAAGCTTTATGACCTTTTAGGTCTTGATAATCTTGATTGCTCTGTTGCAATTATCAAAAATGTTGCAAGTAAAAAAATGGGGAAAAAAGATATTATCAAGATTGATGCAGACATTGCTATTGATATTGATGTTATCGGTTATGTTGACCCGGGTACAACAGTTAACATAATCAGAAATTGCGAGCTTGTTGAAAAACGTACACTTGAACTTCCTCCAATGCTTACAAATGTTATTAAATGCAAAAATCCCCGTTGCATAACATCAACCGAGCAGGAGATTAATCACGTTTTCAAACTTACAGACAAAGATAACGGAGTTTACCGTTGTATCTACTGCGAAACACAGGCTAAATAACTAACTTAGTAGTTAGCAAAATTAACATAATATCGGTTACTTAAAAGGGTTTTATTAGACCTTATGTGCCTTGACCGAATGGATTTATTTATGATAAAATGATATCATAAAATTATAGCGGATTTTCCTGCAACTGACGGAACATTAAGTGGAGCACCACAAAGGAGCAGGAAATTGGATTAAATGTATTCAGCCGACCGTCTGGGCACACTTGTGCACCTTGTGAACGAGTGCGCCCTGTTAGTTTTGAAAGGATGTTTTATATGAAAAAAGTCGGAATTATTATGGGTAGCGATAGCGATTTACCCGTTGTTGAAAAAGCAATAAATACTCTTAAAGAGTTTGAGGTGCCTTTTGAGGTTCATGTTTTCTCTGCCCACAGAACACCAGTTGAAGCAAAAGAGTTCAGTGCAAATGCCCGTGCTGACGGTTTTGGTGTTATTATTGCTGCGGCAGGTATGGCGGCTCATCTTGCGGGTGCGGTTGCCGCAAATACAACCTTGCCCGTAATCGCTATTCCGATTAAATCCCAGAATCTTGGTGGTATGGAAGCTCTTCTTTCAACAGTTCAGATGCCATCAGGTATTCCGGTTGCAACAGTTGCAATTGACGGTGCTGTAAACTCTGCGTTACTTGCAGTTGAAATTCTTTCTCTGGGTGAACCTGAGCTTGAAAAGAAACTTGCAGATAAAAGAGCAAAAGATACTGCAACGGTTCTTGAAAAGAATAAAGCGATAGAAGATAAATACAACAACTAATTTCAGAGGTGCAAAATGGGCGGTTTTTTTGGTGTAGTATCTAAAAATGATGCTGTGCTTGATACCTTTTTTGGAGTTGACTACCATTCTCACTTGGGAACACGTCGTGCAGGTATGGCAGCATACGACAGCGAAAAAGGTTTACAAAGAAAAATTCATAAAATAGAAAACTCTCCGTTCAGAACAAAGTTTGAGAACATTCTCGACCAGATGAGCGGTAATTCATCAATAGGCTGTATCAGCGATACGGATGCACAACCTCTTTTGATGCGTTCAAATCATGGGCTTTATGCTATAAGCACTATTGGTATTATAAATAACAGTGAAGCACTTGTTGACCAGTATCTTGCTTTCAGCGGTGGTCATTTCGGTGCTATGACAAGTGATGGTATAAACTCTTCCGAGCTTGTTTCTGCTATGATCGACCAGAAATCAAGTTTTGCAGAAGGTATCCGTTTTGCTCAGGATATGATTGACGGAACATCTTCAATCCTCATTCTTAAAGATGATGGTAACATCATTGCTGCAAGAGATAAGGTTGGCAGAATTCCTGTTCTTATCGGAAAACGCGAAGATGGGTTCTGTGTTTCCTTTGAAGATTTTGCGTATAAAAAATTAGGCTTCGAGGATTACAAAGAATTAGGTCCGGGAGAAATTGTTGAAATTTCTGCAGATGAAGTTAAGGTTCTTTCTCCTGCAAGAAGCAAAAAGAAAATCTGTGCTTTCCTTTGGTCATATTATGGTTATCCAACTTCCTGCTATGAAGGCAGAAACGTTGAGGCAATGAGATATGAAAACGGAAAAATTATGGCACAGACCGATAAATTGCTGGGCGAAGCTCAGAATATTGACTATGTCAGCGGTGTTCCGGATTCAGGTACTCCTCACGCTATCGGTTATGCAAATGAAAGTGGTGTGCCTTTCGCTCGTCCTTTCATTAAATATACACCTACCTGGCCCCGTAGCTTTATGCCCTCAAATCAGAGAGAGCGTAACAGGGTAGCCAAAATGAAACAGATTCCCATTCACGAACTCATTCAAGGTAAAAAACTTCTTTTCGTCGATGATAGTATCGTAAGAGGAACTCAGCTTCGTGAAACTGTTGAATTCCTTTATGAAAACGGAGCAAAAGAGGTGCATATGCGTTCCGCTTGTCCTCCTATTATGTATGGCTGTAAGTTCCTTAACTTTTCAAGAGGAACAAGTGATATGGACCTTATTTCAAGAGCTACCATTATGGAGCTTGAGGGCGAAGAAGGTTTTAAACATATTGATGAATACAGCGACGCTTCCACAGAGCGTGGAGCAAAAATGAGAAAGGCGATTTGTGAAAAACTCCACTTTGCTTCTCTTGAATTCCAGTCATTAGAAGGTATTATCAAAGCAATCGGACTTCCTGAAGAAGACCTTTGCACATATTGTTGGAATGGTAAAGGCTAATTTTAAAAATCAAAAATAATTTATAGGAGAATAGATATGAATAATGCAAGATCAGAAAGTTATGCAGCAGCAGGTGTTGATATTACTGCAGGTTACAAAGCGGTTGAACTTATGAAAAAACACATTGCAAGAACTCGTAACGAAGGTTCAATGGATGACGTTGGCGGTTTCGGTGGTTGCTTTGACCTTGGGTTTGCTAAGGGCATGGAGCATCCTGTATTAGTTTCAGGTACTGATGGTTGCGGTACAAAAGTTAAATTAGCTATTCTTATGGATAAACACGATACAATCGGTATTGATGCAGTAGCTATGTGCGTAAACGATATTGTTTGCGTTGGTGCAAAACCCTTGTATTTCCTTGACTATATTGCTTGCGGTAAAAACATTCCCGAAAAAATTGCTGAAATTGTCAGCGGTGTTGCAGAAGGTTGTGTTCAGTCAGGTTGTGCACTTACCGGTGGCGAAACTGCAGAGCATCCCGGTTTAATGCCCGTTGAAGATTACGACCTTGCAGGTTTTGCAGTAGGTATAGTTGATAAACCCAAAATGATTGATAACAGCAAGATGGCTGTTGGCGATGTTGTTATTGCTCTTCCTTCCACAGGTATTCATTCTAACGGCTTCAGCTTATGCCGTAAGGTTTTTGATATTGATAACAACAATCCCGAGCTTTATGTAGAGCGTGAAGAATTAGGCGGTAAAAGCATTGCTGAAGCTTTACTTGTTCCTACTAAGATTTATGTTAAGCCCGTTCTTGCTCTTACAGAAAAAGTTAATGTGAAAGGTATTTCTCATATTACCGGCGGTGGCTTCTATGAAAATATTCCAAGAAGCATTCCCGATGGCTTGTGTGCAAAAATAGATAAGTCCGCAGTTAAGGTTCTTCCTATTTTCGATGTAATTGCTAAA
>JAZNHK010000186.1:0-3450 GCA_045576915.1 Acutalibacteraceae bacterium
GTACTTTTAGTTGTTTGTGTAATACTTTTTTCAGATGCTGTAAGTACAGGTTCTGTTTTCAAGTCAGCACTGGCGATTCTTATCAGTCTTGTTGTTTTTTGCATTTTCTCTTATAAATTTATTTTTGACGGTAAGCTATTAGATTTTATAACACCCACAAAAATGAGTAAAAACCTTTTGGGGGTGCGATACAGTCGAGGTGAAACTACCGGAAGAGTTGTTCTTGTGGCACGTTCCGACGCACCACAAAGTATGCGTGCTCACCTTTTCGGAAACCGCTCACCTTTTATTCTGAGTATGTGTGCACTAATCGGTAACACCATACTTTTTTGCAGCGGACTTTTATTTCTCTTTTTCGGAGCACCTGAAAAAAATTCTTTCTTTTATTTTTTAACCATTATATGCATCGGTTTTGTACCATTTTATGTGTTATCGGCATTTCTTATAAACAACAAGAAAGTGTCTTCGGGTATCAGTTCAAGTATCATACCAACTTCCATACTTTTAAGCATTTTCAAGCAATTTCACGATAATGGCTTCAGGTATGAAAAAACTGAAATTTGTTGTTTAATAGTTGGTAGTGACTATTCTTCACGTGCAGGTGCATACCATTTTGCAAGAAAACACAAAAGACTTTATACCGATGTTCCAACAGTTTTTATTCCTATTGAAGAAATAACCACTTCACGAAAGCTTTCTGTATTTTTCAAAGACGGAAGCGGTACGAACGGTAGTTCTGAGGTTGCTTCGGTTATAGGTGAAGCGGCAGAAAACCTGAATATAGATATTCAGAAAGAAGCTTCACTTCTGGGAACAAGCTCTTACACTCCTTTCTCAAAAAACAATTTTTCTGCTTGTTCTTTGGGAACTTCCAAGAAACATATATCGAAAACAATTTCCGCAAATTCCGATAAATTGCAGAACGTAAGCAAAAAAGCAATTTCGGATGTTGGCGGACTTGTTATAGAAACATTGAACTATTATGATGGATGAGGTAATACTATGGCAAAAATTTTAAATTCTACTGTGAAAAATATCCCTTGGCAGGATAAACCCCAAGGTTGCACAGATCCTGTATGGAGATACACCGAAAACCCAATTATCGACCGCTCTTTTGTTAAAGAAGCAAACTCTATTTTCAACTCTGCAGTTGTTCCCTATGGCAACGGATTTGCAGGTGTTTTCCGTATGGATGACATCACAAGAGAACAGTACCTTGTAACAGGCTTCAGTGACGATGGTATCCATTGGAACCTCAACGATGAAAAAATCTTCCGCGGTTATGACCCCCGTCTTTGTGAAATTGATGGTAAATACTATCTTTCATGGGTTTGCCATACCGACAGGGGCACTTCAATCGGTATTGCTTCAACAACCGATTTTGAAAGTTGGGAAAGATACGAAAACGCTGTTCTTCCCGTTTCAAGAAACGGCGTACTTTTCCCCAGAAAGGTTAACGGCGAATATATGATTTTCACCCGTCCTTGCGACAAAGGTCACACTCCCTATGGTGATATTTTCTTAAGCCACAGTCCTGACCTTACTTATTGGGGAAAACATCGCTTTGTTATTAAACCCGAACAGAACTGGGAAATGACAAAGGTTGGTGCAGGTCCTAAACCTATCGAAACAGATGAAGGTTGGCTTTGCTTCTACCACGGTGTTATTACAAGCTGTAATGGTTTCTCATATAGCATGGGTGCTATGATTACAGATATCAACGAACCCTGGAAAGTTCTTCACAGAGCAGATTGCTATTTGCTTTCTCCCCGTGAAACTTATGAGTTTGTTGGTGATGTTCCTAACGTTGTATTCCCTTGTGCAGCACTTGCTGATAGCGAAAGCGGAAAAATTGCAATCTACTATGGCGGTGCAGATACTGTTGTTGGTCTTGCATTCACAACGGTTGACGAAACAATTAAATTTATCAAGGAACATGATTTAATCAAATAAAATGAATTTTCTTAAAAAATTTGTTGGGGATAAGACGTTCTATAAGATGACACTTACAGTCGCTGTCCCCATTATGATTCAAAACTTTATAACAAACTTTGTCAGTATGCTTGACAATTTGATGGTTGGTTCTCTCGGCACCGAACAGATGTCGGGAGTTTCAATTGTCAATCAGTTAATTTTTGTATTCGGACTTGCAGTTTTCGGTGCACTAAGCGGTGCCGGTATTTTCACCGCTCAATTTTACGGCAAAAATGATAATGAGGGTATACGCTACACCTTACGATACAAACTGATAGTTTCTCTTTTACTCTTTTTAATAGCGTTAGGTGTTTTTCTGTTATTTGACGAAGCTCTTATAAATCTATATCTGCATGAAAGTGATAGCTCCGGTAACATTGAACTTACTCTTAACTATGCAAAAAGCTATCTGAAAGTAATCCTTTGGGGGCTTTTACCATTCTGCATTGCACAAATTTTTTCAAGCACACTCAGAGAAACAGGTGAAACTGTTGCTCCAATGGCTGCAGGATTTATTGCCGTTTTAACCAACTGTGCCTTTAACTGGGTTTTGATTTTCGGAAAGCTGGGCTTCCCTGCTTTAGGTATTGTAGGTGCGGCAATCGCTACTGTTATTTCCCGATACGTTGAATGTGGAATAATTCTCGTTTATGTTGCTAAAAGGAAAGCACGCTTCACTTACTTTAAAGGTGCTTTTACAAGCCTTTCAATGCCAAAAAAGATTTTCAGAGACATTACATTCAAAGGTATGCCACTTTTGTTCAATGAGTTTTTCTGGTCTTTGGGTATGTCGCTTTTAAGTATGGCGTATAGCCTCTACGGAATTTCTGTTGTTGCCGGCTACAGTATTTCATCAACTGTTATGAACCTTGCAAATATTGCATTCATCTCTCTGGGAAGCAGTATCGGCATTATTGTGGGCAAGCAATTAGGTGCAAACAAATTCAAAGAGGCTGTTGACACTGACCGCAAACTAATCGCCTTCTCCGCCTTTTTAAGTGCAGTTATAGGGATTTTGGTATTTCTTATAGGTGATAAAATACCTCTTCTTTATAACACCACAGAAGAGTCGAAAGAATTAGCCGGTTATTTCATAAAAGTATGTTCGCTTTTCATTCCAGTCCATTCTTTTGCAAATGCCACATATTTCACCATCAGAAGTGGCGGTAAAACATTGGTAACATTCCTTATGGACAGCGTATTTATAATGTGCGTAAGCGTACCAATCGCCTTTTCTCTTTACTATGTATTCCATTTACCAATATGGAACACCTTCTTTATTGTTCAATGTATTGATATAGTAAAGGTAATAATAGGCTTGATTCTTGTAAAAAAGAAAGTCTGGTTAAATAATATAGTTGAAGCATAAAAAAACTCCTCGAACCAAAAGTTCGAGGAGTTTTTTTACGTTTTATTCTTATTTTACTGCGTCCTTGAGAGCTGCACCTGCTTTGAATGCAGGAACTTTAGAAGCAG
>JAZNHK010000187.1:0-2729 GCA_045576915.1 Acutalibacteraceae bacterium
GGCAACCCTCTCCTGCTTTTTTAGGCCCTACAGCAACACCGCAAAATGGTTTACAAAAATTCCCCAAAATTTATAAAACTTTCCAACTGCGTTGATTGTTAATCATTGGTAATTATTTACCAATTTTGCTTTGTAAAATAAAAAAAACAACCCAAGCGTCTTGTAATTAAAAAATTATCCTTAATTTTGCGCACTTGCATACATCTCTTGCCGAGAGATGTAAGAAGATATAACAGATAATATTTAAACCTAATTCTAATATTTAAACAAATGAAAAGATTTACTTTAATTCTTTCGCTCTTCATGGCTGTATGCTTTGGAGTGAATGCACAGGTGTTGAAGGTTTCCGATGCTCCTGTAGATGGCAACTGGGCTACAAATACCACATGGTATCTTATCCAGAATCACAAAGGCGGTTATGTATCAACAGCAGCCAGTTATTGTAACACAGAAGGCAAATTGATCTTAAACAACCAAAATGCTCCTGGTGATGACAACGAAAATGCGTTGTGGTGTATTGTTGGTAACGAAGAAACTGGCTACAAGTTCTACAACAAGGCAAATGGTACAAACAAGGTGCTTTTGGCTTCACGTGTGCAGAACAGCGCCAATGCAAGTTTTAACATGGCCGATGCTACAGACGCTGCAGGTGAGTATTTTAATATTGCCAACTCTTCTTTGAACGGCTATGTTGTCATATACGACCACAACAATACTAATGACGATGCTAGCAAAAACAACTATTGGAACATGCGCGATAACAATCTTGCTTACTGGTTTGCAACTACAGGTCAGGTTGCCAATGACACAGGCTCTGCATATGCTTTCCTTAATGTTGATGAATATGAGGCGACTTTGGCTGAGGCAGAGGCTGTTCTTGAAACATCGGGTTTTGAATTTACGCCAACACACCTCTTGACAAAGGATAATGCAGACCAGGTTCTTTTTTCTAACGCATATTGTACAGATACGCAATGGGGTGATGCGTTTACAAGTTGGCAGGTACTTGTTGATGACAATCCTAATACATTCTTCCACTCCGAGTATGCAAGTGGTAAATCATCTACAGACGGTCTGAACCACTATATCCGTATGGATCTTGGCGCCGACAATAATGTAACAGAATTCTATTTTTCATACACAACGCGTAATTTTACTGGTGAAAATGACCCTAAGAATATGGTGTTGGAAGGTAGCAATGAGGAGAATGGCGAATACACAACCATTCAGTCATATACAAACCTTCCCAGCGCGGCAAACTATAAATACACTTCCGGGAAACTCACAAATGCTGGTTATCGTTACATCCGTTTCCGCGTAACAGAGACCTATGATGGAAGAGGTGATTATTCTGGTAACGACTACTTCTTCCTTGCTGAATTAAGAGTATTTGTTCCTGTGGCTACAATAAAGCCTGAGTATGAAGCTTATAAAGATAACTTAATCCAATTCTACAGCGTATACGAGGTAGCAATGAACGCTTCTTCAGTAAAAGACAGAACTATTGCCCTTTACAACATGAATAATGCGCTTGATGTTGTTGACAGAATAATCAACCCAGAGTTCTATGCATTACAGGACAAAATTGCAGAACTTTCTACTATCGTTGCCTGTGGAGGTGAAGAGGTTGGTCACTATGCAAACGTTGAGCCTATTGCAACCGCAGTTGCTGCTGCACAAGAGGTTCTTGACAACGAATCAAGCACTGCAAGCGATTACACAGCTTCACTTGAGACATTGAATGCACTTAACCCCCAGATTAACCTCCCCGAAGAGAGCAAGTTCTATAACATAGTAAGTGCATGTACAGTAGACCACCGTGGCGGCCAGATGATTTATGTAAACGAGGAGGGCGCCATGCAATTTGCAAGAAATGATGAAGGAGGTCTTGATTTGGCTAAAGGTTCGTTGGGTCAGGTTGTTCAGTTTGTTCCTGCTGGCGAAGGTCAGTTCAATATCTATTTTGTTGCGAGAGGTACATACTTGAGTACCGCTAAAGTACATAATGGTGGTCAAGCACAGGCCCTTGCACAAGGAACAGATGGCGCCGTTAAAGTTGCATTTACAAACCTTGGCAAAGAGAATATTGTAAAAATCGTTCCTGAAGGTGGTGCAATGCTTCACGCACAGGATGCAGGTTCAAAGGTTGTTGGATGGAACAACGATGACTACGACAATGGTTCTGCATGGAAAATTGTTGAGATTGAGGACCCGACAACTAGATCATTTGACCTTACTATCGGTGAGGCAGGTTATGCAACACTTTACCTTGGTTGCGCCGTAACAATCCCAGAAGGTGTTGAGGCTTACATTGTTAATGCTACAAATTCTACTCACGCAATAATGGAGAAAGTAGATGCTATTCCAGCGCACACAGGTGTAATCATTACCGGTGCTGAAGGCGAGGCTGCAACTGCTGCTACATACTCATTCAAGTTTACAGCAAACGCAAATGAGGTTGAAAGCAACCTGCTCGAGGGTACAACAATAAATACAAACATCACACCCGAGGGTACTGCTTATGTTCTTGGCAACAAGGACGGTATTGGTCTCTACGAGGCTACTTTGAACCAGCTTGAGAATACAGCATTCAAGAACAACGCCAACAAGGCATATCTTGTAGTACCTGGTACTGCAAACGCTGCTTCTTACAGCTTCCGTTTCGGCGAGGGTACAACAGGAGTTGAGAAAGTAGAAATGAGAAATGAGAAATCAGAAATCTTCGACCT
>JAZNHK010000188.1:0-13354 GCA_045576915.1 Acutalibacteraceae bacterium
GGAATTTCTTCAAATAATTCATTTAAAGCTTTGTTGGTATGCGATAAAATATCCAGAATTTTAAATAATAAAACAACTGCATCCTTTTTCCATAATTCGCTGAATAAATTATCAATTTTGTTATAATTTGTTTTATCGTAGTGCTTTGCTAACCTTTGCAATCTTTTATGCGAATAAATCTGACCATTATATTTAATGCACAGCGAAGTAGCGTCGTTATTAAAAAGTGCTTTGAAACCATCTTCAATCGAATTGGATTCACAAATTATTTTAAATATAGCATTAACCGTTTTTGATATAAACTTATTTTCGCAATTTATATTCGGAATATATTTTACCTTCCTGTCAAACATAGATGTTATTTTACGCACATACATTCGTTTAATTCCATAAATTTGTCTTACATTTTTTATTTTATTAAACTTTGTACTGTTAAATTCACTCTCATTAAAAATTTCAATTAACTTAAAATAATCACTATCACTGATTTCTTCACCTGATGCATTAAATATTTCTATATTTACTCCGCTCTTATCACTACGTATAAAAACTGAATAATCACATTCACAAAAATCTGATGCAAAGAAAATCATTGATTTATATGAATTACCTGTATCAAAGCATTCTGCACCCGAGCTCATCAATCCGCCAATAAAAGCTAATTTAACAGCATTTGAATCCGTTCTACCGTCACCGGCAACAATAACTTTCGGCTGTTTAAAGGCAAAGCCTACACCCGAACCGATAACCGCAGCCTTTTCAGCTGTTATATAACTGAATTTATTTTCAAAATCAAAAATTTTCCTTTGTGGCATTTTGTAGCTGATTTTTTTATCATATCTTACATTCTTCCCAATCAGGCTTCCGTTTTCAACACATATATTTTCACCAATAACAGAGTTTTTCCCAATAACGCTGTCATTAAAAACAGCTGCACCTCTTTTTAAGGATGAATTATCACAAAAAACCGCACCATCTGCATAACAGTCTGATGAAATATAGACATTATCAAAAAGAACGGAATTTTTTACAATTGAATTTTGTGAAATTAAACTATTTCCAAGCAGCACAGCATTTGGACCAATATTAGAGCCACTCTCGATTTGCACACAATCACCTAAAAAAACCGGTGGTGTTATTGAAAAATCACCTTCAGGAATAAGGGAATCCACGAAAACCCCTTCTGCTACAAAAGGCGGTTTATAGTAAGTTTTATCATTTAAAACATCAAATAAAAGTGCTTTATAATTTTTAACATTCAGGAGTGGTTTTACGTTTCCGTCAAAAACTATTTCAACATAAGAATCTTCTGCATTATTCCGGGGATGATTAAACAAAAACTTATACTTATCAAAATTCTTAACAGCAAACTGAACATCCGAAATTATTGCAAAACAAAAACCATTTTTATCACTTACTAAAACCGTTTTATCACATTCCGTATTTATAACTTCTGAAAAATCACCTTCAAAAAAGCAATCATTCCGATAGATAAATATTCTTTCGCTTTTATCATAATTCAACAGAATTTTCTTAAATTCTGCCAACGGGATATTCTCACAAGGGTGTATAACGTTATTGTGAATTGTTTTGCATTCAGTAAAAATAACTTTGTCCGGATGCAAATTAGTAAAATTTTTCAATTGATGCTCAGCTAACGATTGAATGAAAACAGGTAAAACGTAAAGAGATTCTATCCCCAATTGTTCAATAAGCAAATTATTTTCCGAAAAATCAAATGACGCAATCAGCATCCAACCACTCCCGATATTTAATTATTTCCACAAAAGGATAAAAAATAAGCAAAGTACTTTCAAATTATTTTTATATGTGCTAAAATGTGAAAAATAATTTATATGAGTTCTGAAGGATGAAATATGAAAAAGGTTGAAATTTTTACAGATGGTGCTTGTAGCGGTAATCCCGGTCCGGGTGGTTGGGGTGCAATTTTACGATGTAACGGCACAGAAAAAGAATTGAGCGGTGGTGAAAAACAAACCACAAACAACAGAATGGAGCTTACTGCGGTTATTTCTGCACTATCTGCTTTAAAATACCCTTGTGATGTTGTTATCACAACAGATTCAAAATATGTGTATGACGCTGTTACCCAGGGGTGGGTTTACTCATGGAAGAAAAACGGATGGAGAAAAGCTGATAAAAAACCTGCTTTAAACCCTGATTTATGGAGTCTGTTGTTAGAACAACTTGAAATACATCAGGTCACTTTCAAATGGGTTAAAGGTCACAACGAACACCCCGAAAACGAAAGGTGCGACAGATTAGCAGTTGCAGAATGTGAAAAATACAAATAATAAATCCCTTACATCAATTCAGTTTTGATGTAAGGGATTTCAGCTTATCAAAAAGTCTTGCTGTTAATTATTAGCTTTGATATTAAAAAGCTTCTCAGCATTGGCTGTTGTAACATGTTCAACTTCCTGAACAGAAACACCTTTAAGCTCGGCAATACGCTTTACAATTTCAGGAAGAATAAGACTTGTGTTTCTTGCATCTCTCATTTTTTTCTTTATTAAATATTCACAGTCGGGTTTTACATAAGGTCCATCCGTTTCAATTAAAATTGATTCCAATGGAGTATGGAGTACGGCATTCTCAAGACCTTTGCTTTTCCCACTTTCGTTTAACAAAGCACCACCAATACCGAGTTTCAAGCCTAAGTCAGTATATAAGGCCGCCGTTTTTTCATCACCACAGAAGCAGTGACAGACTCCACCATGCAATTGATTTCTGAACATTCTCAAAATACGAATTGCATCGTCATGTGAGTCTCGAACATGAAGAATAATAGGAAGCTTATTCTTTTTAGCAAGTCTTAGTTGCCAGATAAACCAAATTTTTTGAATAAATCTGTGCTGCTCTGAACGCTTAAGACTGTAGTCTAATCCGGTTTCGCCTATTGCAACAACACTCTCATGTTTTATATATTGCTCCAGCAGTTTTCTTTGTTTCCAATGTAGTTTTGTGTATTCTCTTTTTCCTTTTTCATCAATAGTCACATAACTATATGTGCTTTTGGGATGGACACCTACCGAAGCGTAAATATACCCTGGATACTGTGTAGCAAGTGCAAGGTTTTTTTCGTTTGAAGCAATACTGATTGCCGGGTCTATACAAAAGCCGATATCACTTGATTTGAACTCTTCAATCAACTGTTCTCTTTTCCCTCGTTTTATCAGATATTTATTATCCTCAATTGACCAATACGGAAACTCATCATTATATTTATAAAGCGAAAGATGGATATGAGTATCAACAATCATCTTTCTCCCCCCTTTTTAACTTTTTGTAAATCATAGCATTTTTAAATAATAAATTCAATTAAATAGCAACGTAGTTTTATTGATATTCAATTAATTGTTCGGATGGTGAATCGCAAGTCTTGATGATTGGGTTAGGCTTAAATGTACTGCAACGAATCTGAAAAAATCGACAATTCGGAAGTTCAAAACAACAATCCTACCGACTTTTTTCTCAATTTTCTCAACATTTTTAAATTTACTTACCAAAACACTAAAAAACCGTGTCTCGCCTGATTGAGAAACACGATTTTTTCCACAGTCTTAAGTGATAGCATATACTTTTTTAGTATCTACTATCACTATATCATTTCACCATTTTATCTGTTTACAGCATTTATAATATCTTCAACTGCATCCGCAATCACTTGTGCAGTTTTTGGACCCATTGAATTTGTTTCTTCGTAATGTCTTCTATCGTGCTTATCTCTGCCGTTTTCTATATACGGAGATTTTTCGTGAAGAATAAAGTCATTTGGAGGTAAAATATATCCCAATTCATCGTTTGCAAGACCGAAAACAAGAATATTTTCATCACCAACAATATCACAAAGAAGCTTCGGATTCATCTCCGGACCTTTGCCTGTTGCAGACTCTTCAGCACTCAAAGCACCACCGAAAACAAGCTCAGGGAAAAGCTCGCCGGGTAAAAGTAAAAGCTTTTTACCACCGATTTCGAAATAAGTTATTTCTGACTTCAAGCACCAATAATTCAGTGCTTCCTCACGAGTAAATTTATCTGCTGTTAAAATACCAATATCACAAGCAATTGTTAAAACGGGATTTTCTACATCTGCATAAAACTCTTTTCTTGCAAAGTTCACAAGAGGTTCGAGTTTTACATCGTTTTCAATTGCTAAAGCATAGTCGGCAAGTTTATAGCCGATATTTCTTGTAGATTCAATAAGACGGTGTTCGTCGCGTAGCACTTTTTCGTCGGGTATATCCATACTGATCATACCGCCGATAGCACCAACTGTATAGAAGGTTTCTGCCCCTGTTTTGTTTCTTATTTTTTCTCTTAAATAACAAGGAAAATCTGCACTTACAAGGTGGTTGCAGCCTTGCAAGGACTCAGAATGTGATGCAAAATTAAGAAGCCATATTTCATTTGAATTATCATCAGGAACAAAACGAAAACGAGTTAAGGTTTTAGAGTAAACAATAGGTGTTCTGATATCCTCTTGCATATCGGGAACTTCAATTTCACCTAAATATAAATCGCCATTTTTTCGGCTTTCATATGCCTCAAAAGCACATTTTACAACAGCATTAAAAAGGAGATCCATAAACTTATCATCTTTACCGCTGAATGGTAAGCGACCCCAAATACCCATAGTATCAATACCGGCATGGTTATGAGTTGACATTACACCAATGTAACGGCAACAAGTCTGAGCAGAAAAGCCTTTTAACAATTCGCGGATTTTGTTAACATCTTTATTGAGAAGTCCCACAACATCAAGTGAAATAAGTAAAACTCCACCTCTGCCACTATTATCGTCAATCCACACTGCGTGTGCATATTGAGGGTCAATAACGCCTCTTGCAGGATTATTTTCCCCATAACCTGCAATATAATATTTTTTTGTATCAATATCATCGGGTAAAATTACTTCTCTGTGAAATCCAACTGTATATTTTTCAGCGGACGGCTTGTCAATAAAATCTACTTCAACAGGCTCCAAGGGTTGAACCTTTTTGGATTTTAAAGCCATTTTTCCGTGACCTTTAACAATACCATTTAGTAAATAATGTAAAACAGATTTTTCCATTTTTATCACCTCAAAGTTTCATTCTTTCCTTATAATCAGGCATAAATTTTTCAATTAGCTTATAAAATTCCTTACTATGATTATGATGCTTTATATGAGCCAGCTCGTGCACAACAACATAATCAATGAACCTATCATCCTTGTCCATTAAATAAAGAGAAAAGTTAAGATTATTTGTACCCGAACAGGAGCCGTAACGTGTTTTTGCTGAATTTATTTTAACTGATGCAGGTTTTAATTGCATGATTTTTGAATAATATTCCACTTTTAAAGGTATTACCTCTTTCGCTTTTGCCCTTAAATAAGCGATATCTTCTTTGGTATACTCCTTAATTTCTTTCTTTTTTTCACGTTGCGAAACAATTGTTTTCTCTAGCCACGCTTTTTTATCAAGAAGTATTTTATCAATTTCTTTTTGTGAAATATTCAAGGGTGCTCTGACAGTTATATTGCAATCAACATCAACCTGAATAGAAACAGATTTACGCTTTGAACGGATAACAGTATATTCAAACAACATAATCAAAAACCATTTTTATATTCTTCAATGGGCTTGCCACCACGTTGAAGATATTCGTTATAAAGTTGTTCTTTTCTTTCCTTTGTGTATTGGTAAGCCCATAGGTTATAAACACCAGAAAAGCTTTCAAAAGTTTCATCGGGAAAAACAGTGAAATCTCCTGATTTATAAGGCAACGGTATTTCAACTGTACCATTTGAAGCAATAAAATAATACTTTGCAATTTCAATTGATTTTCTGTTTGCAAGATAGTTGGGAAGTTCTTCATCAAACTTAATCTGAGTAACCGGAAAAAGTGCAATTTCTGCATTTACAAGTTCATAAAACCTTGGCGTAGTACCAAGATGTCCGTGATGGGCTTGTTGAACGATATCTGCTTTTAAAAATTCAGGGTAACGCTCTTCGAGAATACGGCTTTCTTCAAGTCCTGCATCACCTGGAAAAAGAATTTTTGTACCTTCGGCTTGTGCCATTATAACAACTGAAGAATCGTTATAATTTTCGTTGCTTTCAGGGAAAACGTCTTCATGTGAGCAGAGCACATCAAAACGAATATTATTTGCATAAAAATACATACCGGTGTGAAGTCTGCAAACTGGAATTTCAGGGTGCTTTTCCATTAAATCATAGAAAGTCGTTACATAATTAAGGTTTGATGGTGTCCAATATGTGCCATCGCGGTGGTCGTTAGGAACAAAATTATGGTAAACCTTTTCAATAACAGTATCGTGTGTGTAATAGCGGACGTAGTTCATAAATTGGGCGATGTGGTCCTCGTGACCATGGCTTAAAAACCAACCTTTGATACGTACCTTCTGCCCTTTTGGAGTACGTTCACGCAAAAACTCATAAATTCGGTCGCAATCACGCAAGGAATACGTGTGGGCACTGTCAATAACAAAGAAAGAATCGTCACAACAACGCAAAATATAACACATACCACAGTCTATAAGAGTGTGGTCAACTTCAAATTGCCAGAGAGTTGATTTACCATTATCAACATACTCTTCCTTTTGGTACTGAGGAAATGCGGTTTTTGAATCAAGTGAAATTCTTACAGATTTATCACAGGGATAATAGCCAAAAGATAATAATACATCGTCTTCAAAACAAAAAACAAATTCATTGCCATCAATGGAATTCTCAAAAAGCTTTGATTTTGAAAATTTATTTACAAGCTCCAAAAACACATTTTTTTCGATTTGATTATATATTATTACTTTTGAATTTTCACCGGAATCATAAGCAAGTGATTCTTTTTCAAAAAGGGCATCCGCATTTTTTTTAAAATCTGCTAAAAATCTTTCAAATTCCATATAAAAACCCCTTAAAATTCGTCTGTACTAAGCTGTTCAAAATAGTTTAAAACAGAATCTTTATCAGTCATAATCTTACCCTGTATCATTGTTCCTCTTCCGCCACCTCGGCCGTTTAAAGCTGAATTAAAGTGACGAGCAAAGGTATTTAAATCCAATGATAGACTACCTGCAATATACGAATATCCGTTTTCATCATTACCGGAAAAAATTACTGCAAGTTTATTTTTAGTCATAGCATAGTTTGCAAGCTCACGCATCATATCACTATCATAAAAAGATGATATAAAATATGCAAGATCATTGATATTGATAATGTTTTTCTTATCATTTTCTGCAACTTTAAGTTTAAAATCAGTATAAGCTCTTTGAACTGTTTCTGTTTCATTAAGCTTCTTTTCAACAAAATCCGCAATCTCGTGTTGCTTTGAAGAAAGAAGAACAGAGGTATCATAAACACTTTTATATTTCTCTCTGTAATCAAGAAGTGCTTTCAAGCCGGATTTCATAACAATTCTGACACCACCACGATGTCGCATAAAATCAAGAATTTTTATAACCCCAATTTCCCCCGTTCTTTTAACATGGGGTGCACAACAAGCACAGAGGTCAGTTTCACCGATTTTTACAAGACGAAGATTTTCCTTTAAATCAAGCTTGCTACGATAATCAAGGGTTGAAATCGCTTCATCATCAGGGAAAAAGCACTCAATTTCAATATTATCATAAATAACTCGGTTCGCCTTTTCTTCAACATCATCCAACTGTTCACGAGTCAATTCGCCACTGAAATCAACGGTTACATAGTCTTCTTCCATGTGAAACCCCACGTTATCATACCCATAAAGTGAATGAACGATACCTGAAACAATATGCTCACCGCTATGGCTTTGCATACGAAGAAATCTTTGTTCCCAATGGATTTTACAATCATATTCCATTTCGGATTCAATTGCACTGTCAACAATATGATAAATCACACCATCAATTTCCTGAACATCGAGAACATTTGCAGAGCCGATAAAACCTGTATCAGCCTTCTGCCCTCCGCCTTCAGGAAAAAAAGCAGTTTTATCAAGAACAACTTTAAACCCGTTCTCAGCCTTTTCGCAACTCAAAACAATTGCTTTGAATTCTTTTATGTAACTGTCTTTATAGTATAATTTTTCTGTCATAAATTAACCTCTGTAAAATGCAAGCGAAATAGCAATAACATATTGAGCTGCAAAATATGTTAAGTGATTCAAAACAATTGCTTTTCTGTTAGTTCTGTCCTTTTCTTTTTTACTGAAATAAAGACCTGCAAGAAAAGCATCAGACAGAACAAATAATGCAAAACCAATGTTAAGCAAAACACTATGTAAAGTATAATTTTCAGTGATGGTATAGCCACCTGCAAAACCAAGAGTCATACATAAAACAGCCGTATAAAGAATTGTAATTTTTTTGAATTTTCCGTATTCAAGCTTCATTACTTTTTCAGTTGCAACAGCAATTATAATACCGGCAACAACACCGATAGCAACACAAATAATGTTTGTCAGCTCAATTCCGTAAGCACTGACCATTGCTATGCTGTAGAAAATATGACCTATCAAAAACGTTATGAAGCCAAGATTAGTACAACGATCTGCTTCACCCAACCGTGAATATTTTAAATCCAAAACAATATCACCAAGCATACCAAAGCAGGCACCACCAATTGAAAAAGCACCTAAAAGCTCAGGACATTCTTCGTTGTTAATAAAAAAGAAAACGGAGGAAAATATAAACCCCATACTTGCCAATGATTTAATTGCAACAACATCAATTGTAACTTTTGCGGTTCTTTTGGTAAGAAAAACAATAGTTAACGCTATACCTATTACAAAAAAGAAATAACCAATCATACCATCACCTAAAAAACATAAATATCATTTTATAAAACGATATTATCACATAGATTTACAAAATTCAATCAACACCACACAAAAAGAATTGCATAATTTTCCACTGTATTTTTTGTTGATTTTCACCAATGTTTTATACTTGATTTTTGATTGAAAGCGTGGTAATATAAAGGCAAGTTAATACGCCAATAACTTACGCAAACACCGACAACCGCCCACAAGATTGAGCGGTTGTCGGTGTTTTATTATGCTTTATTTATATACATATAAAATAAGTAATTTTTCCGATTTATATTGATTTAAGGAAGTTTTTGTTGTAGAATTATTTGTGTATTTTGTAACAAGAAAAGAGGTAGCTCATGTCCCTCGTAACTTTAAAAGAAATAATTGAAAACGCAGACAAAAAACAAATTGCTGTCGGTGCCTTTTCAGTTGGCAATATGGAAATGGTAATCGGTGCAATCCGCGCCGCTGAAGAGCTCAAAACACCAATTATTCTGCAAATTGCAGAAGTCCGTTTGCCAACAACACCACTCGATATTTTCGCACCAATGCTTATTGCTGCTGCAGAAAACAGTAATGTTGATATTTGCGTTCATTTTGACCATGGTCTGAATTATGAAACAGTATTACAGGCACTTGATTTGGGTTTTTCCTCCGTAATGCTTGATGCTTCACTGCTTACATACGAAGATAATATTGCTTTAACAAAGAAGGTTGTTGAAGTCGCAAAAGAATACGGAGCTTCTGTTGAAGCTGAACTAGGCGTAGTAGGTGGCAACGAAGGTGGCGGAAAAGCACACGAAATACAATGTACTGACCCAGCACTCGCAGAAGATTTTTGCAACAAAACCGGTATAGATGCTTTAGCCGTTGCTATCGGTAACGCTCACGGCAACTATCCTGTTGCACCGGAATTAAGGCTTGATGTTTTAAAAGAAATTGATGAAAACTGCAACACACCGTTGGTACTTCACGGTGGTACAGGTATTACCCCTGAAGCCTTTCAGGAGTGCATCCGCAACGGTGTGAGAAAAGTTAATATTGCAACTGCAAGTTTTTCAGCTGTTATGAACGCTGCCATAAGCACTGCAAATTCTGAAAAACCCAACTACTTTTCACTTTCACAGAATATGGCAGATGCAGTTTACGAAAATGTTAAAAACCACATAAAAATTTTCAATATGGAAACTTTAGAATAAGGAGCACTTATTATGAAATACATCGAATTTGACAACTCAAAAGAATATGATTTGATACTTTTAGGTCGTGTGGCTGTTGACTTTAACCCCACAGACTATTATTGCCCGCTTTCACAAAGCACAACCTTTAAAAAGTATCTTGGTGGTTCCCCTGCTAACATTGCTGTCGGACTTTCAAGACTTGGTAAGAAATGTGGTTTCTTTGCTAAAGTTTCCGATGACGAATTAGGCACATTTGTTGAAAACTTCTTCAAAAACGAAGGTATTGATTGCTCTCATATCACCCGTTGCACAAATGGTGAAAAAATCGGTCTTACATTTACTGAAATCCTTTCTGAAACTGAAAGTTCAATTCTTATGTATCGTAACGATGCAGCAGACCTTAAGCTTTCTGTTGAGGATATTGACGAGGAATACATAAAAAAATCAAAAGCACTTCTCATTTCAGGTACAGCACTTTGCGAAAGCCCATCAAGAGAAGCCGCCCTCAAAGCAACCATCCTTGCAAAGAAAAATAACATCCCCGTTATTTTTGATATTGACTACAGAGCGTACAACTGGAAAAATAGTGACGAAATTGCTATTTACTATTCAACAGTTGCGGCAAAAGCAGATGTTATTCTCGGTTCACGCGAAGAGTTTGATTTAACAGAAAAGCTTATCGGTCTTGATGGTACTGATAAAACAAGTGCTTCTTACTGGCATTCGCAGGGTGCAAAAATCGTTATTATCAAACATGGTAAAGAGGGCTCAACCGCATACACAAATGATGGCGAGAGCTATAACATCAAACCCTTCCCCGTAAAACTTCTCAAATCCTTTGGTGGTGGTGACGGCTATGCCTCCGCTTTCCTTTACGGTCTTTTTGAGGGTTGGGAAATAATTGATGCCCTTGAATTCGGTTCGGCAAGTGCAGCAATGCTTGTTGCAAGTCACGCTTGCTCACAAGATATGCCCTCTGTTGAAGCAGTTAAAGAATTCATAAAAAAAGAAAAAGAAGAATATGGTGAGATGATTGCCCGTGGTTAAAGAATTTATTGAAAAATTCAAAAAAGTTATAATTTTACTTTTGCTATTGATTTTTATATTTGCTCAAATCCCCATACTGATAAATGCATATATGTATGAATTCTCATCAAGATACATTTTAACAGTTGAGGAAGCTTCCATAGATACTTTTGATTGTGTTCTTGTTCTGGGTGCAGGTGTCTGGGGTAACAGTCCCTCACATTTACTGGAAGAACGACTTAATCGTGGCATAGAGGTATATGAAACAGGCTGCACTGACAGAATCCTTATGAGCGGTGACCATGGCAGAGAAGAATATGACGAAGTAAATGTTATGAAAGGCTTTGCTGTTAATAAAGGTGCTGTTGCTGAAGAGGTTTTTATGGACCACGCAGGATTTTCCACCTATGAATCTATGTACAGAGCCAAAGAAATTTTCGAAGTAAAAAAAGTGGTTATAGTTACCCAGAAATATCACCTTTACAGAGCTATTTACAATGCACGTAAATTAGGTCTTGATGCTTATGGTGTGGTGGCTGATGGTCAATATAACTTCTCGCTACCCGTAAGAACGTATAATAATTTCAGAGAATCACTTGCAAGATGCAAAGATTTCATCTGGTGTATTTTCAAGCCGGAACCAACTTATCTGGGTGAAGCAATTCCAATAAGTTCAAGTGGCGTTCTGACAGATGACAAATAAGAGGTATTTTTATGTTTGAACAATTACAATTTAATGAAAACGGCATAAAAACTATTTGCGAAATGAACGGCAAACATTCTGATATGCTGATGAATATTAAAGTTAAAAAATTCAAAGAAAATGAAACTTTCACTTTATACGATGAAAATTGTGAAACTGCATTTCTGATTCTTTACGGAGATGCCGATATTTCCTGGGATTGCGAAACTAAAAATATGTCAAGAGAAAATCCCTTTGTAAAAGCGTCTTATTGCTTGCACGTTCCAAAATGCACAGAGGTTTCTGTTACAGCTAAAAAAGAAACTGAAATACTTATTCAACAAACAGATAACGATATAGTTTTTACACCTGTTTTTTACACTCCTGATATGATTTTATACCAGCATTTCGGTAAAGACCAATGGGACGGAACGGGCTATAGAATTGTATCAACTGTTTTTGACCCTGACAATGCACCGTATTCCAATATGGTTCTTGGCGAGGTTTACAACCAACCCGGTCGTTGGTCAAGCTACCCTCCTCATCACCATCCTCAACCAGAGGTTTATTATTACCAGTTTGATAAACCGCAGGGCTTCGGTGCAGCTTTTGTTGGCAATAATGTTTACAAAAGTGTACAAGGTAGTGCAGTTTATATTACTGACGGTAACGACCATCAGCAGGTAGTTGCTCCCGGTTATGAAATGTGCTATATCTGGATGATTCGTCATTTACCCGATGACCCCTGGTACAAAACAACAAGATTTGTTCCCGAAGAGCATCAATGGCTCACTAAATAAATTCAAAGCAGAAATTATTCCTTAAGGAGTGATATATAAATGGCTATTATGACAATGGGTCAAGCCCTCGTAAAATTCCTTGACAATCAATATGTATCCTTTGACGGAAAAGAAACAAAGTTCGTTGATGGTATTTTCACTGTTTTTGGTCACGGAATTGTATGCGGACTTGGTCAGGCACTTGATGAAAACCCAGGTGGACTTAAAGTTTACCAAGGTAAAAACGAGCAAGGTATGGCACACGTTGCTGCAAGCTTTGCAAAGCAAAACAACAGAAGAAAGATTATTGCTTGTTCTTCTTCTATCGGTCCTGGTGCTGCTAATATGATTACTGCTGCAGCTACTGCAACTGTTAACAACATTCCTCTTTTACTCTTCCCTGCTGACACATTTGCTTGCCGTCAGCCCGACCCTGTTTTACAGCAGTTTGAACAAGCACACTCACTTGCTATCACAACAAATGATGCTTACAAGCCCGTTTGCAAATATTGGGACAGAATTGTTCGTCCCGAGCAGTTAATGAGTGCTATGACAAATGCTATGCGTGTTCTTACAGATACTGCAAACACAGGTGCAGTTTGTATTGCACTTTGTCAGGACGTTGAGGGTGAAAGCTATGACTACCCTGATTATTTCTTCACAAAAAGAGTACATAAAATTACAAGAATTGCACCTGCAGAAGATGAAATACAGGATATTGCAGAAATTCTTAAATCCGCAAAGAAACCACTTGTTATTGCAGGTGGCGGTGTAAGATACTCAGAAGCTGGCAGAACTGTCGAAGCTTTCTGCGAAAAGAAGTCGGATCGTAGCCATGTCGTTCTGTGAGCCAAGGAGTTGCC
>JAZNHK010000189.1:0-18257 GCA_045576915.1 Acutalibacteraceae bacterium
GTAGGGTATTTTTCCAATAAATAAAAGTTTTGCCTGAAGGTATCGTCAATGTATTGGTCGATGCTTTCTTCCAAATCCCAGCTCCACACTGTATCAAGGTGAGCCGTTGCAATTGTGTAAATCTTTTTCTTTCCCATAACCACATCTCCTAACGGTAAATATAGGGAAATTATATAATATAATTTCTCCATAAATGTTTAACATTAGGAGATGTGTTATGGGAAAGAAAAAGATTTACACAATTGCAACAGCTCACCTTGATACAGTCTGGAGCTGGGATCTGGAAGAAAGCATTGACCAATACATAGATGATACTTTCGAACAGAATTTCTATTTGCTTGAAAAATATCCTACATATAAATTCAATTTTGAGGGTTCATACAGATACGAGCTTATGGAAGAATATTATCCTGAGCTTTTCAACAAAATGAAAGAATATATTAGCCAGGGGCGTTGGAATGTTTGCGGTTCAGCCTTTGAAAATGGTGATGTTAATGTACCTTCTCCCGAGGCACTTTTCAGAAATATTCTTATTGGTAACTCCTATTTCCGTAACAAATTCGGCAAAACCTCCTATGATATATTCCTGCCTGACTGTTTCGGCTTTGGTTGGGCACTGCCCAGCATTATGCACCATGCAAATCTCAAAGGTTTCACAACACAGAAGCTTTCCTGGGGAAGTGCTTACGGAACACCCTTTGACATAGGCAGATGGCGTGGTGTTGACGGCAATGAGGTTTACGCAAGCATTAAAATGTGTTCCTACAGCAGACCATTCAAGCAAATCCGTGAATGGGACATAATGCAGGAAAAGCTTAAAGAAAACGAAAAATTTGATTTCCCTTGGACTGCTGTTTTCCATGGTACAGGTGATCGTGGCGGTGCGGTAAAGGAAGAATCCTGCGTTGTTCTTGAAAAAGAAATAAAAGAAAACGAAACAAGTGATATTGAAATCTTTGCTGGCCGTGCAGACCAGATTTATATTGACATTGACGAAAAGCTTACCCCCGAACAGAAAGAGAAGCTTCCCGTATGGGACAATGAGCTTGTTATGACAGACCACGCTGTTGGTGGTTACACATCAAGAGTAATGAGCAAGCGTTGGAACAGAAAAGCGGAAGAGCTTGCAGATATGGCAGAACGTAGTTCAGTTATGGGTGATTGGCTCGGTTCTTATGACTACAACCGTGAAAGCCTTACCCGTTCCTGGAAAAGGGTGCTTTCTCACCATTTCCATGACGATATGCCCGGCACATCCTGTCAGCGTGTTTACAAACGCTCCTGGAATGACCTTTACGTTTCAATGAATCAGTTCCAGAGTGAAATTGAAGGTGCTGTTTACTCTGTTTCAAAATTGATGAACACCAAGACCTGCAAGAGAGCACCTATTGTTGTTTTTAATCCTATTGAAGCAGACAGACAAAGCCCCGTTACAATCCGACTCAATAATATTCTGGAGAAGAATGCTAAAGTTTTTGATGGTGAAACAGAAATCAAATCCCAATGCAAAAAGCTTCCAGACAACACAATAGAAATCACCTTTATTGCTAATGTTAAAAGCCTTGGATTAAAGGTATATGACATTCGTGGATGTGATTCACCCTGCTCTGTAAAAAGCGATATTTCCATAGGAAACAACACTCTCGAAAACAGAAAATATATAGTTAAGCTCAACAATAATGGCGATATCAGTTCAATCGTGGATAAAACATTGGGCAACAAAGAAATTCTTAAAGCACCTGTTGAAATCGGTCTGTTCAATTATACAGGCTCCTGGGATTGGCCCGCATGGGAAATGAATTTTGATGAGGCAAACAAAAAGCCTGACAGAAAACCAACCCTTGTTAAAATTGAAGAATTTGAAAATGGTGCCGCAAGAGTATCCTACAAGGTTACTCAGAAGGACGACAGAAGCACATTCACAAATATAATTTCTCTTTCCGACGGTGGCGAAACCGTTGAAGTTTATTCAGAAATCGAATGGCAGTCACTTCAGACAATGGCGAAAAATGTTTTCTCATTTACTGCAGATAATGAAAAAGCTCTTTATGACCTTGGTCTTGGTGCAATTGAACGTGGCAATATGACAAAACAGCTCTATGAAGTTCCTGCACAGAAATGGGCGGATATTACAGATAAGAGCGGTGAATTCGGTGTTTCTGTTATCAGCGAATGCAAATATGGTTGGGACAAATTTGACAACAACACTCTCCGCCTTACAGTTGTTCACACACCCAAGGGAAATTACCGTATCGACTCGATGCAGTCTATGATGGATTTAGGTCTTAACAGATACTCTTTCGGTATTTTCAGCCACGAAGGAAAAGCAGGTGCAGATACTCAGCTTCAGGCAAGAATGTTTACTCAACCTATGTGTGCAGTTGCTTGCAAAACCCACGAAGGTCCACTTGGAACAGATTATTCCTTCGGTAGCATTTCGACTAACGACATCATCATCCGTGCTATGAAAAAAGCAGAAGAAAGCGATGAAATCATTGTCCGTCTCGGCGAAGGTACAAAGAACAATATTGAAAACTTTACTTTGACTTTAGGTGACGGAATCGAAAGTGCAAGAGAGGTATACGCAAGTGAAGAACCTCTTGGCGAAGCAAGGGTTGTTGATGGTAAGCTTGTTACAGATTTCAAACCTTACGAAATTAAAACATTTGCACTCACTCTAAAAAACAGTTCGGTAGAAGCAGAAAAAACAGCTTCAACGCCAATTGATCTGAAGCCTGATAAACAAATAATCTCGAAACAAGGTAAACTTGGCGATTTCAAATATACAATACCTTATGAAATCACACCTGAAACCATTACCATCGGTGGTATTGATTTTGAAATAAATAAAGATGGTAAAAATGCAATCGTTTGCAAAGGTCAGAAAATTTCTGTTAGTAAGGGTTCAAAGCCGATGCTTCTTTGCTGCTCTGTTAACGGTGATAAAAATGCTAAATTCAAGATTGGCAAAAGAAATTTAATCAAATTCATTCCCGATGCCTTCCAGAGACCTGCCCGTTGGGATATGTATGATTTTAAAGAAACTGCAAGAATCAAAGATTGCAAGGTAGCTTATGAATTCACTCATTGCCACAAGGATTTTGAAGATGTTACCGCAAAATCAATGTACCTCTTCCTGGTTGATATTGAAACTTTAGGTGAAACGGAAATCACTCTACCAAAAGATAAAGATATTGTTATTCTTTCTGCAACCGAAAGAAAACGCGCTATCGATGGCATCGTAACACCCCTTTGTGAAGAAGTTGAAGAAAGAAAATTCAGCTTCAAAATGACACACAAAGAGAAAAAGCAGTACAAAAAAGAGAGAAAGAAAAAGAACTTACACGATAAAAAGTTTTATAACCGCAAAAATTGGGGTAAAGACTATTAAAAAAGACGGCGAAAGCCGTCTTTTTTAGATGCCAGATACCAGTTGCAAGATGCCAGAATTTATAAAAGTATTGCGAAGCCTATCATCCCTGTTTCATCTTTGATGAAATAGGGAGGGGGACCGCGCCAGCGGTGGACTAAAATATTTTCAAAAATATTTTAGTCACAACAAATCCTATGGCTCCACATCCCGGGAATGTTAAAACCCACGTTAATGCAATTTCTTTTATGACCGACGGGTTGAGAGATTTTAGGCTTCTTGCACTCCCTGCCCCCATCATAGCGGTAGTTTTCGCGTGGGTGGTGGAAACAGGATAACCAAAAACTGTGCTGACTAAAAGTGCCAGGGACGCCGACACATCCGCAGAAAATCCCTGATATTTTTCCAATCTCACCATATCCATTCCAACAGATTTTATAATCTTTCTGCCGCCGCAAGCCGTACCAAATGCCATAACAAATGAACAGAGCAGAATTATTTTCCAGTTTGTTTCAAAGGTATCTGTTTGTCCGTAATCCGAAAACATCATACAAAGCACCAAAACTGCAATAAATTTCTGTCCGTCCTGTGCACCGTGCATAAAGCTCATTCCTGCAGCGGCAAAAATCTGCCCGTATTTAAAAAGGCTTTCTGCCTTGTTTCTTTTTATGTTTCTGAAAATTAAAATTATAAACCGGCAAATAACAAACCCCACAACAAATCCGAACAGGCAAGAGGTGAAAAGTCCTTTTACTGCCTTAATCCATTCACCTGCATTTATTCCGTTCAAGCCACCGTTGATTGCAACCGCACTGCCGGAAAGCCCTGCTATGAGAGCGTGACTTTCGCTGGTGGGAATACCAAAATACCAGGCAAGAACAGCCCAGAGAACAATGCTGAAAAGTGCTGCAGAAAGTGCTATCAACGCAGAATATTCCTCATCCCCAAAATTGACAATATTAGAAATGGTCACAGTTACAGAGTTATTAACCGCACTCATAACCGAAACGCCCAAGAAATTGAATACAGCGGACATAATGAGGGCTGATTTTAATTTCATACATCTTGTTACCGTAGCTGTTGAAATTGCGTTTGGTGCATCAGTCAAGCCATTAACAAACACCACCGCAAGTGTAAGAATGATTGATGTAAGGGTTACAGGGGAAAGATTTAATATTTCTGTCATTATTGGTATCTCCTAAAATTTGCAAAATTGCCTTTTATATGATATATTCAAATCAGAACAAAAAATATTCATAAAAGAAGGGAGAATAAAAATGGATAACACAGCAATAAAAATACCAAAAGCACCTGCAACAATCTTCCTTTTATTTGGACTCGTATATTTTTTCGCTGTAATATGTGCCATACTTACACATATAGAATTTTTTACCAAGCAGGAAGAAACTGCTCTATCCGAAATTATATGGTTATTCCTTTTAAGTTTAACTAATTTAATAATGAGCTGTATTTTGTTTTTTAAAAATTATAACAAAAAGCTCATAATTGCCTCAGGACTGCTTGTAATTCCAAGTATTTTCGCATTATTTATAGATGCAAAAACTTATTTAATAGGTGATATAGTTTTCTGCTTACTGCTCACGGCTTTTACATACATTATGATAAAAATGCCCGGAACTCCTATAAGAGATGAGCTTGTAAAATTCCGTTTTATCGTTCCACTTTTCCAGTTTGTTTTGATTCTGCTTTCTACAATAGATGTTATTATAAACCTTTATGAAAAACTTATGATAACTATGGGTCCTGATTTAAGTACAGGTATAGATATAGCCATTGTTCTTGTACCATCCATCATATCAGCCACCTATGGTTTCTTACCAGTATTCTGCTACATCTTTCTTGTTAACTGGCTTGCAAACCCCTATAGAAAATAACTTTAAAAAATCAATATATACCTAAAAATTCAATTGACATATAAAACCCACTGTGGTAAACTAGATACGAAAAATTTATATGGAGGACTATTCTCATGGAACATATCAAAACTATTGAAACACGCAATTTGTGCGAAAGTGCTAAAAATGGTGGTTGTGGCGAATGCCAGACATCTTGCCAGTCTGCTTGCAAAACAAGCTGCGGTATTGCTAACCAGGAATGCGAAAGCGTTAAGGAAAGCAAATAATTAACTTACAAAAACGAAATGCCGCCGTTAATGGCGGCATTTTTCGTGAAGGAGATAAAAATATGATTCATCAATACAAGCAGGGCGGTTACAATATTGTTCTTGATGTTTGCTCAGGTGCAGTTCACGTGGTGGATGAAATTGCCTATGACATTATTGCTTTGTTTGAAAACACCGCCAAAGAAGATGTATTGAAAGCTATTGAGGAAAAATACGCCAATCGGGAAGATGTTACAGAATCTGATATTGCCGAGTGTTACGCTCAGGTAGAAGGACTAAAAGCTTCCGGGAAGCTTTTCGCCCCCGATACATTTGAATCCATGGCAGGTACTTTGAAACAAAAAACTTCAGGCGTAGTAAAAGCTCTTTGTCTTCATATTGCTCACACCTGCAACCTTAACTGTGCTTATTGCTTCGCAAGTCAGGGGAAATATAATGGCGAAAGAGATGTTATGAGCTTTGAGGTTGGTAAACGTGCCCTCGACTTCCTTATAGAAAATTCAGGTACCCGCCGTAATCTTGAGGTCGACTTTTTCGGTGGCGAGCCACTTATGAATTTCCAGGTTGTTAAGGATTTAGTGGCTTACGCAAGAAGTGTAGAAAAGGAACATAACAAAAACTTCCGCTTCACCCTTACTACAAACGGTGTTCTGGTTGACGATGATGTTATTGAATTTGCAAACAAGGAATGTAGTAATGTTGTTCTCAGCCTTGACGGACGAAAAGAAATTCACGACCGCTACAGAGTTGACTATGCAGGCAACGGCAGTTGGGATAAAATTGTACCCAAATTCCAGAACTTCGTTAAAGCGAGAAACGGCAAAAACTACTATATGCGTGGCACATTTACTCACGCTAACCCTGATTTCCTTAAAGATATTCAGCAAATGCTTGATTTAGGCTTCAGCGAATTAAGTATGGAGCCGGTTGTATGTGCTCCCGGTGACCCTGCAGAGCTTACTGAAGAAGATATGACTATTGTAATGAAACAATATGAAGACCTTGCAGACTTAATGCTTCAAAGAGATAAACAAGGTAAACCCTTCACCTTCTATCACTATATGATTGACCTTACAGGCGGACCTTGCATCTACAAACGTATTTCCGGTTGCGGAAGCGGAACCGAATATATGGCAGTAACTCCCTGGGGTGATTTATACCCTTGCCATCAGTTTGTAGGCGACGAAAAATTCAGATTAGGTAATGTATGGGATGGAGTTACAAACCACGAAATACAAAGCGAATTTGCCGCTTGTAATGTTTATGCTCATCCTGAATGCAAGGATTGCTGGGCAAGACTTTATTGCTCGGGCGGTTGTGCAGCTAATGCTTATCACGCAACAGGCTCTGTCACAGGCGTATATGAAAGCGGTTGCAGACTTTTCCGCAAGCGTATGGAATGTGCAATTATGGTCGCAATTGCAAGGGCACTTGGAGAATAATTATGAACACTCCGATTTGTGATTTTGTGCGTCAGTACAATGAAAAAGCTCCGATACGAATGCATATGCCCGGTCACAAAGGCAACGCTTTTTTAGGCTTTGAGAACTTTGATATAACGGAATTTGACGGAGCAGATGATTTATATAATGCAAACGGTATAATCCGAAAAAGCGAAGAAAATGCCACCCGCTTGTTCGGGTACCCTACTTATTATTGTACCGAAGGCTCGTCCCAGTGCATTCGGGCTATGATGTATCTTCTTGTGCTTTATGCTAAAAAACAAGGAAGAAAGCCCGTTATTGCTGCAGGCAGAAACGCCCACAAAACCTTCGTAAGTGCGGCAGCGTTGCTGGACTTTGATATAATGTGGTTATATCCTGATGAAAATGAGTCTTATCTCTCTTGCAATATAACCCCTGACAGATTGGAAGATTTTCTTCATAAAACTGAAGAAAAACCCTTGGCTTTATACCTGACAACTCCGGATTACCTGGGTAATATTTCAGATATTCAGGGGATTTCACAGATTTGCCGTAAACACGGTATCCTTTTAGTTGCGGATAATGCCCACGGAGCATATCTTAAATTTCTCCCCGAATCTCAACACCCTATGGATTTGGGTGCAGATTTATGTTGCGATTCCGCTCATAAAACTCTACCAGTAATAACAGGCGGAGCTTATCTTCACATTTCCGACAAAATCACTGACATTTCCACGAAAGATGTAAAGAATGCTTTGGCATTGTTCGGTTCGACAAGTCCATCCTACCTTATTTTGCAATCCTTGGATTTTTGCAATTTATATCTTGAAAACTATAAAGAAAACCTACTTTCTTTTTTACCTTTAATTGCGAAAACGAAAGCAAATCTTGAAGAAAAAGGCTTTACTTTTTACGGTGATGAACCATTGAAACTGACTTTTTCCGCAAAAGATTATGGATACTCAGGCACAGAGCTTGCTGACATTCTTTCCGAACACAACATTTTTTGTGAATTTGCAGACCCGGATTACCTTGTGCTTATGCCCACTCCGGAAACAAAACAAGGTGAGCTTGAAAAATTAGAGAATATATTATCTTTAATACAAAAAAAAGAACCTGAAAAAACAGCTCCACCTCAATACACAAAAGCCGAAAAAGTTCTGACTATCAGAGAAGCTACACTTTCCCCCTCGGAAATATTACCAATACAAGAATGTGAAGGCAGAATTCTTTCAGCAGTTACGGTGGGTTGCCCACCAGCAGTACCAATTCTCGTATGTGGTGAAAGAATAACCAAAGAAGTTCTGGATTGCTTCAGATATTATGGTGTCACTGAATGTAGTGTTGTGTGTGGCGAATCCACAGCGATATAAATCCTGACGGATTTTCGATATTCAAAAAATAAATTCAAAATTTTTTAAAAAATATAAAAAAAGACTTGAAAAATGTGAAAAGATGTGATATTATATCTTTCGCTATCTGGGTGTGGCGCAGTTGGTAGCGCGCTTGACTGGGGGTCAAGAGGCCGGAAGTTCAAGTCTTCTCACTCAGACCAATAAAGCAAATAACTCGTTTGAGTTGTTTGCTTTATTTTTTTATTTTCTCAATAAGAGAAGACTTGAACTTCTCTCGCCAAAGGCGAACACAATGGGTTGTTTGCGTAGCAAACTGCAGGGTACATTGCTTTCACAATAATGATATACAAAGCATAGCTTTTGTGATATACAATTTTTCAAAATTGATGATATACAAGGCTTCGCCTTGACTAGCTTCGCAATACTTTTACACATTCAAAAAACAACATCACCACCAAAGCCTTGGTGGTGATATTGCTTTATTTATTATATTAACTTTACTTCAAAATCCATGAATTCGCAATCGCCTTTTATGTATTCGCCTTTCATAAAATTACGCACTACGAAGCGGATTTTGTCTTCATAAACCTCTGCAACATAACCCATACCGCAGGGCTTGATGCCAAAGTTGTTTTCTTTTCTGTAGCCGGGAACACTCAATGAGCAAACATTATTTTCTTTGTTGAGATATTCAAAGGTTTTTTCATAAATACCGCCGTGAAGATGACCGTTAATGAAAATAACATTTTTGTATTTTTCCATAACTGCTCTCACAAGGTCGGACTGCTCACCCATATCCCCTGTTTTCCAGACTTCGGGAAGGCCATGAGTTTCCGCAAATGCCTGATGGCACATAACAAAAACGGGCTTGCCGTCCTTTGTGCCTCTTTTAAGCTCTTTATCAAGGAAATCAATCTGCTCCTGTGTGACATGAGCCTTTTCAAGAACACGCTTCTCAGTGCCTATAACAACAAATGTATAGCCATTTATATCGTAGGAATAAAAGCTTTTGCCCTTCGTATCAATTTTAAGGTATTCGTTAACCTTATCCATTATTATTTTCTGGTTTTTGCCATAGGTAAGGCGAACATCGTGGTTACCCATTGTCAGAAAAATATGGGGAATTACAGTCTGCTTATCGGTAACGCTGAAAAATCTCTGATATTCCTTTTTTCTTCCGTATTCGGCAATATCCCCTGCCATAAGAAAAGCATCGAAATTTTCCTTTGAATTGCCGATATCCTCAAAAACATTTGCAAGATTTTTCTCAGCAATTTCGTTATCAATCAAATGGGTATCTGCGATTGCTGCAAAAGAGAGCTTAACATTTTCCCTATCCTTGAACTCAATTGGTTCATCCTTTGAAACCTCATATACCACATCGTATTTGGGATTAAGTGCTTTTAACTGTGCTTCCCATTTTATATAAAAAGTTTTTAATGACATTTTTTTACTCCTCAATAATTCCCAAGAATCTGCCTAACCAATAAATGAAAATAAATGACATTCCATTTTCATAAGTTGTTCCGTTACCGCCATCAACTTTAAATGGTCTCAGACCTAATGTTGCAAATGGTCTTTCATCCCACGCGAAAGGTACTTTTATATGGGGTTCTTCGTACCATTGGAGTGGCTCATAGTCCATTTCAATATTTCTGCGATTGCTGTTATACATTATTCTGTTTTTCATATCGCAAGGATAATCCTTGAGAGCCTTAACGCAACTGTCAACATCGCAGGGAGCTCCTGTAAAGCCCTTGTAAATAAAGGCATAATAGGGATTACCCTCTATTTTTTCATATTCATAGTGAGAAGCAAGCCCCATAAGAAGATACTGACGGATTGCAGGGTCTTTTTCAAGAAGAAGATACGAAAGAGTGTTGAGCATTGCAAGATTATCGTCAATATGGCAGGAATGACCGTCTGCTCTTTTATGGTAAGCGGCATTGATAAGGAAATGATGGTCTTTTATAAGACTCTGATACTTCTCGTTGTATCTCTCATTACCTGACATATGGTAAGAAATCTTAAGGAAATTGAGCATTTCCAAGGAGTTAACCCCCTTTTCCCAGGTCCACGCACTATCAAGGTTGAGAGCCTGTTCATTCCAGCAAGCCCAAGAGGTGGGTTTACCATCCTTATCAATAAGATAGCCATCATTATCTAAAATATGGTCTGTAATATTGCAGATTGCTTCGCAGATTTCTTTCTTTTCTTCTTCATCTGCACACAATTCATAGTAAAGTGCAAAGCCTGCATAGTGACCTGTCATTTCATCACTTGAAGTTTCCCCAAGCCATTCATAAGTACCATCGGATGAACGATGCCATTCACAACCGGGATGATCGGATTCCAGGTTCGTTCCCCAATTTTCTTCATCCGGGAAACGTACCGCACGGGCGGTAAAGCCCTTGATTTCGGGTGCTCTTGTAAGGAAAAGCATTGCTTCCTTTGTTCTTCTTGCAGCTTTAAGCACCGCTTCATCCTTTGTCACTGCATACCACATTGCAAGACCTGCAAGGTATGAATGAGTCCAAAGACCATCATTGTCAGTAGGATGTGAGCAATCTTTACCATCAAGAGATTTTACCCAGGTAACATATCCTTGTTTTCTGGGGAAATATTTTTCTGTGTTTTCGAAAAGCAATCTTGATTTTTCTTCAAGAGTCATAAGCTTTTCGCTTATTTTCACAACGCCACCCTCAGAACCTGTGTAAATAACATCATTCACACAAGCCACTGCTGTTACTTTAGTATCAAAAGCATAACGGGTTGCGGGTAAATATTTTGCAAGACCGTTTTTAATATGTACCAGACCTGCATCTGTGCCAACAAGAAAGCTTCCGTCATCACAAACACAAAGAGAATAAACACTTTCACTTGGTAAAACAGAAATTTCTTTCTTGCTATACCAACCACTCTTATAGTCATAGATAAAAAGACCTTCATCAGCACCAACAAGAAGATAGCCCGTTTTATCAAAGGCAATAACATTTATATGTAATTCAGGCATAGTAGAATGGCCGGGGAAAATGCAACGCCAGGTTCTGCGTTTACCCTCCATTCTCTGCAAACAGGTTTTACTTGCTACGCAAACCTTTTCGCCATAAACAGCAAGAGAAATTTCATCCTGGTCCATTTCCTGAAGGGTGAAAAAGCCGTCCCCCTTCTCAACGTGGAGAGAATGCTCGGTGAGAACATAAATTTTATCATCCTCAACACAAATATCAACAATCGGAAAATCAAATTCAGAAACCTTTTCTGCTCCACTGATGGTTAATCTGAAAATAATATTGTTATAGGCTGCTAAAATTCTACCATTTTTGTCACGATACAACTTGGAAAAGTAGCCTTCTGTAAACATTTCGCTCCATTCACCATCTTTATATCGGCAAAGGCCATTTTCCGCACAAGCATAAATCACACCATCGGAATCTGCTGCAATTGAAGTGATTTTTCCGGGAAGTTCAAAATGCTCTGTAATCCTTTGATTAAATTCACCTATTCTGAGTTTTTCCAATTGTAAACACAACCTTTAATATTTTAATTTCTCGTTAGCAGCTTTCATAACCTCTGGAGTGATTTTAATAACCTCGCGGTCATAGGTAAGAAGACCGTTACATTCATCCTCAACGTCACTTACTTCTGTATAAATAATTGCAGAAAGACCTTTATTTACCATACAGTTGTATATTCTGTTTTCGTAAAGATTTTTAATTGCTTTGTCAAAGCTTTCCTGATTATAGTATTTTCTGTAACCGAAGAATTTATCTTTGTTGAAGCAATGGTCCTTGAGCTGCATTGAATAACCGCCAAACTCTGTAAGAGCAATGGGACGCTCATCATTTTTATCGTATTTCGGGAAAAGGAAGGGTGTGAAATATATATGGAAGCTGTTTACATCACCTGAACCGTGGTCAACCCAACCACTTGCGTGGTCAACAAGACGGGTGGGGTCCTTTTCTTTATAAAATGCACAAGCCTTAACGCTATCAAACTGACCCCATCCCTCATTCATAGGAGTCCAGAGAGCAAGAGAGGTAACATTATAAAGAAGCTCTATCATTTTTTCGGATTCCTCGTAGAATTCCTTTCTGCCTGCTTCATCCTGTCTTGCAAAATATCTGTAATGCTTGGGTCCGTCGGAAACCTTACCTATGTGCTTATTATTGAAAACCATCGCAAGAGCAGGTGCAGTACCAATAGCCATAAAGTTATATGCACCGCCGCCGTTAATCATATCCTGCCATACGATCATACCAAGTCTGTCGCAATGATAGTACCACCGAAGAGGCTCAATTTTAATATGCTTACGCAATGTATTGAAACCTAAATCCTTCATTGTCTGAATATCATAAATAAGAGCTTCATCAGATGGAGCGGTATACATACCATCACTCCAGTAGCCCTGGTCAAGAAGACCATTGAAGAAATAAGGCTTGTTGTTGAGCATAAGTCTGGATACGCCTTTATCGTCCTTACCCACACTGTATTTTCTCATACCGAAATAGCTTTCAACCCTGTCATTACCTGCAGCAATTTTAAGGTCATAAAGGTAAGGATTTTCAGGACTCCAGAGCTCATAATCAGAAAGCTTGATTGAACCCTTTCCATTTACCAGCTTAACTGCACCCTTAACCTCATCTTTATCCATAACAACCGCTGCCATTTCATCATTGGGTTTGCCGTTGTATTTTATTTCAATGTTGATTTCATCATTATCGATATCAGGTGTGAGCTTTATATTTTCAATATAACCCTCGCAAACCTCTTCAAGCCATACTGTCTGCCAGATACCTGACTGAGGTGTATACCAGATACCGCCTCTCTTAAAGGTCTGCTTACCTCTTGCCTGATGTCCCTCAGTAGTGGGGTCTGTTACAGTAACTCTTAAATCGTTTTCACCATCAAGAATAAATTTTGTAACGTCAAAAGTGAAAGGAAGGTAACCGCCCTTGTGCTCACCTACAACACTGTTGTTAAGAGTTACTGTGCATTTATAGTCAACCGCACCAAAATGGAGAAGGACTCTGTGATTTGTTCTTTTAAAGGTAAATGTTTTCTGGTAATAGAGAACATCTGTGGGCTGAACCATTTTTTCAACGCCACTTAAAATACATTCAGGGCTGAAGGGTACTGTAATTTTACCCTGATAGCCATTGAATTTTTTGAACTGGTCAAGAATTGCATAGTTCCATTCACCGTTAAGGTTAATAAAGCTATCTCTTTTAAGCTGTGGTCTGGGATAATCATTCAAGGGTAAATTTTTATCAAGTGTTTTACCCCATCTTGTAAATAATCTTTCCATAATAAACTCCGTATTATAAAAAATTTTCTTGCATACACAACAATAATATCATAATATTAACCGATTTTCAACATTTAAAACTAGCATTTTTTACCGAAGAATTCAAATAATCGTTGACGAAACTTTTTTTTAGTGATATAATTTAGAAGCAAAATTTTATACAAAAAGGTAGGGTAAATATGTTAGATCTTACAAAATTAGATTTCACAAAATTATTTGAAGAAATCGCTGCACTTTTCTTATCAATCATCACGTTGTTCGGTGGAGTTACCACTCCAGCACAGGGCGATCTTATCAGAAACTTCTCTGATGACACTGTTATCGACTTTGTTGTAACAGGTGACACTCAGGTTTGTGACTATATGCCCGAGCGTGAAGCTAATCTCATTTCTTTCGCAGAAGATATGAACAACTCCGAAATTGAACTCGACGCTTTCCTCATTGTTGGCGACATTGCTGAAAATGGTATGCAGGAAGAATTTGACAGAGTTACAAGCCACATTTCCGGCTTCAAAACTGAGAATTTCATTATGGCTACAGGTAACCACGACATTCGTCTTCGTGATTTTGACCAGTCAAAAGAGCGTTTCCTTAACTTTATGAATGGCCTTAATGCTGAAGAAAATGCACAAAGCGAAGTTTACTACAAATACATGGTAAACGGTTACACATTCCTTGTTATGGGTTCTGAAGAAAGCAGATTTGAAGATGCTTATATCAGCGGTGCACAGCTTCAGTGGCTCAACATTGAGCTTAAGAACGCAACCAAAGAAGATAAACCCGTTTTCGTTATCTGCCACTATCCTCTTGCCGAGGGTCATGGTCTTCCCAACACTTGGGGTTCCGCTGACAATGGTGCCGGTGATGAAAGCCTTCCCACATACCAGCGTAAAGATGATTACGATATGACAGGTTGCATCGGCGACCAGACAAATGAAGTTTACGATATTCTTACAAAATATGAAAACGTATTCTTCATCACAGGTCATCTCCACACAGGTTTCGGTAAATACACTTACGAAACACTTAGCGAAGAAAACAATGTTCAGGGTATTAACGTTCCTTCTGTTGGTATAGATAACAAAGATGGCGTTTACAACAATCCCGGCACAGGTCTTTTCGTTGAGGTTACAGATAAAGAGGTTATCTTCTATGCAAGAGACTTCAGAAACGGTAAATTCCTTACAACTGATGACTGGTCAAAAGCTGTAACATCATTTGATATTCAATAAAACAATAACAATCCAAAACATAAAACAAGCCTCCCGCATACAATATTGCGGGAGGTATTTTTATGCTGTCTGATATTGTTGCATTAGCATTAGCTATTATGGGCATACTTTTTATTCTGTTTACGATTGTTTTCAAGCTTATGGTGTGGCAGGAAACCGGTGTTGTAATCTCTTTGCCCCTGAATTCCAACGACAAGGAAATTTACAACCACATTATAAACATCCGTGAAATATGCTCTTTTTTGGGAATACAAAAACAATGCACCATAGTTGTTGCAAACTACGGTGCATCCCAATGGTTTATTGACGAATTACGCGAATGCTTCTCTGATTCACCTTTTCTTAAAATAATAGACAAAGAAAATTTGATTACAGAGTTGCATACATAACTGCTTTAATTGTGTGCATTCTGTTTTCTGCTTCCTGGAAAACAACGGACTGTTCGCTTTCAAAAACTTCGTCTGTAACTTCCATAGCGGAACGGTTGAATTTTTCGCACATTCTCTTACCGATTTCGGTTTTCTTATCGTGATATGCAGGAAGGCAATGCATAAATATTGCATTGTCGCCTGCATTTTTCATAAGGTCACTATTTACCTGATAGGGAGAGAGCTCGTTAATTCTTTCTGCCCATACAAGCTCGGGCTCACCCATTGAAACCCAAACATCAGTATAAATAACATCTGCATTTTTGGTAGCTTTCTTGGGGTCAACCTCGAATTTGAGAGTTGCACCACTTTTCTTTGCAATCTTTTTGCATTCGTCAACAAGTGCACTGTCAGGGAAATATTTCTTTGGTGCACAAGCGGTAAAATTGAGACCCATAATAGCACAACCAACCATAAGTGAGTTGCCCATATTATATCTTGCATCGCCCATATAAACGAAGTTTATGCCTTTGAGCTTGCCGAATTTTTCTTTGATTGTAAGGAAATCTGCAAGAATCTGTGTGGGATGGAATTCGTTTGTAAGACCATTCCATACGGGAACAGAAGAGTATTTTGCCAATTCTTCAACAATTTCCTGACCATAGCCACGATATTCAATACCATCATAAATAGAACTTAAAACTCTTGCAGTATCTGCAATACTCTCTTTTCTACCTATCTGCGACGCATTGGGATCAAGATAAGTGACACCCATCCCTAAATCCCTTGCAGCAACTTCAAAACTGCAACGGGTTCTTGTACTTGTTTTTTCAAAAATAAGAGCAATATTCTTACCTTTAAGAGTATCGTGAGGAATTCCGTTTTTCTTTTTCTTCTTAAGTTCTGCCGCAAGGTTAATAAGATATCCCATTTCCTCACTTGTATAATCAAGAAGCTTTAAAAAATCTCTGCCTTTTAAATTCATTTTTATACCTCACAAGCTTTTTTAATAATATTTATTGCCTTCTGTAAATCCTCAAAGGAAATATTCAAAGGCGGTAAAAGTCTTAATTTATTCTTTGCTTTAATGGGCAAAACGCCATTTTGCTGACAATATAAAAGAACCTCATTTACATCCTTGATCGTTTCAATGCCAAGCATAAGGCCAAGACCTGTAACCCCTTTAACGCCAGCACAAGATGATAACTCTTCGATTATGTATTGGCTTTTCTTTTCAACATCTGCAAGGAATTTTTCGTCCAGTCTTTCAATAATATTCAAAGCACCGGCACAGGAAACCGGATTACCTCCAAAGGTTGAACCATGGCTTCCCGGTGTATACACATTCTCAGTCTTATCAAAAAACATTGTAGCACCTAAAGGAAGTCCACCGCCGATACCCTTTGCAGTAGAAACAATATCAGGATTGATGCCGTATTTCATATAGCCATAAAGTGCACCTGTTCTGCCATTACCGGTCTGAACCTCGTCAACCACAAGAAGAACATCATTTTTCTCTGCCAATTTTGCAAGACCTGCAACAAATTCTTTTGAAAGCGGAACAACTCCACCCTCACCCTGCACAGTTTCAAACATAATTGCAGCAACTTTTTCTTCCTTTATATATTTTTCGATTGTTTCCATATCCCCTGCATCTGCATAGAGGAAACCCTCTGTTAAAGGAAGAAAGTCTTTGTGAAAGCTTTCCTGACCAGTTGCGGCAAGAGTTGTTATTGTTCTGCCGTGGAAGCTGTTATTGAGAGTTATAATATTATAATACTCCGCACCTTTTTTCTCTGCGGCATATTTTCTTGCCGCCTTTATTGCACATTCGTTTGCCTCTGCACCTGAGTTGGAAAAGAAAACCTTTTTAGCACCTGTTTTAGTGCAAAGAAGCTCCGCAAGCTTTGCACAAGGAGATGTGTAATAAAGGTTAGATGCGTGTTGAAGAGTTGTAAGCTGATATGTTACAGCCTTAACCCATTCTTCATCATTAACACCGAATATGCTTACACCGATACCCGTGCCCATATCTATGTATTCTTTTCCTGCGTCATCATAGAGCTTACATCCCTTGCCGGAAACTATTTCAACGGGGAAACGCGCATAAGTGTTTGCAATATATTTACTGTCAAGTTCTTTTGTATTCATCAATCCACACCCTTAACCATTGTACCGGCACCTTCGTCGGTAAGTAATTCAAGAAGAAGAGCGTGTGGCACACGTCCGTCAAGGATTGTAACTCTTCTTACGCCTTTTTCAATCGCTTCAATGCAACACTCAACCTTGGGAATCATTCCACCGGAAATCACACCATCGCTGAATAACTGACGTGCTTCCTCTGTGGTAACACGTTTAATTAAAGAATCAGGGTCGTTAACATCTCTTAAAATACCGGGAATATCCGTCATTGTAATAAGTCTTTCAGCCTTCATTGTACCTGCAATATATGAAGCGGCTGTATCTGCATTGATATTGTAAACATTACCCTCGCTGTCACAACCAACAGTTGAAACAACCGGAATATATTCTTTTTCAATAAGGTCAAGAATAGGCTGAACGTTAACATTTGTTATTTCACCAACAAAGCCAAGCCTTTCGTCTTTAACCTTTGCTTCAATAAGGTGACCGTCAATACCTGAAATACCGATAGCATTACCGCCGAATTCACCTAATAGGTTAACAAGCTGTTTGTTGATTTTACCTGCAAGAACCATCTGCACAATTTCTGCCGTTTCTTTATCTGTAACGCGAAGTCCCTCAACAAACTCACTTTTTTTGCCCACCTTTTTGAGCATATCAGAAATTTCAGGGCCACCACCGTGCACAAGAACAGGCTTTACACCAATAAGCCATAACAGAACCAAATCCTCCATAACCTGAAGCTTAAGCTCTTCACTTACCATTGCGTTTCCGCCATATTTAACAACAATAATTTTATTGTGATATTTCTGAATATAAGGAAGTGCCTGAGTAATAACTTCTGCACGTTGAAGATTTGTTATATTCAAATTTTCCATTTTCTCACGTCCTGTAATCGCCATTGATTTTTACATA
>JAZNHK010000190.1:0-9167 GCA_045576915.1 Acutalibacteraceae bacterium
GAAAATAGGCGGCTTGTTGCTTTTATTTCTGTTTTCTTCCTTGACTATGTCATTCATTTAGTTTATATTTATTCTATATACATATTTTCCCGAAAAGGAGAAATACAGATGACAAAAAACGAAGCAAAAATCAAAGCAAAAGAGCTTGTGTCAAAAATGACAGTTGAAGAAAAAATGACACAGCTTCTTTACACCTCTCCCGCTATTGAAAGACTCGGAATCGAAGCTTATAACTGGTGGAATGAAGGTGCACACGGCGTTGCCCGTAGCGGAACTGCAACAGTTTTCCCCCATACAATTGCTATGGCGGCAACCTTTGATAGTGAGCTTATTCAGAAAATTGCCGATGTTATTTCAACAGAAGGCAGAATTAAATATAACAAGCACGTTGAATATGGTGACCACGATATTTTCAAGGGTATCACATATTGGGCACCCAACATCAACATTTTCCGTGACCCTCGTTGGGGACGAGGCCAAGAAACCTTTGGTGAAGACCCCTATCTTACTGCAACTTTAGGTACATCATTCATCAAGGGTATTCAAGGTGATGGCGAATTTTACAAAGGTACAGCTTGTTCAAAGCATTTTGCGGTTCACTCAGGCCCTGAAAAAGACCGACATGGCTTTGATGCTGTCGCTTCTCTTCACGATATGTACGAAACCTATCTTCCCGCTTTTGAAAAAACAGTAAAAGCAGGTGTTGCAGGTGTTATGGGTGCATACAACCGCACCAACGGTGAACCCTGTTGTGCACACTCTTACCTTATGGGCGAGGTTCTTCGTAAAAACTGGGGCTTTGATGGTTACTTTGTTTCCGACTGCGGTGCATTACAGGATATTTACGAATTCCATAAATTTGTTGAAACAAGAGCAGAAGCAGCGGCAGTTGCTCTCAAAAACTCCTGTGACCTTAACTGCGGTCAGACTTATGACGCTCTTGTTGATGCTTACGAAGAAGACCTTATCACAGAAGAGCAGATTACAGAAGCTGCAGAAAGACTTTATATGATTCGTTTCCTTTTAGGCGAATTTGAAGAAGTAAGACCTTTCTCTGATATCCCTTATTCAAAGCTTGACTGCAAAGAACACAGAGAGCTTAACTTGAGAGCCGCTGAAAACTGCGTAACTCTTCTTAAAAACGATAATTATTTACCTCTTGACAAAAACACAAACAAGAAAATTGCAGTTATCGGTCCTAACGCTCTTTCTGTTACTGCTCTTGAGGGTAACTATAACGCTTACGCTTCCGAATACATCACAGTTGCAGATGGTATGAGAAGAGTGTTTACAGACGCTGATATTTCTGTTGAAAGAGGTTGTAACTACTGCCACGAAAAAATCAACGAGTGGGGTGGCTTCGGCAATATGCTCAGCGATGGTGCTGCAGCAGCTGCAGAAGCAGATATTGCAATTCTCGCTCTCGGTCTTGACTGCTCAATTGAGGGCGAAGACACAGGCTATGACAACGATTATACCGCTTGTGGTGATAAGAAAAATATTTATCTTCCCAAAACTCAGCAGAAGCTTGCAGAAATGGTTTGCGACGCTTGTGAAAATGTTATCGTTGTTATTATGTGCGGTAGCTCCGTAGACCTTGGCGAGAAGGTAAGAAACCACGCTAAAGCTATCATTCACGCTTGGTATCCCGGTTCTCAGGGCGGTCTTGCAATTGCAAAAACAATTGCAGGTGAAAACAACCCCTGTGGTAAGCTTCCTGTTACAATCTATGACGGTGAACATCCTCTCCCCGATTTCACAGATTACAATATGCAGGGCAAAACCTATCGTTTCATTGAAGGCGATGCTCTTTATCCCTTCGGTTACGGTCTTTCATATACAAAGTTTGAATACACAGATGCAAAGGTAATTGAGAAAACCGACGATAACATTAGAGTAAGTGTTAATGTTAAAAATATTGGCGACAGAGCAGGTATTGAAAAAACTCAGATTTATGCTCAGTACACAGACTCAAGAACATACACTCCTCACTTCCAGCTTTGCGGTATTAAATCTACAAATCTCCAGGCAGACGAAACCGCAAATGTAACAATTGATATTGATACATACTGGCTCAAAGCAGTTCTTGAAGATGGTCAGAGAGTAACTCCCGACGGAAAAATCACTCTTCATATCGGCGGACATCAACCTGATAAGGTAAGTAACGAATTACTTGGTTACGAATGTGAAAAAATAGAGTTATAACAAACATAAAACCATCGAAAGCAAAAAAACTTTCGATGGTTTTTATTTTATTAATAACCAAGCACACCCTCAACGGATTCGTCATTTTCAATCCACTCGGAAACTTTGATTACTCGGTATGTATCTCTATCATCACGAATTACAACATTTTCAATTCCAGCATTTATTACCATTCTCTTACACATTGAACAGCAACAAGCATCTTTTACATATTCACCTGTTTTAACATCCGTTCCCACAAGGAAAATCGTGCTTCCAATCATATCTTTTCTTGAAGCACTTATAATTGCATTTGCTTCAGCATGAACACTTCTGCAAAGCTCATATCTTTCGCCTCTGGCAATATTCAGTTTTTCTCTTATGCAAACACCTAAATCAGTACAATTCTGTCTTCCTCTCGGTGCACCCACATAACCCGTTGAAATTATTTCATCATCCTTAACAATTACGGCACCATAATGCCTTCTCAGACAAGTGCACCTCTGCGAAACCGTTTGAGCTATATCTAAATAATAATTAATCTTATCTCTTCTCACTTTTTCTTTTCACCTTTATTTTTTCCATATTTAATTCTTCGCAATATACACCATAGCAACACAAAATAAACAACAATATCTAAAACAATAAAAACAGTAAAAATAACAACTCCGATTTTGTCTTCCGCTTTGTTGGCAAGATATAAACCCATACCGCACAAACCTGCAACTATTAAATTGCAAACAGTAGTTATGGCAATTTTTGCACTTTTAGGAAGCTTGTTATCAGTAAAGCTACCAAAAGCACCCTCGAAAACAACTTCCATAAGAAAATCAAAAATAAAATCCACAATCTCACCTCAACAAATACATTAAAATCACGCGAAGCCTATCATCCCTGTGCGTAAGCATAGGGAGGGGGACCATCCTTGAATATCTTTATTTATCGATATGTTTATTTCGTACCTATTGTCCATTTTATAAGTAAAAAAAATCGGGATGGTGGTGGGTTGCCCCATAAAGATTACCCTTTGTTTATGAGAGTAATAATATATAAATCAACAAAAAGAATTGATAACCCACTAATCAACGAAGTAAAGAGGGAGCGTGGCAACCCACCACCATTCCGCCCGTACATCGTTAACACCAAAACATACCACACGAAATTTTCACATCGTTCAGATTACATAAAGAAGAACGGTCCCCCTCCCTATTTGCTAAAGCAAACAGGGATGATAGGCTTCGTTTTTCTCTACTTTATTCTTCTACGGCACATTTTAGTGCCCCGAAATTTTGAATTTTGCATTTTGAATTTTGCATTTAAAGAATGTATTCTCCTACAACCTCTCCCTCAAGCGTCTTATGAATAATCGCCTCATCATCCACAATCATATACCCTCTCGGTGTATTCTCTTTAGGAATAGAAACTGAACCGGGGTTTGCATAGATATAGCCACCCTCTAATTCTTCAATTTTGCTGACATGGGTATGACCATTGAAAAGAATATCCCCTTTTTTGATTTTGGGAAGATTCTGTGGGTTCATTTTATGTCCGTGAGTAAGGAAAAACATTCTTCCTTTATGATAAAAAAAAGCATATTCAGCGAGCACCGGGAAAGAAAGCACCATTTCATCAACCTCTGCCTCGCAGTTGCCTCTTACACAAAGAATTTCCTCTGCCATATCATTCAAAAGTGCAATAACACCCTTGGGATTGTATTCATCAGGCAAATCATTTCTCGGTCCATGATAGAGAACGTCACCCAAAAGTACTAATTTTTCGCATTTTTCTTCTCTGTATTTTTCTACTAATTCGCGGCAGTATTTTAAAGAACCGTGAATATCAGATGCAATCATAATTTTCATAAAAAGAACTCCTTTTATTTAATAAAAAAATTATAAAATAAAAAAACCGAGATTAAAATATATAATTTAAAGTTTACAAATAACAGAAACTTGTTGTAAAAATATAATACAAATGATATAATTGCCTTAATTTTTTTTGAAAAGGAGTAATAAAATGTCAGACAAACCCATGAAAAAATATATGAAAAAGTCGGAAATTGCCACTTTTGGTATCGGTCTTTTCGGTGTAGCACTTCTCACCGGTTGGATGCCCGACTACACTGCAACCTTCTTTGCGGACTTTGCTTTTAAAGGCAAAGGCTTCGATCCTGACACAATGGCAAATGCTCTTTCCGTTGTTTTCCTTGTAGCAGGTATCGTGGGTGCAGTTTGCGAGCTTGTTATCGGCTACCTTGTTGATAACACCCGTACAAAATTAGGTAAAGTAAAACCCTGGATTGGTTTTGGTGTTATTCCACTAGCCCTTATTTCAATGCTTGTTTTCGTAGCCCCCAACACAGATAATCAGACTGTTGCAATTGCATGGATGTTTATTATCTATTCACTTTACACCGCATTTTGTTGTGCAGTTGAAAGCCCTGCAAACTGCTTCGGCTCTCTCTGTTCGCCAAACCCAAGTGAGCGTTCAAGTGCTATTTCAATAGCATCCTTCCTTCGTTCAGTTGGTCAGAGTGGTGGTATGGTTGTTATTCTCGTTGTTGGTCTAGTAATGAAAGCTATTATGGGTCAGCAACAGTTCAAAAACGCAGAAGCACAAGGTCTTGACCTTATAATTTCAACTGCAGTTTGTGCATTGGGACTTATTCTCTTTGTTATGATTTTCTTTACTAATAATCAGGAGCGTGTTCCCTTCACACAGGAAAAGGTTTCTCTTAAAGATGCCGTAAAAGTTGTTTTCACTCATAAAAATCTCCTTATGGTATCTCTTACAAAGCTCTGCGGCTTCGGTCGTGGTGTTTACGGTACAGTTTCCCTTTACATAGCAATTTACCTTTTAGGCTCAAAGGATTTGAAGCTTGGTCTTCTTCTCCCTATGGGTATCGGTACTGCGGTGGGCACTCTTCTTGTAAACATCGTTCTCAAGAAATTCTCCACTAAAAAGACATTCATCCTTTTCTGTTTCTATGGTGCTTCCTCTCTTGCAATCCTTTTCCTTGTTTCAAAGGGTATCGGTTTCAATGACGGACTTATTATTCCTTTCCTTATTCTCAACTTCTTCTGCGGTCTTCAGCACGGTAACACAAATGTTACACCCAACATTATGATTGCAGACTGCGTTGACGAAATCGAGTACAAAACAGGCAAACGTCAGGAAGGTCTTGCCTACGCCGGTTACGGTCTTTTCTCAAAAATCGCATCCGCTTTCACCAAGGCTCTCGGACCCTGGCTTCTTTACACCTGGTCAGGCTACCTTGCATCAACAAATGCAAACGTTGCTTACGCAGAACAGAGTGATGCAACACTTAACAAAATCCTTATGATTTACACAATCATTCCCGCTATTTTCGTTGTTCTTCAGGCAGTTCCTATTTTCTTCTACGATATGGTTGGCGAAAAGAAAGAAAACATTACAAAAGAGCTTGTAAAACGTCGTGAAGAAAAAGCAGTTGCAGACACAGCTTCTGCAGAAAATTAAGGAGGTAGCATATAATGAAAAAAGGGTTTAATTTAAAAGTATATGCCGCTATCACTTTCTTCGTAATAGCAGGACTTCTCGCAACAATAACTGTTACAACCTACACAAACCGATACAACGGCTTCAGCCCCGAAAAAACTGCGCTAGCTTTCGTTCAGAGCATTGTTGAAACAGGCGACGGCTACAATGCATATAAAAACACTATCGTCAGCAAAAACTATAAATACGGCGATTTCATAAGAGAATACTATATGTACCCCGTAATTTATGCAGAGTGTGACTACAATCCCGGTGATGACAGAGATGCACTCAAAGGCTACAATGACGACTCCTTCAAGGGTGAAAAAACTCTCAAAGACGACGGCACACTTTCAGGACAGGTAATCGCCACTATGTATGATTACTATGTAACTCTTATGAAAAAATACAATGGCTGGGACAATTATGATGGTGTTTTCACCGATTATTTCAAAGAGCTTTGTAAGGTTCGTGAAGAGGTTTTCGGTGACAAATATATGACCGATGAAATAATGTTCACCGCCCTCGAAAGTAATGTAAGAACCTACGGCGAAAGCCTTACAGGTACAGAGGATGAATTTGATGCTAATACAGGCATTCAGACAAGTGTTAAAACCACAGGTGCTTATGAAAAAGCATTTGGTGAAGGTTATAAATTCACTTATGAAGTAAAAGACTCAATGCTTTTAACACCATCCAACAACGAATGGCTTAAAACTGAAGAAAATGCAGAATTGTTTGAAACGTATAAAACAAACACCTCAGATATAAGTGACCTTTATGTAGTGTTTGTAGATGTTAAAGTAAACGGCAAAACAATCGCAACGCAAGAAGTAAATGTTATTAAAATCAATTCCACTTGGTATGTTAACAATACAAGAATTGACACAACCGCGCTTTACAATTTAGCATAAAACAGAAACAATTAACCCCATTAAATTTTGCTTTGACAAAATTTAATGGGGGTTAAACTTTTATTACTTCTTTTTCTTACCAAAGAAACCTTTTTTCTCTTCCGGCTGAACCGCCTTGGCACCCATTGCGGTATTAAAGTTCATAAGAGCCTCTCTTTGCTTTTCGTTAAGATTTTTGGGAACTTCCACAGTAACCTTAACAAGCTGATCTCCACGTCTTGTGGAATTAAGCACCTGAATACCTCTACCCTTCAATTTAAAAATATCGCCGGGTTGAGTACCTGCAGGAAGAATGTATTCAACATTACCGTCAAGGGTTGGAACACGCAGCGTGTCACCCAATGCCGCCTGAACAAAGCTGACCTTAACTTCATACCACACATTGTATCCGTCACGTTCAAAGAAAGGATGGGGTTTAACAACAACGCCAACTCTCAAATCACCTGCCGGGCCACCATTTGCACCTGCATTACCAAGATTGCGGACTGTAAATATCTGTCCGTCATCGATACCTGCCGGAATTGTAACCTCCTGTTTAACAGTCCTGCGGATTCTTCCCGCACCCTTACATCTTGAGCAAGGATTGGGATTGAATGTACCTTTACCGCCACAACGTTGACAAGGCTTTGATGTACTGATTGTGCCGAAGGGTGTTCTTTGCTGAACGTTAATCTGTCCTCTGCCGTTACAATCAGGACAGGTCTGTGGAGATGTACCCTTTGCAGCACCTGAGCCTGAGCACTCGTCACAAACTTCAATTTTCTGGAATTCAACAGTTTTTTTGCAACCCTTTGCGGCTTCCTCAAAGGTAATATATATGTTAGTCTGAATATCGCTACCGCGTCTTGGTGCGTTGGGGTTGGAGCGTCCGCCGCCACCACCGAATCCGCCGAAGAACGAACCAAAAATGTCACCCAGATCAAAATCCATTCCGCCGTCAAATCCGCCAAAGCCACCGAAGCCGCCACCTTGACCTGCACCATAACTGGGGTCAACACCCGCAAAGCCAAAGCGGTCATACTTTTCCTTCTTATCAGAGTCAGAAAGAACTTCATAAGCCTCATTTGCTTCCTTGAATTTAGCCTCCGCCTCTTTGTTATCGGGGTTAAGGTCGGGATGGTATTTTTTAGCAAGCTGACGATACGCTTTTTTTATTTCATCAGGTGTGGCACTTTTAGAAACGCCAAGCACCTCATAATAATCTCTTTTATCTGCCATAAGTAATTCCTTTCTCTAGGAATATCATTTTACCCTATCAAAGACGGCTCAGAAGAGCCGTCTTTTTATCAGGGTTAATTAGTCAACATCTGTGAAGGGTGCTTCTTTGTAATTGCCATCATCCTGACCAGCTGCTGCATTGGGGTCAAAACCTGCACCCATATTGCTGGGGTCAAAGCCCTGAGCACCGCCTGCTGCTTTGTAAAGCTTTTCAGAAATCTCATAGAATTTTGCCTGAAGAGCTTCCTGCTTTGATTTGATAAGCTCAATATCCTCGCCCTTGAGAGCTTCTTTGAGTTCTTCAACTTTAGCGTTGATGTCGTTCTTATCTGCTTCGTCGAATTTATCTCCGTTTTCAGAAACGAGCTTTTCACATTCGAAAACCATCTGGTCTGCACCGTTGCGGATATCAACGGCTTCTTTACGTTTCTTGTCTTCCTCTGCAAACTGCTCTGCTTCTCTTACTGCACGGTCGATATCGTCCTTGCTCATATTGGAAGAAGCTGTGATTGAGATAGACTGCTCTTTGCCTGTGCCAAGGTCCTTTGCAGAAACGTGAACAATACCGTTAGCGTCAATGTCAAAAGTAACCTCAATCTGAGGAGTACCGCGACGAGCAGGAAGAATACCATCAAGGTGGAACATACCAAGAGTTTTGTTATCTCTTGCAAATTCTCTTTCGCCCTGAAGAACGTGGATTTCAACAGATGTCTGGTTATCAGCAGCAGTTGAGAACACCTGACTCTTCTTTGTGGGGATAGTTGTATTTCTTTCAATAATCTTTGTGCAAACACCGCCAAGAGTTTCAATACCAAGTGAAAGAGGTGTAACGTCAAGGAGAAGAAGACCTTCTACATCGCCACCAAGAACACCTGCCTGAAGAGCTGCACCCATTGCAACACATTCATCGGGATTGATGCCCTTGTAGGGCTCTTTGCCTGTGTAGTTTTTAACTGCATCCTGAACAGCGGGAATTCTTGAAGAACCACCAACCATAAGAACTTTGTCAATTTCAGAAACCTTAAGACCGGAGTCAGAAATTGCCTGACGAACAGGAGCCATTGTTGCTTCAACAAGGTCAACTGTAAGCTCGTTGAATTTTGCTCTTGTGAGAGTTGTGTCAAGGTGAAGAGGACCGCCTGCTTCTGTCATTGTAATGAAAGGAAGGCTAATAGCGGAAGAAGTAACACCTGAAAGTTCGATTTTAGCTTTTTCTGCTGCTTCTTTAAGTCTCTGCATAGCCATTTTATCTTTGGAAAGGACTGTACCTGTTTCCTTTTTGAATTCAGTTACAAGCCAGTCGATAATTCTCTGATCGAAGTCATCACCACCAAG
>JAZNHK010000191.1:0-4470 GCA_045576915.1 Acutalibacteraceae bacterium
ATGTTCAGAAATCCTGTTATTGCAGTTTCAGCAGACGGTAAGGATTGCGGAAGAATTGCTTTTGAACCGTATTCTGTTGAACTCGGTCATCTTGAAGCAGGGGAGCATCTTATTGAAATAACCGCTTTCGGTCACCGCTACAACAGCTTCGGTGCAATCCATAATAACGATATGAACAGACAGTGGCACGGTCCCGATGCATGGCGTGTTATTTGGGAAGATTATACAAAATATTATTTCTTCAAGCCCATAGGCATTCAGAAAGAGCCTGTGCTTGAAAAATTGGAGGAAATAAAATGAGATATGTAGGTTACGCACTTCTTGTGCTTCTTGCAATAATTGTTGTACTTTTGGCTGTTGCAGTTATCAACGCAATAAGAATTAAGGTGAAACCTGCGCCCGGTAAAGCAACACTTGATTTTACAAAAGAAGAAGAAAAAATGTATGCTGAAAAACTCTCAAGAATGGTTAAAATTCCTACAATTTCAATGAGAGGTAACACTGACCTTACAGAGTTTTATAAGCTCCATAAGGTTATTGAGGAAGATTTTCCTCTTGTTCATAAACACCTTGAAAAAACAGATATTCAGGGCAATCTTCTTTATAAATGGGTAGGTAAAGATTCATCACGTGCATTTCTTCTCATGGGACATCTGGATGTAGTTCCTGCAGAAGAAACTGATTGGAAATATGACCCGTTCTCAGGTAAAATTGCTGACGGCGCAGTTCACGGCAGAGGTGCAATGGACTGCAAATGTACAGTTCTTGCAGAACTCTCAGCTGTTGAAGAACTTCTTGCAGAAAACTTTGTTCCTGAAAAATTCAATGCTGAGGAATGGGTTGCGTTTTTTAAAGAGGCGGGCTTCAAGGGTATGGTGCTTAATGTAAAGCATCATGACGGCTTTTGCCTCTGGACTTCTGAATACACTGCGTATTCTGTTGAGAGTGCAACAGAATGGGAAACAGAAAAACGCGACATAGTTGAGGCTTTAAGCAAAGAGTGTAAAGAGCAGGGGCTTAAGTTCGGTATTGCTATTTCGCCCCTTGACAGAAACTGCCCTCTTTACGGAAGCGGTGAACCATATAACAGATATTTCAAGAATCTTCTCAGAGAGGTTCTTACTAAATACGGCGATATTTTCTATGTTCGTTTTGATGGTGCTGCTGAGCCCGATAAAAACGGAAATGTTCAGGAATATGATTGGAATGGCTACTATGAAATTGTCAGAGAGTGTCAGCCTGATGCAGTAATCGCTCTTGTTGGTCCCGATGTTCGTTGGTATGGTAACGAATGGGGAGTAATCCGTGAAAACGAGTGGAGCGTTGTTCCTGAAAAGTACAGTATCTATAACGCTATTGAAAAAAGCAACAAGCCTCAGAAAAAACGTCAGAAAGAGGAAAAGTACGAGCTTGATTTGGGTTCACGAAAGGCTATCAAGAAAGAAGAAAATTTTATCTGGTATCCTTGTGAAGTGAGTATGTCCATCCGCGACAGATGGTATTACCATAAGGATGATGAATACACAGCAAAAACCAAGGACAGACTCCAGAAAATTTATTTCAGCTCCGTTGGTGCAAACTGCGCGTGGATGCTTGGTGTACCACCTATGAAAACAGGTAAGTTTGCGGAAATGGATACTCAGATTCTTAAGGCCTTCGGTTACGATTTGAAGAGAATGTTCAACTACAAGGTTTCTCAGATTGGTACTGTTGAGGTAAGCAGTTCACTTTCTGAAGAATTTGACGGAAAGAACCTTCTTCTTGATGATGAAAGCAAAACCTGGCGTCCTGCTCCGGGTGACAAAGAGCCTGAAATCATAATCAACCTCTCACAGAAGGATATGTTTGATAAAGTTGTTATTATGGAAAACATAATCAACGGTCAGCATATTGAGGAATACGAGGTTTACATAGACAATGGCAACGGAAAATTCAAGAGAGTTGCAAAGGGCGAGGTTGTTGGTTACAAGAGAATTATAAAAATCACTCCCGCAGAGGTTACAAGAGTAAAGGTTAAAATCAAGTCTTACAGAGGCAATCTTGAGTTGCAATCCGTTACACTTTATTGATATGAAAAAAATTGCAATATATGGCGGCTCCTTTGACCCGCCACATAAGGGACACAAGCTTTTAGCAGAAAATCTTGCTAGTGTATGCGGTGTCGAAAAGGTTATAATAATACCAACTGCTTTATCACCTTTTAAAAATTCAAGCTCTGCAACAGCTGAGGACAGGCTTAAGATGTGTGAAATCTTTTTTAAAGAGGATTTATTTCATATAAGCGATATTGAAATTAAAAGAGGCGGAAAAAGTTATACCGTTGATACACTCAGGCAAATTAAAGATGAAAATCCACAATCAGAGCTTTATTTGTTTATGGGCGACGATATGATTTTATCTTTCAACAAATGGTATAAGTATGAAGAAATTTTAAAACTTGCTACCATTGTTTGTGCCTGCAGAACAGAAAATCTTGAAAAGCTTCAGAGCATAAGAGATTATGTAAAAAATGTTCTTCTGTCGGAGGATAGGGTTATCGTTTCTGAAAGTGTTCCTTTTGAAATCAGTTCTACTGAAATTCGTTCTTCCTTGAAAGATGGTGAAAACAAAGGTCTTTCAGAAGATGTTTACAACTATATAATTCAAAAGGGGTTGTATCAATGAACAGAGATGCTGAATATACAGAAATTCTGAGAGAAAAGCTTACTGAAAAAAGATTTATTCATTCTCTCAATGTGGCAGATTCTGCTAAAGAGCTTGCTGGAATTTATGGTTATGATAAAGAAACTGCGTATACCGCAGGTCTTATTCACGACTGTTGCAAGGACACGCCTGCAGGCTTGCAGTTATCATATATGTTTGAGAATGGTGCAGACCTTACAGAAATTGAAATAAACACCGCAAAGCTTTACCACGCTATGTGCGGAAGTTTGTATATAAAAAAAGAATTCGGAATTGAAAACGAAGATATAATCAATGCCGTACGTTACCACACAACAGGAAGAAAAAATATGAGCCTTCTTGAAAAAATTGTGTTTATTGCAGACTTTATCAGTGCTGAAAGAGATTATAACGGCGTTGAAATAATGAGAGAAAAAGCAGTAAGGTCACTTGACGAGGCTATTGTTGAGGGGCTTAGCTTTACAATAAAAGAACTCATAGACAACGAAAGGGTAGTGCATCCCGATACCATTGATGCCTACAACGATGCTATGATGAATTTATTAAAATTAAAATAAAACAGGAGTAAAAAAATGAGTCTTGATATTGTTAAGAAAATAGTAAAAGCTCTTGATGATAAAAAGGGTAACGACATTCAGGTTATTAAAATTGAAGAGCTTACAATTGTTGCGGATTATTTTGTTATCTGTACCGCAAACTCAAACACTCACGTTCGTGCTCTTGCAGACGAGGTTGAATATCAGCTTGAAGAGGCAGGTATTAAGGTTGACCACGTTGAGGGCAGAGCAACAGGTTGGGTGCTTCTCGAATACAGAGGTGTAGTTGTTCACATTTTCCTTGAAGAATCAAGAAATTATTATAATCTTGAAAGACTCTGGGAAGATGCGAAGAAAATTGACGCAAGTCAATTTTTGAATTGATAGTGGTAAGTGCTAAATGCAAAGTGCTAAGTGCTAAATGCTAAATGCTAAGTGCTAAATAAAGCGGGTGACTACTATGTCTGAGAATGTAATAGAAAAGAAAAGTTTTGATTTAGCAATCAGGGTTGTTCGTTTGTATAAATATTTAACCGAAGAGAAAAAAAGAATATGTTTTATCCAAACAACTTTTGCGTAGCGGAACAAGTGTGGGTGCAAATGTTTCAGAAGCTGAAAGAGGACAAACAAAACCGGATTTTTATACAAAAATGAATATTGCTTGTAAAGAGGCATACGAAAGTTATTATTGGTTGAGACTTTTACACGCAACAGGCTATTTAAATGATACTGAATTTGATAGTTTAGAAAAAGATGTTAAAGAAGTAATAAGCATATTGATTTCAATATGCAAAACAATAAATGAAAATAAATAGAATTTGATAATGTATTAGTGTTATAAAGCTAAAGTGTAAATATTTAGCACTTAGCATTTAGCACTCAGCATTTCACAGAAAGGTGATTTTATGAAATACGATTTTTCCGCTGTTGAACAGAAATGGCAGAAAAAGTGGGAAGACGAAGGTGTTTTCCACGCACAAGATAATTCCGACAAGCCCAAATTCTATGGTCTTGTTGAATTCCCTTACCCCAGCGGTGCAGGTATGCACGTTGGCCACATTAAAGCATATTCAGGTCTTGAAGTTATTTCAAGAAAAAGAAGAATGCAGGGCTACAATGTTCTTTTCCCCATTGGCTTCGATGCTTATGGTCTTCCTACTGAGAACTATGCTATTAAAACAGGTATTCATCCCCGTAAGGTAACAGATATGAATATCGAAAAATTCTCTTCACAGCTTAAAAAGGTTGGCTT
>JAZNHK010000192.1:0-2308 GCA_045576915.1 Acutalibacteraceae bacterium
AAAAATGGTTGACCCCCACCTTATTATCTATGCTCCTGTCAGAGTTCTCGGTAACAAAACAATTGTTACAAACGGTGACCAGACCGATACAATCTATGAATTGATGGACAAGCAGATGACCTTTGAACAGGCTCTTCGTACCCGTGAATTTGAAGATGATGCGCCTAACTACACACCCCGTATTTCAGGTATCATCCGTCTTGAAAACGGCGATATGAACTATGCAATGTCCATTCTCAAATCTGCAGATGGTGACGGTTCTTCTTGCCAGAGATATACATTTGCTTACTCAAATCCTCTTCCCGGAAAAGCAAAATTCATTCATACATATAAATGCGATGGCAACCCTCTTCCAAGCTTTGAGGGTGAGCCCAAAACATTGGAACTTCCCGATGTTGATATTGATACATTAACAGATATTATCTGGAAAAATCTTAACGAAGATAACAAGGTTTCTCTTTTCGTTAGATACATTGACCTTGAAACAGGCAAATACGATTCAAGAATCGTAAACAAGAACAAATAAGGAGATTATCGTAATGACAGAATTTGAATTAAAATATGGTTGTAACCCCAACCAGAAACCTGCAAAAATCTTTATGGCAGACGGTAGCGAGCTTCCTATCGAAATCCTCTGTGGTCGTCCCGGTTTCATTAACTTCCTTGATGCTTTCAACTCCTGGCAGTTGGTTAAAGAGCTTAAAGAAGCACTTGGTCTTCCTGCGGTAACTTCCTTTAAGCATGTTAGCCCCACATCTGCAGCAGTAGGTGTACCGCTTTCCGACAAGCTTAAAAAAGCTTGCTTCGTTGATGATATTGAAGGTCTTGACGAATCTCCTCTCGCTTGTGCTTATGCAAGAGCAAGAGGTACAGACAGAATGTGCTCCTTCGGTGACTGGGTTGCTCTTTCCGATGTTTGCGATGTTACAACTGCAAAACTCATTCAGCGTGAGGTTTCCGATGGTATTATCGCTCCCGGTTATGAACCCGAAGCACTTGAAATTCTCAAATCAAAGAGAAAAGGTAACTACAATATTGTTAAAATTGACCCCAATTATGTTCCTGCTCCTATTGAACACAAGCAGGTTTATGGTATAACTTTTGAGCAGGGCAGAAACAATTTTGAAATCAATGCAGACCTTCTCAAAAATATTGTTACAGAAAATAAAGATATGCCCGAAAGTGCAGTTCGTGACCTTATAATTGCACTTATCACTCTTAAATATACTCAGTCAAACTCCGTTTGCTATGCAGTTGACGGTCAGGCTATCGGTGTTGGTGCAGGTCAGCAGTCAAGAATCCACTGCACACGCCTTGCAGGTACAAAGGCAGACACTTGGTTCCTTCGTCAGCACGAAAAGGTTCTTAACCTTCCTTTCAAGGATACTCTTGGCAGACCTGACAGAGATAATGTTATTGATGGCTACATCAATAAAAACGAAGAAGATGTTTGCGCAGACGGTAACTGGCAGAAATACTTTACATCTCAGCCCGAACCCCTTACAGATGAAGATGTAAAAGCATATTTTGCAACAATTGATGGTGTTGCTCTCGGTTCAGACGCTTTCTTCCCCTTCAGCGATAACATTGAACGTGCAAAGAAGAGCGGTGTTAAATACATTGCAGAACCCGGTGGTTCAATCCGTGATGATGTTGTTATTGAATGTGCAGACAAATATGGCATGACAATGGCATTTACAGGTATGCGTTTGTTCCATCACTAAGAGGTATAAAGATGAAGATTATGGTTGTAGGTGGTGGCGGTCGTGAACACGCTATCATCAAAAAAATAAAAGAAAATAAAGAGGTTACAGAAATCTTTGCTCTCCCCGGTAACGGGGGTATGGCAAAGGATGCAACCCTTGTTGATATTGGTGCAAAGGATATTGAGAAAATCGTTGAATTTGCAGTTGCAAACGGCATTGATTATGCAGTTGTTGCTCCTGATGACCCGTTGGTTTTAGGTTGCGTTGATGCTCTTGAAGAAAGAGGATTCCCTGCTTCGGACCTAAAGCCAATGCAGCAATTATTGAGGGTAGCAAGGTTTTCTCAAAAAACCTTATGAAAAAATATGGTATTCCCACAGCGGCTTATGAAGTGTTCAACGATATGGAAAAAGCTCTTGAATACCTTGTAACTGCTCCCATTCCTACAGTTATCAAGGCTGACGGACTTGCTCTCGGTAAAGGTGTTATTATTGCAAACACAAGAGAGGAAGCAAAAGCAGCAGTTGTTTCTATGATGCAGGACAAAATGTTCGGCACAAGCGGTGACAACATCGTTGTTGAAGAATTCCTTACAGGACCTG
>JAZNHK010000193.1:0-2919 GCA_045576915.1 Acutalibacteraceae bacterium
GAATAAAAAAAAGAACTCACAATGTGAGCTCTTTTTGTTATTAAAATTATTCGATGATTGCAGAAACAACACCTGAACCAACTGTTCTACCACCTTCACGGATAGCGAAACGAAGACCCTTTTCGATAGCAATTGGAGTAATAAGTTCAACATCCATCTTTACGTTATCGCCAGGCATACACATTTCGTCTTATCTTCCTGCCTGCATTTCAGCAACACTTTCCAAAACTGCATCAGCCATATATTGAAGCTGTTCATCTGATAGACCATAGAGCGGAAGATGAGTAAATCTCTTATAGAACACCTCTTCACAATTCGGACAGGTCTTGGCAATTTCATCAGCATTATAGCCCATCTGTTCAACAACCTTAAATCTGTAAAGCGGTCCAAAGTGTGCAATCTGTGTTACACCCTTTTCTTCAAGCTTTTTCTTCAATACCTGAACATCACCGCCCGCTTTTTGTGGGTCTATCTGTAACAAATACAAATGGAATGTAGGCTTAATATCTTCATTTCCCAAATCCTGCGGAATAATTGCATCGTTTTCCTTAAAACGATTTGTAAGATATTCTGCCGCCTTTCTTCTGATTTCAATAATTGCCTCATTTCTTTCAACCTGAAGCTTTAATCCAAGTCCCTGAATTTCTGTTGTTGAATAGTTTCCTGCAACAAATGGCTTTTCCTTACCCTGAATAGGTGTTATATTATATAGCCAGTCTTTGATTGGGCAAGTAAAGTCAAGACCCAAAAATCTTGCTCTCTTCATTTCACCACCAAAGTTTGGTATATTGGTTGTAACAATACCGCCCTCACCAAAGGATGTGATATTCTTAACCTCGTGCATACTGAATGCTGCAAAATCACCGATTGTTCCTATTTTCCTGCCCTTATACATAGCACCAAAAGCATGTGCAGCATCTTCAAGAACCAAAATGTTATGTTCTTTTGCTATTTCCATAATAGGATCAAGATCAACAGGATAACCACCGATATGTACAGGAACAATCATTTTTGTCCTGTCTGTTATTTTTCTCTTTACATCCTCAGGGTCCATATTAATTGTTCTTGGGTCAACATCTGCAAAAACAAGCTTGGCACCAATCGCAAGAGGATATGCCATAGTTGCAACGAATGTGATTGCAGGAACGATGACCTCATCACCCGCCTTAAGGTTTGCATACTTATATGCAATTTCAAAGCCTGCTGTAGCATTTGTTACAAAGGTTGATGTGGTTGTTCCGAGATATTCGTTACAAGCCGCTTCTGCCGCTTCTACCTGACTTCCCAACGAAAGCTTTCCCGGAGGTGTTGCAAGAGAATCAAGCTTTTTAACCTGTTCCCAAACAGCACAAAGAGCATCTTCATATTCCTTGCCCTCTCCCTGCATCAAAAATTTGATAATTTCCATTAAATCGTGTGCATTGTAGTTTTCCCCTACTGCTGCCCAAGGTACTCTTGTTGCACCTGTATTGTACCTGAAGTCTGTTGATTTTCCCATAAAAATTTCCTCCTTGTATTTTACTTTTTCTTTTTAATACTGTCTCGCATACTTTTGTATAAAATCTTCCCAATATATTTTTCTTATTTCAATGTCTTTAATCATAAGCTTTGTGCAATACGCAGAAAATCCTATATATCTTCCCTTAATTGGATTTGGATCAATAAGCTCTGTTATATTTTCAGGCTCATCACCAATAAGCCAACCACCTGCACAAGTCCAATTGTCTGTCCTAACAGTCCAGTAATTCAGCCAATTTTCATCTGGAGAATATTTTAAAATAATTGGTGATTTATCCTATATCACTTTTTCCACAAAAGTTTTATATCATCCATCTTATTTTTATCCAACTTTTAATTAATTTACCATTTAAATTAATACTAACACAACAAAAGAAATTTGTCAATACAAACTTACACCTAAGTTGACATTTTTTTGTTTAATGAATTACAAACATCCCAGTATTTGTTGACAATATCTCCCCTGTACGTGCTATTTGGCACTTTAACAAAACTCGGGACACTCTCTTTCAATTTTAGATAGTCTTGATGCTATATACTCCATAGTATCAGATATTCCTTTTCTTGGCTTAATAGGAATTATACCATTGTGAACTATACCAAGATTACAGGTTGTATACTGATGTTTTAAATTAGGTATTTTATGTGATAGCGGAAATGGATGACATAGACCTTGACATACTGAACCATGAGTTGCAATTCTGAAGTGAAATACAATAAAACGAAAAAATGCGACTCCCAAATTAATGGGAATCGCATAGTAAAGCTATATATTAGCCATTGATTTCAGATACGACACCTGAACCAACTGTTCTACCACCTTCACGGATAGCGAAACGAAGACCCTTTTCGATAGCGATTGGAGTGATAAGTTCAACATCCATCTTTACGTTATCGCCAGGCATACACATTTCTGTACCAGCAGGCAATGAGATAACACCTGTAACGTCAGTTGTTCTGAAATAGAACTGAGGTCTGTAGTTATTGAAGAAAGGAGTATGTCTTCCGCCTTCTTCCTTTGTCAATACGTAAACTTCACCAGTGAACTTTGTGTGTGGGTTTATTGAACCAGGAGCAGCCAAAACTTGTCCTCTTTCGATTTCTGTTCTTTGAACACCACGAAGAAGTGCACCAATGTTATCACCAGCTTCAGCGTAATCAAGAAGCTTTCTGAACATTTCGATACCTGTTACAACAACTTTTCTTGATTCGTCTGTCAAACCAACGATTTCAACTTCGTCAGATACCTTTAATTGTCCTCTTTCTACTCTACCTGTAGCAACTGTACCACGGCCTGTGATTGAGAAGATATCTTCGATAGGCATCAAGAATGGTAAGTCAGCCTTTCTTTCTGGAGTTGGGATATAAGCATCAACTTCAGCCATAAGCTTTAAGATACAT
>JAZNHK010000194.1:0-4441 GCA_045576915.1 Acutalibacteraceae bacterium
TTTAAATTCGGGCATTTATCTGTTCTCATATTTATTTTTCTCATTTAAATCAAAACACGAACATAAATCTTCCGCCGGGAGCTACATCACCGTTCTGGTAGAAATCGAGAATATCGCCGTCAGTTTGCATATTATCAGACAGTTTGAAATTGAAATGAACTTCGTCGCATTTTTCGAGTCCGAGAGCTTCTCTGGGAATTTGCAAGTACATTACATTTTTATTTATATTGTATGCACCTTTGCCAGTTTCCTGGAATTTCCAACCGCCCGTGCTCTTTTCAATGATAACTTCTCTTTCAGTTGCACTTCCTCTGTTGATTACATATTCAAAACCTTCCCAGTTATCACTTATGCCCGTAGAATCTGTATCAATGAACAATCGCATCCAGGCTTTATCTTTGTAAGAAGTTATATCGTCAACAGTTTCAATACGGAAATAGATGTTTTCTTTATCATAAGTAACCTTTACATTCTTGAAATCATTGCGCATTGTGTCACTTTCATAATGAACACCTTGCCAACTGTCTGCATTTCTCTTTTTTGTGCTGTTTATGTAATGGTTATATTCATTTTTTACATTGTTCCATTGAGAATCCTTGCCGAAAATATCAATTGTTGTACTACTTGTTGCAGTATTTTCGGAAGTGCTCATACCCTTAAATCTTCTTATATTTGCAACAAGCTGATAATAATAATGGTCCTTGAGAATTCCTTTTGCAGGTTCAATGTCGCGACTGTATTCATCGCTGAACTGGTCGGGGAAAGCGTTTTCTGTTCCGCCCCATTCGCTCCACCTTCCTGCCAGCCATTCATTCCAACCTGTTACGAATATGAATTCGGGGTCATTTTCAATAGCATAATCCCATTGTTGTTGGAAATTAAGACCGTAAAGAAGAGAATTTTCTATGGAAGAATCAACGGTTACGATTTCATCACCCTTTTTATAGGAATATGAATAATCGCCGTGGGTAAAGCTTCTACCTTGAACATTTCCGCCATTATTCATCGCAACAAGCTGTCCGTCTGCCGCATTCTGTGCAACGGAAACACACATCTGTTCAATTCCTTCAAAAATAGTTTTGCCGTATTTTGTTTGAGGATAGTCACTGCACCAACCCCAGTTTTTCTCGCTGATATATGTATCATCAGCAAAATAAGCAGGTTCATTTCTGCGGAAAGTGAAGAAATCGAGAATTTCTTTTTCATCCTCCTTCTTCTCGTCAAGGGCATCCGGATCTGCCATAATCAAAGGCTTTCCGTCCCAAAAGAACCATAAGTCCTCGTATCTGCCTTTTGAATAAATATTGTTATAAAGATTTTTAAGAGAGGTTTCGGGGTCTTCTCCTGCATTAAAAGGAAGCATAAATGCAATTTGGGGAACATTTACGCCTTCACCTTTTGCTTGCTCAAAAATTTTGAAAAGAACCTCATAGCCCTCTTCCCAGATTTGTGTACCATTTGTGCAGTCGAAAATTATAACGTCAACACCAGCATCGGCAATTAACTCTGCGTGTTTTCTAACAACGTATTCATCAAGGTTAGTATAATAGCCAAAAAGAGGCTCATTCCAATAATGAGGTACTCCGTCTCCGTCATCTGTCCAAACAGGGTTATCAAAATCTCTTACTGCATCAGGATTCTGAATAAGCATCTCTGCGATATTTCTTGCAGGACGGTTTTGGGAATGGTGATAGTGCCAGGTCCAATAAAACATACCTACAAATTTTTCCTGTTTCTTTTCCCCTACATCTTCATAGGTGGGAAGAGTCCTGCCCAAACCATCAACAGCAGTCCAGGTATCAGGATTTACCTCACCATATGTATTCTCATTCACATTAACAACACCATTTCCGAAAATATCTTCGCGAAATACTGCCACAAGTATTATTGCGGTAACTACAATCACCGCACAAATAACAGGAACTGCTATTTTTATAAATTTTTTCATAAAAGCACCTCGTTTCAACTAAAGTATAAAATAAACAGATGAAAAATGCAAATAGTTTTAAATAACCGCAACCCCTTATGAACAAAGGAGTTGCGGTTATTTTATTTTTCCGGAATATACTAGTTTACTGTTTATTATAAATCATAAATCAACTTACGGATTTCCTGAATTATAACTTTAATTATAGTGGTAACGGTTCTTACGATAATATCCGTAAAGCTTTCATTTTCAGTATCAATGCTATCTTCTGTTGCAAGAACACCCGAGCCACTATAGCAACCGATGTTATTTTCTGTAATTTCGTTACCGAAGAAATCTGTTGTTAAGCCATCATCCACTTCCACACCTGCACCTATGAGGGCAGAGCCTTCAACTAATTGATAACCTGTAAGGGGATTTTCGCCACCTACAAAATTAGGGATAATATTTCTTGAATTCATATCAAAAATGGGATTGATTGTATTACCATAACAGTTATTGGTAAAGGTATTTCCTGCAGAAAGCTCCTCTTGAAGGTTATACAAAATAATACAACCATCTTCAGGAATAATTATGTTGTTGGCAACAAAGCTGTTTGTCAGATAACGCATATGGAAATCTCCACAGTTAATTATTGTGTTATTGTAAAAATTAAAGCCATCTTCGCCATTACCTGATGCAATTGCACTTCTGCCGCCATTATCGTTTACAGAAAGGCAATATCTTACTGTATTGTTTTTCTGAGGACTTGCTTTTGCATTGTTGCACATAAATCTCATATTATCATGAGAATAGATATACTGATATGTGCAGTTATTGGTCTGTGAGTCAAAATCCACAGTCATACCATCACCGTAGTTTTTCTGACCTGCAATTTCGCAATACTGAATTGTACTGTTTTCGCTACCCCAGAACCACATAGCGGCTGTGAAATAAAGGATTTCTCCGTTTTCATCCACACCCTCGCCCTGACAAGTGTTTATAGCACGACAATTTGTAACCAAAGCACCATCGCAAATACCAATAATAATTGCTTCTGCATCCATTTCGTGGAAATAGCAACCCTCAATAAGAAGACCTGTGTTGTAAATGGGGTCTGCATCCTCTTCCTCACACCAAGGATTCTGTTCATCGTTCCAAGAGCCCCAGATCATAAAACCATTTGCACAATCGTAAACTTCGCAATTTGTGATTGTAAGGTCATTTACCGCATATCTTGAACGAGCAGGAAGACCTTTAACCATAACCGCTGCTCTTGCAGGTGCAGCACCGTTGGACATATCGTCACGGTTATTAACCTTGCCGTTAGGCATACCGTGGAAGTAAACATTATCAATAATAATACCTTCAGATGTTTTGTTAAGTGTATCAATCCAGATACCGCCACCATTGGGAGCAACCATCTGAAGATTTGAAATGGTAATATAAGAGCAATCTATAAGAGTAAGAATTTCATCTCTTGCCTGAGTGGTGAGTATGGGTCTTTCGCCCTCACCATAGGAAGAAATTACAAACGGGCTTTCTTTTGTACCCATAATATCTCTTAACTCTACATTAAAATCATAAGTACCACCACATTTGAAAAGAACACTTACACCAGCAGTAAGAGCCTGTTCTCCTGTGAAACCACCCAAATCCTTCCAAGCTTCTGCTTCGCTTGTGCCGGAATTAGAGTTATCGCCACCAATTGCATCGATGTAGTAGGTTACACCGGATTCAGCCGAAACAAAGGGAACGGCTGTAAAAATAAACAGCATTGAAAGACAAATGCAAAAAAGTTTTTTCATAATTTTCATAAAAATCCACTCCTTACAGATGTATTCTATCATTGGAAAAGATTATATTCAAGGTTTTTATGAAAATATATAAAAACTCCTCCCGATTTTATTCGAAAGGAGTAAATTTTTGCTCTTGCTATTTAGAAAATAAGAAAGGGCGATTTAACATTAACGAGCAAATCGCCCTCTTCAGTTGAAATTTGTTAATCGGGATTTTCAGAACAAGACACAGAACCGTCCCCTGTCTTGTCCTCTTTTTCTGTTGAGGTTTTCACGCTAACCGTCCCCTGATTGGTCCGCCCTGATTCGTCGGGTATTATCTAAAAGTTGAAGGAAAAGGTACTAATGATTCTTGTGCAGGTTTATAATTACAACTCCCAATTATCATTTCAACTAACATATTTGCGTATGGGTTTGATGATAATCCATATGTAAAATGATAATCGGTTTCACCAATGTATAATCCAACAGAATAATAATCATTAACATCGAAATCAGGTTCAACATAAGCACCATTTTCTAAAACAGATTCTAAACAACTGTTTAAAAAACTTTTATCAATATTACCCGCTTCTGTTATTATAGTTTTATTTTTTCTATTGTCACGCGTAACTATTTGATAACTATCTGTACAAATAAAATAATAGCTATCACCCAGACTACTTATAGTTATCTTAACTATGCAATCATTTTCATAATCTTCATAGTTTTCAATAATTTCAGCTGAATTGCAACT
>JAZNHK010000195.1:0-2328 GCA_045576915.1 Acutalibacteraceae bacterium
CGCCGGATACAGATGTACCCTCTTCTTGTGCTTTCTTTTCTGTAACCTCTGCACGACGTTTAAGTACTTCCATAACAAGATTCTGCTTTTTATTGTCATAGTCCCAGAAAAGGTACGGTATTGTCATAAGGAAGAAACCGATTGCATCAACAATAATGGGTACAACAACAATGTTTCTTCTTGAACCATCAAAGAAGAGAATTTCCCAGTTACTGTTAAAACCGTATTTAAGCAAGAAAATGGGGATAATAAGACCAACAAATGATGTTATCGGACCGGTGAACCAACCAAAAATACCAGCAAAGCTCTCAAGACGTTCGCCTGACAGATACATCTGATAGTCATTGATACGAACACCCATATCGTGACCTGCGGTTGTGGGAACAGTTTTGGTCATTTCCATAAAGAAGAGAACAACGACACAGATTGTTCCGCAAAGAGCAAGGTTATCACCAAGAGTCCACATTGCAACAGCAATAATAACATTACCGATTGCACGGCTTAACTGATAGAAAATCATAATCTGCTTATATGAAAATCTCTTAAGGAAATATGGGGATAACAAATCCGGCGGAGTACCCGCAAATGAAATGAGTGCCACTATCAGTGAATATGGTAAACCACTCAGGCGGAAGGTATAGAAATAAAGAATTGTTGCAAAGGGCAACATACCATTACCAAGAGAGTCAATAAGACCAACAACGGTATTGATAAGAAGGTATTTATTCTTTAAAACACCCAGCATACCATCCCAGAACTTAATCTGAACCTTCTTTTCAATGGGTGGCTGAGGTATTCGCTCTTTGATTCTGCCTGCAAGACCCATTGTAGACGCCGCAGAAATACAGAATGTTATGGGGATAACGTATCTGTAGAAATTGATATCTGCCCATTCGTGACGAAGAGTGCCGACAATAGCAGGAAGAATAATCGCAAGAATTGAGTTAAAAATATGTGAAATCTTGACGGGATAGCTACGAACAAGAATTCTTTCCTGCAGGTTGGGGCTGATTCGCTTTGAGCATTCCTCAAGTACGTTGCCAAAACCAAAAACATTATATGTAGCAAATAAAAGGTTTGCAACCCATACTCGTGTTGCAACATCACCGATATTATAAACGGGAAGCCAACCAATAAGAATAACCATTACACACTTTGGTATAACATCACAGTAAAGGCTGTATTTATATCTTCCGTATTTAGGTATAAGCTTTTTACGCCAGAAGATATTACGAGCACCAACCCAACCGGTATAAAGGAAATGCGTACCAAACGTCTTGAAGCACGCCGTTGCATTCATACCCTCAAAGCTGTTGAGCATAGTAATAAACGAGCCGGATTGGTTAAACAACATAGAATAGTCAAACAGCAGCGTGGAAATACCATACGCCATCATAAGACCATAAACCAGATAAACCTTCCGCTCCGTCTTTTTAGGCAAAAAGCCAAGGTTGTCACACACATACCACCAGATAAGTGCGGAAATATAGCCCAAAGGCATATTAAGAAGACCGATAACCGAGAATGTGAGATACGGCAATTTATAGTGGTGCATAATAAGGAAACAGCTTGACCAGAAACCGATGTATTCAAGGGTTTTCGAGCCAGTGTAGTTCGCACCAACGCCGATAACAACATCTTTATATTCCTTATAAGGAACATATTTACCCTCTGCAGGAACATTCCAATGGTCTTTGATTTCTGTTGCAAAACCTTTAACCTTGCCAATTGCAGAGTTGATGCCATCTTTACTCATATTACTCCCCCTTTTCCATATAATAAGACGATTTTATCACAATTACACAAAAATAGCAATAAGAACAAACAACAAATTATACAACATTTAATTTAAAACACTACCTGCATAATACAGGAAAGCAACTATCAAAGAAGTAATTAAGGTATACACCATAACTCTTATTGGCAACATCTTTTTATCAATAGATATACAAACAAGAGGCGGTAAAACCAATGCAATAACTGAAACTGCAACAGTTATGTATATATTTCCACCTGTGTAATATATTTTTTCCCACATTTTTTCAAAGGAGAAACCTGAAATATTCAATATTTCAAGCTTAACGAGAATTGCACAAATAACAGAAGACAGAACAAAAATCAACTGATGATAATACACAACATATTTTGTGTTTCTTCCGAATGTTACAAGAAGTTTACTATCCTTCACATAAGGTGCTACGGAATAACATATACCCAAGAAAAACAAGGTTGCTGTTATTGGTGATACCAAAGCTACCCAGAATCCATCAGGAATTGTTATTTTACTGAAATCCATATTACGGGTGTTAATGTTAATAACAAATTCTG
>JAZNHK010000196.1:0-14437 GCA_045576915.1 Acutalibacteraceae bacterium
CCCGTGAAACAAAGGGTATCGGCAGAGGACAGGCTACTGCTATTATTGACGTTGCAAAGGCAAGAGATGAATACTACGAAAAGACCGGTGTATATATTCCCATTTGTTCTGACGGCGGTATCGTTCACGACTACCACATGACTCTCGCTCTTGCAATGGGTGCAGACTTTATGATGCTCGGCAGATACTTTGCAAGATTTGACGAAAGCCCCACACCCAAGCTCAACATCAACGGCACTTATGTTAAAGAGTATTGGGGCGAAGGCTCAAACAGAGCAAGAAACTGGCAGAGATATGACCTTGGCGGCTCTTCAAAGCTTTCATTTGAAGAGGGCGTTGACTCTTACGTAACTTATGCAGGCTCTCTCCACGATAACGTTACAAAGAGCCTTTACAAGGTTAAATCCACAATGTGCAACTGCGGTGTTATCACTATCCCCGATTTACAGAAAGATGCAAAGCTCACTCTCGTTTCTGCAACAAGTATTGTAGAGGGCGGTGCACACGACGTTACACTTAAATCAAATACAGGCAATATAAGATAACAAAAAAGACGGTCTCTCGACCGTCTTTTCTGTTAGTAAAAAGTTAAAAGTGAATAGTGAAGAGTTTCGGGTCACAAAAATGCACCATAGAACAAAAAGGAAAGGCGTGTCCTTACCGCTCTTCAAAGAGAGATACCCACAAACAATAACTTTATTCTTCTACAGACTTTTTTGTGATTTTTTTATAATTGCGTCGCAGACCCGATATTTAGCATTTAGCACTTAGCACTTAGCACTTAGCATTTAGCATTTAAGCAGTAATCTTTTCTTCCGCAAATAATTTTGCAAGAAAGTCCAGTGACTTCTGCATACATTCTCTTGCATATTTATTGCTTTTGGGTGTAAGGTGGAAACAATGATTATTGGCGAAACCTGCCACGTGATATTGGTCATAAAGTGGCACAACTGCTTTAAGTTTTTCCGCCATAGGTTCACCCTGCCCCTGGCACACCATATCGTCATCTGCCCAACAAATAAATGTTGAACACCATTTATCATTAACAAAGGCAGCAGGTGAAATATATTTATAATCCGGGAAATCTTTAAGATTTGAGAAATCGTTTTTGAAATTGAAGTTAAGAAGAGTTCTCGCAGTTGTGGGAATAACGCCCATTAAAGATGTGCCCTTCATAAGCACCTCTAAATCATAAATACCGCACATAAGCATAAGGCCTTTAAGCTCAACCTTAACTTTATCACAATCCAATACATCGCAAAGCTCTTCATTATATTTAAGGGCACCAAGGTATGATGCCATATAACCACCTGCAGAATCCCCCGTAACAACAATGTTTTCTAAATCAATATTGTATTTTTCTGCGAGAGTGAGAACAAAGTTAAGTGCATCAACACAATCGATTATAAGCCCTTTATAATCCACCTCCGGCGGCATACGATAATTGGGGCAATAAACAAAATAGCCTTCTTTTGCGTAGTACTCGCAAACCGAAACACGATATTTTTTATCTCCTGCAAGGAATGCACCACCATGGTAATAAACAATAACAGGATGCTTTTTGCCGTCATTTAAAATATCTGACTTAAAATACAAATCACCTTTATTAAGAGCTTGCGGACCATAAGCAATGTCCTTTACACAGTTTACATCTTCATATCTTATGTTGTTCTGTGACGGATTGCAAATAATATCTACCGCTTTAAAAACAAATTGTGCTTTATTCAAGAAAAATCCCCCTCTGTAAATTTTTTACAATTTTTCTTATATTTTCCATTTTAGTACAATAATTTGGAAAAAACAAGGGGGTTTTTAAATGCAAAGTGCTAAATCAGGCTTTGGAATATTTTCAGAAAGGGTAATCTTTACGGGGCAACCCACCAATAACCTTGCGTTACTTTTACGAAGGGTAATCTTTACGGGGCAACCCACCACCAAAAGCTGACGCTTTTGGTCCCCCTCCCTATGCCTTCGGCACAGGGATGATAGGCTTCGCGATACTTTTACATACTGTCGACTGGCAGCTATTTTAATTTGTCAGCTTCTCAATATCTCTTTTAAGCTTTAAAATTATTCTTTTTTCCAAGCGTGATATATAGCTTTGGGAAATACCGAGAATATCGGCAACTTCTTTTTGTGTATGCTCTTTTTCACCTGCCATACCAAAACGCATATTCATTATCTGCCTTTCTCTGCCTGAAAGAGTTTGCATACAATAAATAAGAAGTCTTATTTCATCCTCCTGCTCTATGTTATCATTTATTTCAAGTCCATCGCTGCCAAGAACATCGGAAAGCAATAATTCATTACCGTCCCAATCCACATTTAGCGGTTCATCCAAGGAAATATCAAGCTTTTGCTGATTCACCTTTCGCAGATACATCAGAATTTCATTTTCAATACATCTTGAAGCGTATGTTGCAAGCTTTATATTTTTATCAGGCCGAAAAGTATTGACCGCCTTAATAAGACCGATTGTTCCTATGGAAATCAGATCCTCAATGTATATCCCTGAATTCTCAAACTTTTTTGCAATATACACCACGAGGCGTAAATTATGTTCAACAAGCTTATTACGTGCTTCTTTTCCACCATTTGCACTGATTTGCGTAAGAGCTTCTTCCTCTTCCTTTGTTAAAGGCGGGGGCAGAGTCTGCGGACTATTTATGTAATAAATTGTATTAAATCCGATTTTATGTAAGAATTTTGCTTTCAGAATTTTTAATTTAAAAATAAGCTTTCTCATACGCCTTCTCCTCTTTCACATTTTCATAGATATTGTTATTTAAAAGTGCCTTGTATTCACCGGAGGAAAGTGACTTGTTAACCACTCCCACCACACAATAATCTGTTTTGTACACATTTTTATCATCCTTTATTTTTATATAAGACGGTACAAATGACGGCAAAAGGCTTTCACCCGTTACGGCACTGCAGGGCACAAGACGAAACACCTTTTGCAAGCTCTTTGGCATATTATCGTAGCTCTGGTTTTTAAAAAACAACATTTCTTCTCTTTCAAAAAGCGGAGCAATTGCCGATAATTCTGCCACTATGACAGGCTTTGAGCTTAAACCCTCCACAAGGGTGTTACCCGTATCAACAAAGGCAGGTACAGTTACACTTGTATTGTTAAAAACTATTTCCAAGGATACTATTGCGCCTTTGCTGTTTTTTTTTGAAAGCAGAAAATCTGCAATAAGGAAAACACCATATACGGACAGAACACAGCCTACAAGGTAAGAAATGCTCATATCAAAATAAACTGTTCCGTTAAAGTACAGCATTTTATCCGAATTAAAGGTTAACTGCAGAGCGTAAACTGCACCACCAAAAAGAAAGCTGACCAAAAAGAAACCTGCATATACTTTAAAAAAAACTTTATAATTTTTGGGCATAAACGCCACAGCAGTAATTAAAGCACTTGTGAAAATTTTGTATACCAAAGAAAAAACAAGGCTCAGATCCTCTGCAAAAATCACAAATGATGCAAAGCCTCCTATAAGAGAAGCTATCATAACCGCCCATTTATTTGTGGGTATTTTGCACATAACACGACAGGCAATAAGAAGAATATATGTAATCAAAATATTTATTGCCACAAGCACATCCGCGTATATTACCAATGCATCACCCCCGAACAATTCCAATTATACATCCGCAAAAGAAAAACATTTGTCGCTATGGGTCGGTAAAAAAACTTTTCATTGACAAGACCGCCCGATAATCTTAAAATTAGAGTAGAACACAAGAGGTGAAGAAAATGAAGGTTTATAAAAATTGCAAGGTTATTTTCCCGCAAAAAATCCGCGATTGTATTGTGCTGACGGATAACGGCAAAATTGTTGATATAGTTGACCGCTACGAAGAAAAGAAAGATGATATTGTAACAGACTGTGGCGGTCTTTACCTTTCCCCGGGTTTTATTGATGCCCACGTGCACGGTGGTGGCAACAAAAGTGCTATGAGCGATAATAGTGACGATATAATAAAAATGGCTGAGGCTCATTTAAAATATGGAACAACATCAATAGCACCGACCACCCTTGCTTCACCAATTGAGCAATTAAAAAAAGTTGTGCTTTCAATCAAAGATGCAAGTGAAAAAAGCACCAAAGCAAATATCCTTGGTGTACATCTTGAAGGTCCTTATCTCAATTTAAAATACAAGGGTGCACAAAGTCCGGAAAATATACTTAATCCAAAAGAAAATCCACCGGAAGAATTACTTGATTTATGGAACAAAATCCTTATAATGGGTGCCGCACCTGAAGAGGATGGTTGCTATGAGTTGGGCGAAAAGTTAAAAAAACGTGGCATTGTTGCATCTGTTGCACATTCTGCCGCAAGCTTTGAACAAGTGGAAGAGGCAATAAAGCACGGCTACAGTGACGTTACTCACATTTACAACGCTTGTACATCCTGCTTCAAAACAGGTGTTTTCAGAACCGCAGGTGTTGTTGAGGCAGGGCTTGTGCTTGACGAACTGACAACACAAGCAATTGCAGATTTGAGGCATTTGCCAAAGGGCGTTTTACAGCTCATTTACAAATCCAAGGGTGATGAAAAAATGTATCTCATCACCGACGGTCTTGAATTTTCTGCAAGTGACATAAAAGAAAATACCATTTACACACAGGAAAATGGTATGAGCGTTATTTATGAAGATGGTGTTATGAAGCTTTCTGACCGCTCTGCTTTGGCAGGAAGTGCTTGTGTGCTTTCAGACTGTGTAAGAAATATGTATAAAATAGTTGGCGTACCACTTTACAGTGCAGTAAGAATGGCAAGCCTTACCCCTGCCCAGGTTCTTGGATACGCCCACCAAAAAGGCAAAATCGAAAAAGGCTACCATGCAGATTTAATTTTATTTGATGATGAAATAAACATTAAGTCTGTTATTACAAACGGGAATAGAATATATTAAAAAACCGGAGCAAAATCACAAATTTTGCTCCGATTCTTTATATACCAAAATACTCAAGTATCCCATTATAAATTCCTTTTGCCACATATTTTTGACCTGTGGCAGAATTCAAAAGCTCAAAGTCGCAATCCGCATTCGTTTTTGCATCCGAGCTTGGACTAACAACCGCATTTGTATTGGAAATGAACCCACATTCCACAAGCACCGCCGGGCAATTTTCTATTCTTGCAACTCTGAATGGATAAAAATGGAAATCTCTGTTTTTCATTGGATAGCCGATATCCTTTTTCAGAGTTTCCGGAAGTTTTTCCGAAATAGCTTTTGCCAAAGGTGCCGAATAGTTTTTATAATAATAAACTGATGAACCACTTACAGATTTTGAAGTTGTTGAATCAAGATGAATTGAAACGAACAAATCTGCATCATTTTTCATAGCGTTTATTCTACGCTCTTCAATCTCAGGAACAGATTCACCGTTATCTCTTGAAAAAATAACAGTTGCACCTTCTTTTTCAAGGTAATCCTTTAATTTAAGCGCAATTTTATATGTAATATCACTTTCAAACACGCCTGTGCCTGAACCTGCACCTGGTTGATTTCCGCCGTGGCCCGGGTCAATTTCGATTGTTCTGCCCTTTAGCTTTTCCGTGGGCTCTTTAACAGAAATAACAAGGTAATTATTTTTGTTATATGTAGCAGAGTAGCCGTAAAACTCACCGTCGTTGCGGAAATAAACACGCAAGGTTGCAGTTTTCTTTTCAGAATCAACAATCCATTTGCAGGATTTTATTGTATCACTTTCTGGAAAAGTAAGCTTACCCTTTGCACTCTCGGTATAATAGAATGTTATATCCATATACTCTGCCGTAAATTTGCCATCTTTAACATTGAATTCACGCCCGTCATAGCCGTTTTCATAGCTTTGTGGTTTGAGTGTTACATTAAATGGCACACGCCAGTCAAGGGCAATATAAAACTTGGTAGAATTCTCGTCATAAGTAATGGGTGTATGTAATTGGGCGTTGTTATCAGGCATTTTGTAGCCGGTGAAGGTTTTCACCTCATCTGCATAAACTCTTCTGCCGGAGCCTAAAACATAAAACTTTTTACCACTAGCGGTATCTGCAACGGGGCCGGAAGTAACAGTGTCATAAGTACCCTTGGGCAGGGGGGAATACAAAGGATTTGACTTATCGTTGAAATTTGTGGAAGGAAAGGTTTCCGCACAATATTCTTTAACCTTACAGAACTTCATTGTTGTTGAAGAATTGTGTTTTTTTGTAGGGGTAAGCTGTGTAAATTTGTTCAATGCCCAATCTGCATCAACGTCAACCGCCTTGGCAAGTGCTGCTTTGACATCCTCAAGGGTTATTGCCTCATCGGAATCCATATCCCCTTTTAAAACGAGTTCCTCAGTGGAGGGCTCCACCATTGTTGCAATACGCAAAATCTTGCGGACGTCTGCAAGCTTTATTTTCCCATCAGAGTCCATGTCGCCTTTTTTATCCGCCGCAAAGCAAACAAAAAAGCTTGAAAAAATACTCATAACAAGAATTGTTGCAATAAAAATTTTTAAGGTCTTTTTCATTTTTACGCTCCGTACGCACTCTTAAGAGCCGACCTTGTATTACTGCCTACAAGTCCGTCAACACCAAGTTCTTTATCTGTCTGGAATTTTTCCACTGCACCAAGAGTTGTTGGCCCGAAATCGCCATCAATATCATTTTCTTCAAGGTACCCCAATTTATAAAGATACCATTGCACCCATCTTACACCATCACCGCTATTACCCTGTTGAATCAAAGCAGATGGCTCGGTATATGGGCATTTTTCTAATTCGGGTTCTTCAGGCACTTCGGGTATTGTACCATCATATTTACCGATTTTTATGTAATCTTTGTGAGCATAGCCTGTTATGGTTTTGTCATTAAGGATAAATGTAACCTTATACCAATCACCTTTTGTACCTGTGATAGTAAGGCTGTGACCATGGGAAAGCTCAGCGATAACATCCGCAGAGGTACTTGCGGATTTTCTTATATTGAGAAAACCGTCTGATATATTTACGTAACCCTCTTGTGTATCCGGTTCGCCCTCTGTCTTAACAGTAACTGCAGAAGAATAATCCGCAGAATAGAATGCACAACTATCTGTTTCTGTATAGGATTTTATTTTGTATTTATACTCTGTAGCCTTTTCAACAGATTTATCGGTATAAGACGTGGAGGTTGTAGTATCTATTTTTTCAAAATCTCCGGTTGCATCGTCATAGCGATAAATTGCATAGCCTGAGCACTCTGCATCTGACCACTTTATTTTAACTGTGCTATCTGTTTTTGAAACCAATTCCAAGCCCGTTGGTGTTTTGGGAGCAACTGTTGCCTCAAAAACTTCGCTATATGATGAATAAACTGTTTCGCCCTTTTTATTCACGTAATAGCCTCGTACTTTATATTTTGGGAAATCACTCGCTGAAAGGCCCTTCTCTGTGTAAGCAGTTTCTTCTGTGGTTTTAACCTTTTCGTATTTCTTCTTTTCGGTGTTATATTTGTACACCTGATATTTTTCTGCATTATGAAGGGTTGTCCAGTTAAGAGTAACAGAGGTTTCGGTATAAGATGATACCGTTACTGTGGGCTTTGAGGCTTTAAAATAGTCCTCACTTGTCATATCCGCACCGGGCATATTTTCAAAAACAGGAATTGAGAAAACCTTTTTGTTTTCAAGAATATTTGCAGAAACATAGGCTTTGTACGCATTTTGAGATTCAAAGGATGCTGCCCTTACGTTTGCCATATATTCGTGACCATAAAGTGTTTCTGAATCAGGGTTAACATTAAATTTTTGCAGATAACCCGTAAACTGGGTTTCACCAAAGGAGTCAAAAATATACTGTGCACCATAGTAGATGGTTTTATAAGGATTTGTCCAGGGTCTGCCATAGGATGTGTAAACGGAAACACTGCTCTTTGGAACATAGCCTGTATAGGTTTTACCGCCAACTTTGGCATTGGCTTTATAGAAATTGTCCTTTGTACTGATATAATAAAGCTCTGTATTACCGGGCACAGTAACTACCTTTGTACCGGATGTGGAGGCAGATTTATACATAGTAACGCTTTTACTTGTTTTCATAAAGCCGTTTGCCCATTTAAGGCCATCCGCAACACCTGTGTATGCACCGATGTTATAATAGTTATAAATTCCGTTATATGGTGCATTTGTACCACTCGCACCACCTGCATTTGAAGAAGAGGTTGAGCCAACCTCCTGCACCATTTTGGACGCAAGATAATATGCACTCATTCCGCTATCCACACTGGCTTTGAGAATAGCGTCTGAATATTTAACTGCTTTACCATCTTCCTTATATGTTTTTTCTGCACCTGTTGCATCAAGGTATTTTATTTCTGCATCGTGCATCCAGGTATATCTGAGAATTTCTTCAACACCCTCTTTGGTGTGCATACTGTCATAAACTGTGCTTTCAAACTGGAATATATATTCCTCTGTCAGGAAATTACGAGGATCCATATAATATTTAACAGCTTCTTCTGATGCACTTACCCAGTTGGGTGACTCCTGAATAACCCCCTTACAGGAACTGCAGGAGCATTTAAAGGAGGATTTAACAACATTTTCGATGAGTTGTTTTCTGTGAGAAGAGCGTTCACCATTGACAGACGCCTGCCAATCAAGACCCGTAATCATTGGAACAAACTCCCATTCAGGGTATTTTCGGTGAAGCTCAACAAGGTATTCAACATAGGACCTGGGGAAGCCTTTTCTTAAAAGACCCTCTTCGTAGGTTTCCAGATTCATAGAACGGGACATAATTTCCTTGACATCTTCAAGGGTAATTTCGCCATCGTTGTTCATATCTGCCACTGTTTTTTGTTGGCTTGTAAGGCTTTGTACTTTTGCAGATGCTCTTAAAGCAAGACGCGCGTCAACAGTGGTAACGAAACCGTCACCATCCACATCACCCAAAACATCTTCTGCATTTGCTACAGGAACTATTAAATTAAAACAAAGACAAGCAAGTATAATTGATATAAGCTTTAAACTTCTTTTCATAGTAACCTCTTTATATTTAACGAATCAACATCCGGACAAAATACCCTATTGTTTTATTTTATTCTACCATACACAAAAGATTTTTTATTTCTTTTTTGGAAATTTGATTCGTGTTTTCCCCAAAGGCATATGAATAGGAAAACAGGGAAAAACCTTGCCACACAGGGCTTTTTAGCGTTTGTTCATATTGCTGTGATAAAATGTTTACATTTTCAATCCATTCTTTTTTTCCGTCCCCTGCAAACTCATCCACCCTCCCACATTTATAAACCGCCAGACCGCAAAGCAAATTCACATTCCCTTTTACTGAAAGCTTTTCCCATTCTTCAAGCACCTTATCAAAGGGCATTTTTTCATTATCATAGCCATAGTAAATCTGAGGAATTATGTAATCTGCAAAGCCCTCCTCGTTACACCATTTTTCAACATCTGCATAAAAAACATTTTTGCATTTTTCTATATCTGCCGATGGGCTTATACTGAAAATCAAGCTTTCGTCAAAGGATTTCACAAGAGAATACACCGAGCCTACAAGAGCGTTTACATTTTCTCTACGCCATTGATTCAAAGCTAAATTCCCACCCTCTTTTTTATATTTTTTGTATAGCACATCATCTTTTATATTTTTGCTTTCAGGATAAAAATAATCGTCAAAATGTATTCCGTCAACATCATATTTTTTTAAAATCTCCCTGATGCCATCAAGCACCAGCTTAACACTTTCATTATGGGCAGGGTTAAGGTAAATACCTTTATCGCAGATTATAAGAGTAGACTTATCATTTTTATACAAATTTCTCACAGGGGAGTTTTGGGGCAGATTTTCAAATTCGCCATCGTAAGAAACTCTATACGGGTTTAGCCAACAATGAATTGACACGCCATAGCTTTTTCCCATTGAAAGAAAAATTTCAAGGGGGTCAAAAGTTAGTTGGTTGGTATCTGTATATACATATTTCGACACCGGAAAAATATCCGAATAATAAAAGCTATCACAAAATGCTCTGCATTGGTAAAAAACGGTGTTTATTTTATTTTGAAGCAAATTGTCAAACAAAGCTTGCAGGCTTTTTCGATATTCACTTTCACTTTTGTCTTTAACAATGGAGCCAATTTCAGAATACGTAAGCCATACGGCGTATATTTTTCCATTTTCTGTTTCTTCATTTCTTTCATCTATTGATGATACTGGGATAATATCACTGATTACGGGCATATCCTTTTTTTCATATTCTTTTATCACAAATATTGTAACGCCAACAAAAAACAGAAGAACACATAAAGCAAAAAACTTTTTCATAAAACCACCCAAACCCGTATACAATGTTTGAAAGCGAAGCTCCACTGTAAGTTATCAGATAGCAGATAGCAATCAGCACTTAGCATTAAAAATCACCGCCTGTATTATTTATACAGACGGTGAAAATTCTTTATTCTTCATTTGTGGTATTATTTAAAAAATCATCTTCGAGAGTGTCTATACCGTAGCCCTCTTCTTTATAAATATTCTTTGCCTTCTGGAGCTCACGGGTGTTATTATCAAGCACTTCCTGCTCCTGATTCCCCTTTTTTTCGTAGTATATTAAAACCACTATCAGCATGATAAGGTTAAAGAAAAACTGAAAAACACAAAGTATTTGTAAAACATCATTCTGAGAAAAGAGTGCAGAAAACGCTTCACCAAAAGCGGTAACATTGTATTTACCGACCGCATAATTGAACAGCTTGAAAACGTTATAAAGTCCGCTTATGATTACAGAAACCAGCTCCGGTAAAAACAGCTTCGTTTCCTTTTTATCTCTGATTAAATACCAAAGTGAAACTGCACCAAAAAGAAAACCAAAGGAGCCTGCAGTTGACATAAGGCTTACGCCCAGACGTGCCACGATACCCATAGCACTTTCAGGTGCATAGGATAAGGCTGCACTTTCGCAAGCACTTTTGATATAACGAAGCACAAAACAGAAAAACAAAAGCAATTTAAAAAAGCCTAATATTTTTTTCTTTTTTCTATCACCTTTTCGCTTGTGGCAAACCGCCTCGCCATTAAAAGCTATATAACCAAATATAAGAACAACATATAAGCAGAGATTTGAAAAGCTTGTGGCAAATTTTGATACAGCCGCAATACCGCCAATTGAGCCAACCGCTACCAGTAAATTGGCAAAAAGAAGCATCCCCGACAAAACGGCTAATATTTTCGCTGAATTAGATAAATATGTTGATTTTGCCATAGCAACTCCTTTCTGTTTTTCAAAAGAATCGGCGACACATTTGTGCCGCCGAAAAACTTTTATTAAAGCTCTTTACCCTGTGAAGCAACTGCCAACTGTTCTTTAGCAAGTTTTTCCATTGATTCTTTATCGCCGGACATAGCAAGCTTTGATGCTTCCTCACGACGAGCAAGAAGTTCTGCGTACATACGCTCTCTCTTTTCGCCGCTAAGGTCGTAGAAGAGAATGGGAATGATACCCAAAAGACCTGTAACAGTGGGAATGATTGTTGCCATTGCGAAAAGACCGAACTTGGTGTTATCTGTCTGAGCCTCGCCTCTTGTGTAAGAAGAAATATCGTAACCGATAAGCTTCTTAAGCTGGAGAGAAAGAGCAGAGTTTGCAATACTTGCAAGCTTCTTTGTAAGGTCACGGGCAACGGAGGTCATAGCCTCTGTACGATAACCATTCTTCCATTCACAGTAGTCCATAGATTCGTTATACATTTCGCTGGGAATAACTCGACGTACGCCCCAGAATACCATATAAATAGCTTCCTTAATAGCCATAACAAAGAACATTGGTAATACTTTCTTGTAAATACCATTGTGCTTACCACCAATCATACCGATAAGGAATACGGGGATATCAAGGAGTGGCTGGCTCTTTGTACCAAGAAGGTAGAGCGCTTTGGTTGAGAACTTTCTTCTGAACCAAGGAACAAGTGAGAATGAGAAGGGGTTAATGATAGCACCGGGAATACCGGCAACCATTGTCATTGAAGCGAAGTTAAGAACGTCAATGTAATAGTCGTTGATGCTACCACCAACGCTGAAGTTGGAAAGTGTTTCTGAAAGTGTAAGCAACAAGATGGGCTTGTTGTTGATAACAGATTTCAAGCTCTGTGTAACACTTGGTGTTTCAACAGACTGAAGAACACGCTCACGGGTCATAACGCAGAAGATAAGGGATGCAACACCACTTACAATTGCGGTAAAGTTACCCATAAACATAAACGTTGAGGTATATGAAAGGTTGATAACCTTATTACCGATAAGGTCGATAAGCACCGTAAGAATCTGCTGAGGAAGCTTTTCGCCCAGAAGACCTGAGAAGAACTCAGCTATGGTGATTAGTCGGGTTCGGTCAACAGGGTGCGGCGTTATGGTTGCCAACATACCTGTTTTTGCAATAGCACGGAAAGTACCCGCACCCTCACGGACAACCGCAAGTATGAAATATGTAAGGAACTTTGACATATCACGAGCACCCTTGCCCTTAAAGAGCATAGGAAGAAGCCAATAGAAGCAAGTACCCAATGTACCGGGAATACCCAAACCAACAAGATAAGGTTTGAATTTACCCCAACGAGTACGGGTCTTTTCAACGATGGCCGCTGTGAAAATATCGTTGATAACATCCCAGAAACCGTTGAAAACGCTAACGATTGTCTGATAGTCAAGGTCGATTTGAAGAATACTTGTTACGAAACGGTCGTTAAAAGAGTCGATATTGAAGCTCTGGCACATATCATAAACAACATACCAGATTGTTTCTTTCATACCAACATATCTTCTGTTTTCATAGACATACTCACGTGAAGCAGCGTCTATTTCCGGCGTTTCGACAACAGTGTTTTTTTCGTCTGCCAAAAGATACACCTCCGTAGATTTCGCAATAAAACATAATGATATACTTTATCACGCTACTAATAGAGAAAGTATACCATAACTAAATCAAATTTTCAACCAATTATATGATTTTAATACTTGTAATAAATATCAAAATAAGTCAGGGTTTGTTGTGCAAAATGCTATATGCCAGATGCCAGATGCCAGATGCCAGATACCAGATACCGGATACCAGATGCCGGATGCCAGATGCCGGATGCCGGATGCCAGATGCCGGATGCCAGATGCCGGATGCCAGATGCCGGATGCCAGATGCCAGATGCCGGATGCCAGATGCCGTATGCCAGATGTCAGATGCCGGATGCCAGATGCCAGGTGCCGGATGCCAGATGCCGGATGCCAGATGCCGGATGCCAGATGCCGCATGCCGGATGCCAGATGCCGTATGCCGGATGTCAGATGCCGGATGCCAGATACCAGATGCCGGATGCCAGATACCGGATGCCAGATGCCAGAATACTAACAACAACTTTATTTTTCCTTAATTTACTAACACCTTATCTTTTGCAATAATGAAAACTTAAATAAATAGAGTTTCTGTTACAAGAAACTGGGATCTGGGATCTGGCATCTGGGATCTAAAAAAACACCGCGGTGGCGGTGTTTTTCTTAAAGTATTTTGCCTAAAAACGATTTAAGTCTTTCACATTTAGGATTATCGAAAATTTCTTCGGGAGTGCCATCCTCCTGAATGATACCTTCATCCATAAAGATTACACGGGTTGCAACCTCTCTTGCAAAGCCCATTTCATGAGTAACAACAATCATTGTCATACCCTCAGCAGCAAGCTCCTTCATAACATCAAGAACCTCGCCAACCATTTCAGGGTCAAGGGCGGATGTTGGCTCGTCAAAGAGCATAACCTCAGGCTCCATACAAAGTGCACGGACAATAGCAACACGCTGTTTCTGTCCGCCTGAAAGCTGACTTGGGTAAGCATCTGCTCTATCCTTAAGACCAACTCTGTCGAGAAGCTCCAGAGCCTTTTTCTCTGCCTCTTCCTTACTCTTTTTAAGAATAGTCACAGGAGCACAGGTCATATTTTTAAGAACTGACATATTGGGGAAAAGGTTAAAATGCTGGAAAACCATACCCATTTTCTGACGATGGCTGTTTATATTTGTTTTTGGTGCAGTAATATCTGTACCTTTAAAATTGATTGTTCCGTTTGTGGGAATCTCAAGAAGGTTCAAAGAACGTAAGAATGTACTTTTACCGCTACCGGATGGTCCGATAATAACAACAACTTCGCCTTTATTTATCTCGCAGTTAACACCGTCGAGAGCCTTAACTTCACCGCCGTTATAGTGCTTTTTAAGGTCACGCACTTTAATAAATGCATTATCGCTCACTCTTCCTCAACCTCCTCTCAAGCTTTCCTACAAGGGATGAAAGAATCATAACCATTACAAGATAAATAATTGCAACTGTGAAAAGCGGAATGAAATACTCAAAGGTACGACCTGCAACGATATTACCTGATTTTGTAAGGTCGATAACGCCAACATAACCTGCAACGGAGGTTTCC
>JAZNHK010000197.1:0-23878 GCA_045576915.1 Acutalibacteraceae bacterium
GAAATAGTAAATGACCCATTGTGTGAACGATTTTATAATCAGATTCCATTAGAAGAATTTCATCCATTATACAGAAAATATTATGAATTAATTTATAAGAAAAAGGCAAAACAACTTTTTGATTTTATTCCGAAATATAAGAAAAGATTAGAACGAAGAAATAGAATTAAGAGCCAAGTTTTGGATTTCCTTACTGAAAGTGCAGTTGTGGGAAGACTGTATAAAAAGGTGAGAGGTAGAAAATAATCAACTGACCAGATGGTGGGATTTCCTGTTAAAACTATTATATTCTTTTATGAAGAGAGAACGATTTGAGGTGAGTATGTGAAACACTTCAGGATATTTAATAAAAAGCAAAATTCTAAAAAGGAGAATCAATATGAGGAAACACTGGCACAGAGTGTGGTAATGCAAGTGTTTAAGTGTGGAGTTAACCTTAAAGTTTTTGGTGAAGTCAGCGTAGCTTTCCCCAAAAATATTTCTATTGGCAACAATTGCAAAATAAATCCCGATGTTTTTTTGAACGGCAGAAGTGGTATAACAATCGGCGATAATGTTACACTTTCTCACGGAGCAAAGCTTATTTCAACTGGCTATGATGTAGAGCATTGGATGGAAACAGGGGAAAGAATACATATTACCGATAAACCTATATATATCGGAAACAATTGTTGGATTGGTGCAAATGCAATAATTCTTCCGGGAGTTAAAATAACGGGTGAATTTGTTATTATCGGTGCAGGTGCTATTGTTACAAAAGATATAACAGAAAGTAGGGTTCTTGTAGCCGGCAACCCTGCAAGAATAGTAAAACATTACGAAGTAAAAAATCAGGAGTAAGTTTTATGGCAGAACAAAAATGGACTACGGTTGTTAAAGCCGATAATAAATTATGGGATATGGATATAAAGGGTCTCAAAAACTGCAAGGATTTGATTCTTCTTTTTGTCCGCAGAACCTTTGTGGCAAAATATAAGCAAACTGTTTTAGGACCTGCCTGGGCGGTTATTCAGCCGTTTTTTACGACGGTTGTTTATTCTGTATTCTTTGGTAATGTTGCAGGGCTTGGTGCATCCGGGATACCAAACTTCATTTTCTACCTTTCCGGTACAATAATTTGGACCTTGTTTGCCAACTGCCTTACAGAAACATCACATACCTTTACCGGTAATGCGGGGATTATGGGCAAGGTTTATTTCCCTCGCCTTGTTATGCCTATATCAACTGCAATTTCTCAGTTTATCGGCTTTTTCATTCAGTTCGCCTTTATGTTAATATTCCTTGTGTATTACTGTGTAACAGATGCCGGTGTTGCTCCTAATTTATACATACTTTTGACTCCGGTGGTGCTCGTCCAGTTGGCAGTTTTAGGTATGGGTTTTGGTATGATTATTTCTTCTCTTACCACAAAGTACAGAGATCTGGCAATGGTTGTTAGCTTCGGTGTAAGCCTTTGGAGTTATTGCTCTCCTGTTGCTTACGATATGTTCAGCCGTTCTCAGCTTATGCCTGGCAGGCTTCTTTATAATTTCTATATGCTCAATCCCGTAACACCCGCAATAAATGTGTTCCGATACGCATTTTTGGGTTCTGGCGAAATTGACTGGCTTTTCTATGGAATAAGTTGGGTGACAACAGTAATTGTTGCGGTAATAGGTGCATTAATGTTCAGTAAGTCCGAGAAAACCTTTATGGATACGGTGTGAGGTGCGGTATGGCAGAATTAGCAGTAAAAGTTGAAAATGTCTATAAAGAATATCGCCTTGGTGCTATCGGTGGTGCAACATTAAAGGGCGAAATACAGTCTAAACTTGCAAAGCTTCGCAAAAAAGAAGACCCTAATTTGAAAATAGGGGAGAAAGCCCATGAGAAAAATGAGCGTTTTATGGCTATCAATGGTATGTCCTTTGAGGTGAAAAAGGGCGAGGCTATTGGTGTAATCGGTCATAATGGCGCGGGCAAATCCACAATTTTAAAGCTTATTTGCCGTGTTACTACGCCCACAAAGGGCAATATATATTTAAACGGCAGAATTACCTCTATGCTTGAGGTTGGTACGGGCTTTCATCCTGAACTTACAGGTCGCGAGAATGTGTATCTCAATGGTGCAATTCTCGGTATGAGCAAATCTGAAATTGATAAAAAATTTGACGAGATTGTTGAATTCTCCGAGGTGGGTCAGTTTATTGATACCCCCATTAAAAGATATTCCAGTGGTATGAAGGTTAAGCTTGCTTTCGCAGTTGCTTCTCATCTTGATAGTGAAATTATGATTATGGATGAGGTTCTTGCAGTTGGTGACGTTAATTTTCAGAATAAGTGTATTGATAGAATGAAAAAGGTTGCAACTGAAGAAGGCAGAACAATTCTCTATGTAAGTCATAATATGGCAACAGTTAAAAGTCTTTGTAATCGGTGCATTGTTCTTTCAAAAGGTCAGGTTATTTTTGAGGGTGACACAGACGAGGCAATTGCAATTTATATGAAAAATGATGCTCTTGATGATACAACATTCTTTGATACATCGAAGGCGGAAAGACATAGAAAATGCAACCAACGCCACCTTTTGCAAAGTCTTGAAATTCTTGATAAAGAAAGACCTCAGTTTGAATACGGTGAAAAATTTACCTTCAGAACAAAATGGTTAAGCGAAAATGACAATGAAACTTTAAAAATGAAGCTTGTTGTTAATGGTATTGATGCAACTCCCGTTGGTGTTGTTTTCTGTGAAGATTTAAAGCATCAGACAGGTGAAAATATAGCAGATTTTATGTTTGACACAGCTCATCTTGTGCCCGGTAAATACACAGTGGATGTTATTTTATATAATAATGACGAAGCAGGAAATGTTATGTTCTACGACCGTGCAACCGCTTTACGTTTTACAATTGAGCACAGTGACGATTCCATTAAACTCAAGCATTGGTTCAAGGACTGGGGCAATGCGGTTATTCCTTGTGTTGAACAGATTAATGGCTAAACTTTGATTTTGGAGAAATAAAATGACCGGAAACGTTTTTGAAAAAAGTGAACAAGTTGTTTTGGATTTACTTGCAAACAATTTATTTGGTGCAGGTAAGTCCTTTGAAGGCGTTGCGGTGGATTGGCGTCTTGTATGGTATGAATCCTATATGCAAGGTGTTTCATTGACTGCTTTTTCAGATTTTCCTGTAGATTTAACAGAGGATTTTGATTTTTCTAAAATAAGAGAGAATTTAAAAAGCAGAATTTCTGATAATCTTGTGGTGAACAACAGTCACCTGAAAATACACAATGTTTTATCAAAGGCGGATATTCCTTATGTTATTTTAAAAGGTCTTGCTTCTGCACTTTATTACCCTGACCCGCTTTTAAGGTCTATGGGTGATGTGGATTTTCTTGTTTGTGAAGATGATTTGGAAAAAACCTGCACGGTGTTAGAGGAAAATGGCTTTGTTGCTTCCGAAAAAACTCATGGCGACCATCTAGTTTATACTGATGATGTTTGTCGCTATGAACTTCACATAGAGCCTGCAGGTATGCCAAAAGGTGAAGCAGGGGAGCTCGTGAAAAGTTATTTAGCCGATATTTTGAATAAAGCAGAAGTAAAAAATACTTTGTTCGGGCAGATTTTAGTTCCTTGTGCATTTCACCACGGAATTATAATTCTTCTTCACACTTGCCACCATCTTACGAGTTCGGGCGTAGGGCTCAGGCACCTTTGTGATTGGGCGGTTTTTGTGAATTCATTATCTGATGATGAATTTGTTGGTTTGTTCCGCGAAAAATTCAATAAAATCGGTCTTTGGACTTTTGCTTGTGTGTTAACAAAAGTTTGTGAAAAATATCTTTCTTGCCCCAGAAAATCCTGGGTGGGTCAGGTTGATGAAATTTTAGTTGAAGCTTTGGCACAGGATATTTTCAAAGGTGGAAACCTTGGACAAAAAAGTGCTGACAGAAGTCATGAAGCAATGATTCTTCCTAAATACGGTGATGAAGAGCATAAGGAAAAAAGCAATTCAGGAAGATTTTTGGATTATATAAATCAATCTGTTAAAAATAACTGGAAAAAAGCAGAAAAAAATAAACTTCTATTACCATTAGGTTGGGTTTATTTTGGGGGAAGATATGTTTTGCGTTCATTGAAAGGCGAAAGACCCAAGATAAATGTAAACAGCTTTCTGAACGATGCAAAGCAGCGAACAGAACTTTTTGATAAGTTAAAATTATTCGAAAAAGAATAAGAACCTTGAAGTTTTTAATAAACCCAAGGTTCTTTTTGTTTTTTATTATTACTTTAATAAATTTGCCTTTTCCAATTCGCTGAGGAATTCTTTTATATCATTAAGTGCCTCTTCTTCGGGAACATCAAATTCCTTTGTGACAGTGCTTAAAAGTTCTTTTAATGTTTTTTCTGTTTCAAGTTCTTTCCAGATGAGGTGACTTACGGGGTTAAGAACAACGATATTTGCATTTTCTACCGCAGCGTTACTTATAGGTATAGCTAAATATTCCCCTGCAATCTGGCGCAAGGTATATGTTCCGTTAATGCTAAAAAGTTTGTTTTCCATTTAATCACTTCCTATAAATAAATTATACCACCTAATATAAAAAACTACAACCGGATTAGACGAAAAATAATATTGTTTTGTGCTTTTTTACAAGTTTTTCCATAAAAAGTTGTGCAAAGATTTCATTGTTTAAGTATGACAGATATGTTAAAATTTAATTAACGTTTTATTTATGAGGTGGGTTTATGAAAATTAAAAAAAGTATAAGCATAATCCTTGTGGTGGCTATGTTGGTTTCTGCAATGTTGGTTCCTGTTTCCGCAAAAGAAACTACCGGTGTTGTAGCAACTTCCACAATCTCTGATTATGTTGCTGATTACGATAGGGATACGCCTGTTATTATTGTTCATGGTATGAGCCAGAATGACACATATCTTCTTAACGAAGACGGCTCAAGAATGACTGATGATAATGGCGATTATATTACAGGTTGGCCCCTTGAAATTGATGTTATGGGTCTTCTTAAAGAAGCACTTGTTCCCCTTCTTATGTCTGTTGCCACAAGAAGTGATGCAGGACTTACAGAGGCTATGAAAAAAGGTGCTTATGAGGCTCTTTATGCAATTCACAAGGATGCAGAAGGCAACTACCTCACTCCTGTTGAGGTGCCTTGCTACGAATATCCCATGAGCGAAATGACTGACGAAATTAAAGAGTATTATTACAATATTCTTCCTCTTCAGGGTCTTGCAGAAATAGTTGGTGAAGAAAACATCTACTATTTTGGTTACGACTCATTCGGTGATGTTATCGGTGAAACTGAGAAACTTCATCACTATATTCACGATGTTGTTTTACCCCAAAGCGGTGCAGAGCAGGTTCGTCTTTGCAATATAAGCCTTGGCGGAACAATCGGTGTCAACTATCTTGAAACTTATCCTGAAGATTATTCTTTAATCAAGAGAATGTTGTTTGTTATTCCCGCTATTGACGGCTCCGATATTATCGGTGATATTCTTACCAATAACCTTAGCATCATCCACGATGACGAAATGCTATACAGCAAATTCCTTCCGTCTCTTTTGGGTGAAACACCATTGGCATACTTCCTTAATATAATGCTTCGCATTTTGCCCTCGGATGTTCTTAAAAGTGCATTGGGTGGTCTTGCAGAAGGTGTTGTTGAGGCAGGTATTCGCTCCACAACAATTATCTGGGCTCTTTGTCCTACTGATTATTACACAGAAGCAAGAGAAAAATGGCTCTCTGGTGATGAATATGCATTAGTTCGCGAAAAAGTGGATTACTATATGCAGGCAAGAGCAAATTTCGGAGAGAATCTTTACGAACTCAAAGAAAACGGCACAGAGGTTTTTGATATTGCTTGCTACGGTGGCGGAATGTTCCCTCTTTGTAAAGATTACAATGTAACAAATGGTGACGGTATTGTTCATTCAACATCAGCTTCTATGGGTGCCACTTTTGCAAATGTGGGCGAAACTCTTCCGGAGGATTATGTTGCTGCAGGAACATATTGTAATAATCCTGCTCACGACCATATCTCTCCTGACAGAACAGTTGACCCAACAACAGGACTTCTTCCCTGTACAACGTGGTATATTAAGAATCAGGACCACGAAAAACTCCCCCACAACGATGTTGCTCTTAAAATGGCGTTTGATATTATGACTGATGACAACATCGATGATGTTTACAGCAGACCCGATGTTTATCCCCAATATAACGAAGGCAGACTTACAAATAAAGTTAAAGAATATCTTGAAATCTGGGAAAATGCGGATAAATCTACACTTTCCGATGATGAGATTGCACTTGTTCAGAATGCGGTTGATGAAATCAATAAACAGCTTTCCGAAACAATTGTTGTTACACAAGATTGGAAGGATGCAGAAGAAGAACTCAGAGTTGCTCTTATCACAGTCGGTTTGTTGGAGAACACAGATCCTTCAGGTATAGAAAACGTATTAACTTCTGTTTTACAAAGCATGAATGAAGGCGTAAACTTTATTTTTGGTTATGTATCTTAAAATAATAACAAAAAACCTTGTAAGCAAAATGCTCACAAGGTTTTTATAGTGTTTTATGAAAATGAGGAAAGTTATGAAAATTTTGAGTTTGGTTCTTGCATTGTTGGTGGCAATTTCTTGTATGGTTTTACCGGCTTTTAGCGCGAATGATGTTGAAAGTGGTATTTCTGTTTTAGCTGATGGGACAATAACTGCCACCTCGGATGAAGGTGTTCAGTATGTAGTGTTTATGGTAACTAATGTACACTATAAGGATCTGGAGTCTTATGTTTCCGAGATGGTTAGTCTTCATGGCGAAATAGATTCTTCTTCCGACAGAATGTATGCATTTGGCGTGGTGGGTCCTATGTGCATCACACAGTCTATCGAGCAGATGAATGAAGAGGTAAATACTGTTTTTGCCCTTGCAGAAAAATATAATGTACCAGTGTTTTTTCAGATGGATGATTGCACAAACTATTCCACTTATTTTGGTGATGGTGCAACCATTGATGATAAAGGTAATAAGTTTTATAATGACCCTGAAATGTGTGAATGGATTGCCTTCCCTGAAGAAGGGGAAGAATGGGGCGGTGAGAAGTATGGTATGCTTCCCAGATGGCATTGTAACTGGAGCGGTACGCCCTTTGCAACTGCCGGTGGCTTCCCTTGCTATAATTCACCCAAATATCTTGCATGGTATGAAAAACAGGTAACCGAAGGCTTCATAGAACCATTGGTTGAAAATTATGAGAGGCTTAAAGGTGAGGGCAAAGCATACCTTCTTGCAGGTATCAATACAGGTTGGGAAACACAGATTCCTGATTATACAAATGAATCTTATGCATCTCTTGAGGATTTTGAAAAGGCTCAATACGGAATGCATGCTTTACATAATCTCGGTTATGATGCACAGTCCATTTATGAAGAAGCGGTAAGCCGTATGCTCAGTGAAACTGAGGTTATAAGAGACCTTCTTTATGAAGTGCTTGCAGATTATATAGAGTTTACATGTAAAATGTTTTATGATGCAGGTATTGAAAAATCAAAAATATTTTCTCATATAGTATCTATTTCATCATCTAATGGTTCTTGTACAACGGTATGGCCTCCAACAGAGGTTTGTATTAACGATTATTGTACTCCCGGTTGGACAATGAGCCCTAAAACCTGTCCGTATAATCTTGCTCAGCTTGAAAAGGAGCTTGGCAAAAACGGAAGAAATGAATATGTTAATGCAGAGGGTTATGCTCATTATGATGATGTTACGACCTGCACAGAATATTTTGAAGAAAGCCTTTGCGGTAATGCGAAGCTCATAACAGTTTTCGGTTATGACCAGTCAACAGGTACTTATGGTTATGAAAAAAGCGAGGATTTCTACTTCGTTAAGGTTGTGAAATCCTGGCTTGCCCGTGAAATAGGTTCTGATTATACCTGGGCAACCCGTCCCAGCCTTGTTGCAAAGCTTAATACTTGTAAAACCTGCGGTGGAACATTATCCAACGGGTTCTGCCTTAGTGATAACAGTCATTATGATGTTCCCTTTAAAGATGCCAGCGGATTTTATAAAATAGAAAATGCAGGTAATCTTTATTGGTTTTGTGAGCAAGTGAATAACGGCAATAATGGTATTAATTGCAGACTTGCTTGCGATATAAGTGATAATATAGATATTTATGATTCAAACGGTGCTCTTAAATCTGATAATTTCCGTGCATGGACTCCCATTGGAGTATATAAAACTTTTGGTACTGATGTTGAGTTTAACGGAGTATTTGATGGCTGTGGTTATACACTCAAGAACTTTTATAATGCAAACGAAGATGATTGTACTGCATTGATAGGCTTCTTAGGTAGTAGCGGTATTGTAAGGAATGTAAATATCAGCTCATCATATTTTAAAGGCGGAAGTTATGTTTCAAGTCTTGTTGCTTATAACGAGGGAACAATTCAGAATTCCTGTAGTAGCAGTGCCGTTGGCGGTACAAGGTATTTAGGCGGTATTGCAGGTCAGAATAAAGGTTCTATAATTAACTGTTATTCAATCGGTGATGTTACAGGAACAGGAACAAGCTCGTGGTATTGTTATGTAGGGGCTATATGTGGAAGTAATGGTGGTGGAGTTTCCAATTCTTATTATTTAAGTGGTTCTGCAACTGCAGACGGGACAGTTCAACTTGGAGTTGGTGCAGCAAGGAGAAGTAATTCATCAGATTCAGGAACAACTGCTAAAACTCTCGCTCAGTTCAGTAGCGGTGAGGTTGCTTACTTGCTTCAAAATAACGAGAGTGTTCGTATCTGGGGACAAAAGAGCAATATGCCCGGTACACTTCCTATAATTTCGGGCAAACCAATGCATGCAGTTGCTAAGTATGATTCAGATTCGGGTTATTCCGTTGGTAGTATATGTGATTTAGATAATGACAAGAGTATCGGTGCCTCGGACTATCAGATTTTTGTTAATATGGCTTTAGGTGAACACAACACAGAAGCAACTGCTGAGGATAGCATAACCTTTGCCAGAGCAGATATCAATGGTGATAGGGTAGTGGATGTTTTAGATGTATACCAAGCCCTAAGGCTTTATTTTGGGCATAAAACATTAGATGTGTATGGTGCGGGCGATTTCAATGGTGATGGCATTTGCACAGATGAGGACACAACAAAAATAAAACAAGCCGTAACCAATAAAAATTATGTAGGTAAATCTGCATTAATGGCTTGTGATTTTAATGGCGATGGTAGCGCAGATGGCTATGATTTGCAAGAAGCGTTTGATATTTCCGCTGTTGATAATTATGTGTATTTTGATACAAAATACGGGGATAACCAAAGGCATTACTTTGATTTATATATTCCTAAGGATAAAAAAATAGTTGGTATAGTTCTTATGCTTCACGGAGGAGGATGGATGGGCGGCGATGAAAATGAGTTTGCAGGTAGACTCGAGCAGGTTGCCAAGTCAGGTTATGCAGGTGTGGCAGTAAGGTATCGCTATATTGATGAAAACGTAAACCTTGATGATATAATGAATGATATTGAACAGGCTATGACTCTTGTTAAAGAAATTGGCGAATCTCACGGAGTAGAAATTTCAGGCTTTCTTTCTACGGGTGGTTCTGCAGGCGGTCATTTATCCCTCCATTATGCCTATTCCCGTGCAGATACCTCACCGATTCCTCCTAAAGCGGTTGCAAGTTATTGCGGTCCTGCAGATTTAGCAGATGAATATTATTATTACAATGAAGATCTTCAAGCTAATAATGGGCTTGGTGATGAAGAGTTTGTTGCTGAGGTTCTTGGGTATGCAAGTGGTTTTCCTCACACCTATGCAACACGTGCCCAAGCAAAGGATGCATTGAAATTTGTTTCACCTATTTATTACATAGATGAAAATACGGTTCCTACCATTATAAACCATGGCGTTATGGATAATATTGTCCCATACAGAAACGCTGTTGATTTAGATGCCAAACTGACTGAATACGGAATAGAGCACGTGCTCAATTCCTATCCTACCTCAGGTCACGGCTTGGAGTTGGATGCAGAGAATATGGCACTTGCAGAACAGCTCCTTTGGCAATATATCGAAAAATATCTTGATTCTGTTGATGCCTAAACTAAACACCTCATTGATTTTCAATAATCAATGAGGTGTTATACTTTTAGTCTATTGTTTTTATTTTTTTTACTTCAATACCTTTTTCTTTGAAAAAATCTTTTGTTTCTTTTTTGAATTTTTCTGCAGAGTAGAAGGTTGAGTTGTAAACATCAATTATTGTACCACTTTTGGTAACAAAAGCAATATGAGGGTCTTCCTGAAATTTACCTTTATAGGTGTAGCCTTCAACAATTGCAGCATAGTCAATTGAACTATATTGACAGCTTGTTCTTGAAAGCGGGAAATCCTCTGTTGAATAAAGGAAATCATTATCGCGAAGCACTAAGGTTGAATTCACACAAGTGAAGAGCGTGATTATAGCAACGCTTTCTGCTAAAATTGTAAAATATTTCAAAGCGGTTTTTGCCTTTGGTGGCAAAGCGGGGATATGAACATCTTTGTTTTTAGCTTTTTTTCTTAAAAAGACGTTTAAAGCAATTGCTACTGCAGGGAGAGTTGAGAAAAAGGGGAGGAAAATCAAATTTTCCTTTATGCCGTAAATGAAAAGACTGTCGGATGCAGTTAAATATGTTAAGCCAAAGAACAGTCCTATCATAAGGGTGGAAATAGGAATGGTAAAAAGCAAGGTGTATAAAAGAATTTTTAAAGAACCCTTTGCATCTGTACCCTGTCGAGTAGTGCCTTTTTCTGCGGAGGCATTCTTTGTAGCTTGTGATAGCTCGGGGGCTTTACCGCCGTTTTCAAGATAGGCAAGAAGCTTATCCTCATAAAGAGAACGGTATTTTGCTTTTTTCAAGGACTTCAAGGCTTTCTCTTCTTTACCTTTAAAAAAGAGCGATGGTGCACCTAAAATGAAAGTATCAATCTGGTATCTGAAAAAATTATAAAACATCATCTGTAATATTTTTTCTCCGGATTCCTTTAATAGTGTACTTGCTTCTATTACATTGTCACCAAAATATTCATTAACCTTTTGCTTTTGTTTATCTATAAGTCTGTTTTTTTCAACACCATTTTCGGCGAGTTTGAAAAGCTTGGGTAAAAAATCACTCAAAAACTCTTCTATTTCCTGAAAACAATTTTTCATAAGCTCTTGTGAATCAACAAAAGTGTAGGTGTAGCAATTGAAATTGTCAGGCTCTATAACGGATAAAATATCATATATAGAAAATATAATAGATGGCTCTTTCTCAAAGAAAAAAGAAATCCAGATAGTCTGGTGAATGTTCCCTTTCATATTTTCAATATAATAGATATCCATATAAATTTCGCCTAAATTGTATCGGGCTAAGGTACCGTTTTTGTTTTTGCCGTTCTTTCCGGTCACCAAAGCCTTTACAGATGGGCTTTCAGTTTTTAAATTGACACCTAATTGTCTGCAAAGAGTTGTAAAATAAAGCTTTAAATCCATTTTTAACCTCTTAATAATAAGTATGGAAAACATTTTACTAAATTCTTTGTTTTTCGTCAACCTGTTGCAGTTTTTTAAAATATGGAGTATTATAAACACACTAACATTCGGAGGGATACTATGGAAGAAGTAAATGTTTTGGATTATGGGTTCTTTAAGCACGATGGCTTGGATTTTGAGTATCACGTTAGCGGAAATCCTAATGGAGAAGCACTTGTGATGCTTAATGGTAACGGTGGAGATTACCGTTGCTTTGAGGGAGATTTATACAGACCACTTTCAGAGCATTTTAAAATTATTCGTTTTTCAACAAGAGGAACAGGCAATACCCCTTTAGGCGATAAAAAGCTTACATTTGAGCTTTTCTGCGATGATTTAAAGGCTCTTCTGGATTATTTGGGCATTAAAAAAGCAGGTTTCTGCGGATTTTCCGATGGTGGTAATCTTGCTATGTGCTTTGCGGTTACTTATCCTGAATATGTGGAGCGTCTTGCAGTTTTTGGTTCTAACCTTAACACAAGAGGCACAAAAACGGGCGACCAGTTGGGAATTATCAAAGACCACAGAATTTTTGCTATTAAAGCAGCACTTACAAAAGACCCTGAAATGATAAGAAGAAGAGAGATTGAGGGTATGATGGTAGGTCAACCCAAGCTTAATTATAAAAAGCTTTCTGCGATTAAAGTTCCTTTCCTTAATGTTTTCGGTGAGTTTGATATGATAAAACGCAGTCATTCAAGAAAAATTACTAAAGCAGTTGAAGGAGCGGAAGAGGTTATGGTTTTAAACGGTGGCCATAGCACCGCATTCAGAAAAACAGACTTTTTGATATTGCCTGTTGTTAAGAAATTTTTTGGAGTAATATAAGCATAAAACCCTTGATTTTCGTTGCAAAATCAAGGGTTTTATGTTACAATGAACTGTAAAAATAAAATAGGGTGATTTTTTGAATCGAAAGAAATGGGTCGTTTCCAAGTGTGATAGAGATGCGGCGGCAACCCTTGCAGAAAACTGTGGTGTTGAGCCTTTTGCAGCGTTTCTTCTTTGTGCTCGTGGAATGACAGATGAATTTGAAGTTGAAAGCTTTTTATATGATACTGATTTAATTGACCCCTACACTTTACCCGATATGGAAAAGGCAGTTGAAAGAGTAAATATTGCACTTGAAAATGGTGAGAGAATTACTGTTTTTGGTGATTATGATTGCGACGGTGTTACATCGACAGCTCTTTTGTATTCCTACCTGACATCCCGAGGTGCAAATGTAGATTATTATATTCCTGACCGTTCCGGTGAGGGATATGGAATGAATCTGGGTGCAATTGACATTTTAAAAAGTAGAGGGACAAATATAATAATAACAGTTGATAATGGTATCAGTGCTATTGATGAGATTAACTATGCAAAAACTCTGGGCATAGATGTTGTTGTCACAGACCATCATCGTGTAGGTGATGTTTTGCCTGATGCGGTTGCAGTTGTTGACCCCCATAGAGAAGATTCACTTTGCGAGTTTTCTGATTGGGCCGGTGTTGGCGTTGCCTTTAAGTTTATTTGTGCCCTTGACGATAGTGAAGGCTATGAACTTCTGGAGCAATATGGCGATATAGTTGCTTTGGGTACTGTGGCGGATATTGTTTCTCTTAAAGGTGAAAACAGAATAATAGTAAGAAGTGGAATTGCTTTTATGAACGCTGCTCTGGAGGAAGGGACTTTAAGATTAGGTCTTAAAGCACTTTTAGAAGTCAGTGGTGCAACAGGTGCACTTGATTCCTCTGCGGTTGCATACAGAATTGCACCACGCATAAATGCGGCAGGCAGAATCGGTTCCGCAGAAAGAGCCTTAAAGCTTCTTCTGACAACGGATAAAGCAGAAGCAAAAGAAATTGCAGAAGAGGTTTCTGAAGCAAATGCACAACGACAGGCAATTGAAACTCAGATAACAGCATCTGCAGTAGAATATATAGAAGCAAATCCACACATAAAATACAATAAGGTTATTGTGGTTGATGGTGAAGATTGGCATCAGGGTGTTATTGGTATTGTAGCATCACGCCTTGTAGAGCGATACGGAAAGCCTTGCATTATTCTTTCTAAAAATGGAGATGTTGCAAAGGGTAGCGGAAGAAGTATTGATGGCTTCAGCCTTTATGATGCACTTTCATATTGTGGAGATATTCTTGTGCAGTATGGTGGCCATGTTCTTGCAGCCGGTTTAACTGTTGAGAGTGATAAAATAGAGCAATTTATAGAAAAAATAAATGAGTATGCTCAAAATGCAGAAAATGCGGTGCCGGTTCTTAAAATAGATTGCAAACTCAATCCATCTTCAATTACGGTGGATATGCTTTCTTCTCTCAAAATTCTTGAGCCTTTTGGTGCAGATAATCCTCAGCCTATGTTTGGCCTTTATAATATGGAAATTTCTGCAATTCAACCGGTAGGTGCAGGTAAGCACATAAGAATAACTTTGAAAAGAAAAGGTGCTTTTATAACTGTAATAATGTTCTCGGTTTCTCTTGAAGATTTTCCATACAGAATAGGTGATGTGGTAGATTTGGCGGTGAAGCTCAGTGAAAATGAGTTTCAGGGAAAAACTCAGGTCAGCATTCAGGCAAAAGCCATCAAATTGAGTGGTACATCTGATGATGAGGTTATCTCCTCCTTGCGTGATTATGAGGATTTTTGTGCAACGCTGCATATACCTGAGGAAAAAAGAGAATGGCTTGCTATAAACAGAGATTTTTGCGGAAATGTTTATAAATTTATAAAAGCCAACAACGGATGGAACTTCTCTTCTGAAATACTTTGTCACAGATTGGAATTACCTTCTAAAAAAACAGCAGCCTGTCAGATTTCTCTTGATGTATTATCTGAATTAGGCATTTTAATTTTAAAAGACGGTAAATATACATTACCCTCGGAAATTGTAAAAAATCCTCTTGAAAATAGTGAGATTTTCAAAAAAGCAAACATATAATTTATTCAAATTCAACATAATAAATTCAAGGAGGTGGCTTGAATGGATGAAAATATGTCAGTAGAGCTTATGTATGATGAACTTAAGGAACAAGCGATTGAAGTTTTTGGTGCGGAAGATGCCAGAATTATTGATAAAGCTTTTGAAATAGCCAATGCACGTCACGAAGGGCAGAAACGTTCTTCAGGTGAACCATACATCATCCATCCTGTCGCCGTTGCAAAAATAGTTCTGGAATATGGAATGGATTATCAATCCGTTGCCGCGGCAATGCTTCACGATACTGTTGAGGATACAGATTTAACGCTTGAAGAAGTAAAAAAAGAGTTCGGTGCTGAGGTTTGTGCACTTGTTGACGGGCTTACAAAATTGGGTAAAGTTCCGTTGGATATCAAAGATAAGGAAGAGCAGCAGGCAGAAAACGTAAGAAAAATGCTTCTTGCTATGTCAGAGGATATCAGGGTTATTATTATCAAGCTTGCAGATAGACTTCATAATATCAGGACACTTAACTTTATGCCGCCGCAGAAGCGTAGAGATAAAGCTGTGGAAACCTTGGAGATTTATGCACCTATTGCCCATCGTTTAGGTATCCGAGCAATTAAGGAAGAGCTTGAAGATAAAGCAATAAGCTACCTTGACCCTATTGCATATAAAGAAATTGAAGATGCACTTTCACGTCAGGGTAAATCTCATAAAGAATTTCTTGAAACTATAAAAAAACAAATTTCTGACAGAGTTTGTCAGGTTGTACCGGAAGCAAAGCTTGAGGGCAGAATAAAAAGTGTTCATGGTATATACAGAAAGATGTATATACAGAACAAAAATTTTGATGAAATTTATGATGTGTATGCCGTAAGAATTATCGTTGACAACACAATTCAGTGCTATGACTGTCTAGGCATTATACACGATATGTTTACTCCGATTCCCGGTAGATTCAAGGACTATATTTCTACTCCGAAGCCCAATATGTATCAGTCTCTTCATACAACAGTTCTCGGTAAAGCCGGAATTCCTTTTGAAGTTCAGATTCGAACATGGGATATGCACCATACTGCTGAATTTGGTATTGCGGCTCACTGGAAATATAAATTAGGACTTAATGGTACTCAGAAATTTGAGGAAAGACTTGTCTGGATAAGACAGCTTCTTGAAGACCAGAAGGATGCTGATGATGTAAAGGATATTGTTTCCACAATCAAAAGCGACCTTGTTCCTGAGGAGGTTTTCGTGTTTACACCAAAGGGGGATGTTATAAATCTTCCTATGGGTGCAACAGTTATTGACTTTGCTTATGCTATTCACTCCGCTGTTGGTACAAAGATGGTGGGTGCAAAGGTTGGTGGCAGAATAGTTCCTCTTGATTATAAGGTTCAGACCGGTGAGATTGTTGAAGTTCTTACCTCGTCACAACAAGGTAAAGGTCCTTCCAGAGACTGGCTTAACATAGTAAAAACAAGCTCTGCTAAAACAAAAATCCGTTCCTGGTTTAAAAAAGAACGCAGAGAAGAAAATATTGTTGAGGGTAAAGCTGAACTGGAAAGAGAAATAAGACGCAACAAAATCCGTTTTACTGAAGAGGAATTTGAGAGTCTTATAAAGGTCCTTGCTGAACGTCAGCATTGTGCTACCGTTGATGATTTTTATGCAGCGTTGGGCTATGGCGGTATTCCTGTATCAAGAGTTATACCCTTTGTTAGAGATGAATATCATAGAATCGTTACCTCACGCCAGCCTGCAAAAATAAAAGTTTCAGAGGATAATAAATCAACAAAACGTGCCGCAGGTGAGGGTGTTATTGTTGATGGTATAGATAATTGCCTTATTAAGCTTTCTCGCTGTTGTGCACCAATTCCGGGTGACGAGATAATTGGTTTTATAACCCGTGGTCATGGCGTTTCTGTTCATAAAAGAGATTGCACCAATGTGCCTGAAGACATTACAAATTGCGAAGAGCCTAACAGATGGCTCAGTGCACGTTGGCAAAACGGAACAGAATCAAAAGAATTCAAAGCCAGTCTTGCAATTGAATGTGAATCCCGTGTTGCTATGATGGCGGATGTTGCCACTGTTCTTGCAGATATGCGTGTTATGATTAACGCTATCAATACAAGAGATGCTAAAAACGGAAATACTTTCATATATCTTACAATTACTGTAAAAAGTACAGATTTCCTTAATATTGTCATTTCAAAATTAAAGGGAATCAGCGGTGTTGAAAATGTTACAAGGAGCAAAAACTGATGAGAGCTGTAATTCAAAGAGTTATCGAAAGTTCAGTTGCAGTTAACGGGAAGGTTGTCGGCCAATCGGGTAAAGGCTATATGATACTTGTTGGCGTTGTTAAAGGCGATACAGAAAAAGAAGCAGAGCTTCTTGCCCGTAAAACAGCAGCCTTAAGAGTTTTTGAGGATGAAAACGGCAAAATGAATAAATCAGTTATTGATGTTGATGGTGAGATTCTTGCCATTTCTCAATTCACTCTTTGTGCTGATTGCAAAAAGGGAAACAGACCGTCTTTTACAGATAGTGAAGCTCCTGAAAATGCAAATCGTCTGTATGAATATTATTGCGAAGAACTTAAAAAGAATGGTGTCAGAAAAGTTGATAAAGGTATTTTTGCTGCTGATATGAAGGTTTCGCTTATTAACGACGGACCTGTGACAATTTGTTTTGATACAGATATTTGGAGTGGGAAATAATGTTTATCGAATGTGTTCCCGTGGGAAGACTTGAAACTAACTGTTATGTAGTCTGCGATGAGCAGACAAAAATCGGTGCAGTCATTGACCCGGGTGTATTTAATGAGGCTGTCAAAAGTGCAATTGAGCGTTCAGGTATGAAAGAGTTGAAATATATTCTTTGTACCCACGGTCATTTTGACCATATCTGCGGTGTTTCAAAAATAAAAAAAGCTTATCCTGATGCAAGGGTTTGTATCGGAAAAAAAGATGTTTCATATCTTGCAGATGGCAGACTCGCTATGGCTACTATTTTTAAGATGGATTTTGAGCCTTGTTCTGCTGATGTGGAGTTTTCCGGTGGAGATGGATTTTCAATAGGTGATACAAAGGTTGAAGTTGTAGATGCTCCCGGACACACACCCGGTGGTGTTTTATACGTTTTAAAAGACCAAAAGGTTATTTTTACGGGGGATACACTTTTCAGAGGTAGTGTTGGCAACACAGGCTTTGAGGGTGGCGATGCTTTTGCACTTATGAGAACACTTGATATGATGAAAAGCTTTACTGATGATTATGTTATTTATACAGGTCACGGTGCGGACTCTACAATAGGCTATGAAAAAAGAAACAATATGTATTTGCGATGAATTTATATTATATTAACCATAATTTCAGATATGAAGCGGAAAAACTTTTAAGATTATTTTTCCCTCTTGAAAAAATAATTGAATATACACAGTTCAGTGAAACAGAAGAGGACTATCTTTTAACACGCATTGATGGTGAAGAAAAGCTTACCCTTACTGCCGAGCTTTCTCTTAACGGAAAAACTGAGAGAAAAGCGAAAGCGATAAATAAATCGGAATGTGAGGATTTAGAGCTTGAGCTTTTGCTTATGGCGTATGATTTGCTTTGCAACATGTGTGGTTTTACTCCAAAGTGGGGTATACTCACAGGTGTTAGACCGTCAAAGCTTATTGTAAAAAGACTTTCTCAGTACGGCGAAGAAAATGCACGAGATTGGTTTTTGAATACCTATAAGGTTTCTGAGGAAAAAACCAACCTTGCAATAAGTGTTGCAAAAACAGAACTTAAAGTAATTGAAAAAGCAGGCAAAAAATCTTATAGCCTTTATATAAGCATACCTTTTTGCCCCACAAGATGCAGTTATTGTTCTTTTGTTTCTCATTCAATAAACTCTGAAAAAGCAAAGAGTCTTATACCGGACTATATTGAAAAGCTTTTGGAAGAACTTACTTTTACTGCTGAAATGGCAAAGGAAAACGGATTGCGACTTACAAGTGTTTATTGGGGTGGAGGCACTCCTACAACTCTTGAAAAGGATGAATTGGATAAAGTTTTAACGCATATTGAAAATGTTTTTGATTTATCAGATTGCCTTGAATACACTGTTGAAGCGGGCAGACCTGATACAATAACAAAAGAAAAGTTAGAAGTTCTTAAACAGCATAATGTTGGCAGGATAAGTATAAATCCACAGACATTTTCAGATAATGTTTTAAATGCCATAGGAAGAAAACACACAACGGCACAAACGGAAGAAAAATATCTTCAGGCTCGTCAGGTTGGCTTCGATGCAATAAATATGGATTTGATTGCAGGTTTGCCAACGGATACTGTTGATAATTTTAAAAACAGTGTAAACAGAGCGATTGAACTGGGTTCAGATAACATAACTGTTCATACTCTGGCTCTTAAACGTTCCTCAACACTTGTTACAGAAAATGAGAGCGATTCTGTTTCCGATAAGGATATTATGGAAATGCTGGATTATGCACAGAAAACTCTTACAGAAAACGGATATTATCCATATTATATGTATCGTCAGAGCAAGGCTCTTGGTAACCTTGAAAATGTTGGTTGGTGCAAAAAGGATAAAGAGTGTTTTTACAATGTTCTTATGATGGAAGAATATCAGAGTATTTTCTCTGTCGGGGCAGGTGCGGTAACAAAGCTTCGTACAGAAGACGGTAGCGTTATAGAAAGAATTTTCAATTTCAAATACCCGTTTGAATACATATCAAGATTTGATGAAATAATAGATAAAAAAGAGAGAATGAAGAGTTTTTATAACAAATAATATATATAGGGTGGTGAAACTATGGCTAATGTAAATAATACCTTGGAATATATTGTTGAAAATGCAATCAATCCTGAAAAATTTATTTGGGAATGTGAGAAAAGATATAATAACAAAATAAAAAAAATAGCAAAAGATATAGCTGAAAGCGAAAAAACAGAAATTGTTATGCTTGCAGGACCAAGCTCCTCCGGCAAAACAACAACAGCTAAAAAGCTGTGTCAGGCTCTCGCTGAAACAGGTGTTAAAAGCCATACTGTTTCACTTGATGATTTTTATCTTGATAATGCGGATTCCCCACGTTTCCCTGATGGGACACCGGACTATGAAACTGTTGAAGCTCTTGACATAGCTTGCTTTGAAAAAACTATGTCAACCCTTCTGGAAACAGGAGTTGCTTTGATGCCTGAATTTGATTTTCTTACCGGTACACGAAAAAAGGAATATAACAAGCTCGAATTAGGGGAGAAAGATGTTATTATTGTGGAAGGTCTTCACGCACTTAATCCTGTAATAACTGAACATCTTCCTAAAGAAAGACTTTTAAAAATATATATCAGCGTTTCTTCGAGGATTTATGATAAAAAGAAAAATATTATCCTTAATAAACGAAATATAAGATTTATCCGCCGTATGGTAAGAGATTACAAATTCCGCGGAAACTCTGTTGAAGATACCTTTAAAATGTGGATTACAGTCCGATATGGTGAGGATGCGTATCTTTTTCCCTATAAAGATAATGCGGATATTAAAATTAACACAATCCATCTTTATGAAACATGTGTTTTAAAAGATTTGGCGGCAGATTTATTGATGGGTGTCAGTAAAGAATCAGAATTTTATAAAGAATCACAAAGACTGATTCGTTCTTTATATAAATTTCCTCAAATTGATTCGTCTTTAGTGCCTGAAGATTCTCTTTTAAGAGAATTTATCGGAAAGGAGTAAGAAATGTCCGACAAAGTAAACAAAAAACAGAATATTCTGGGTGGTGCAATGGTGCTTGTTATTGCAACTGCTCTTGTGAAGGTTATTGGTGCGGTATATAAGATACCCTTGCAGAATATTATGGGTACTCTTGCTAATGGATATTATGCATCCGCTTATAGTATTTATGTGCCTGTTTATGCCATATCTATGGCGGGGTTACCTGTAGCGATATCTGCAATTGTTTCTAAAAACGTGGCTTTGGGCAAATATCGTGATGTTAAACAGGTTTTGAAACTTACTTTCCCGTTGTTCCTGGGTCTTGGTGTTCTGGGGACAGGTGTTCTGCTTTTAGCTGCAAAGCCATACGTTAACATTGTTGATAACCCCAACGCTTTGTTAAGCGTTATTGCAATTGCTCCATCAATAATTTTCTGTTGTATTATGAGTACATACAGGGGCTACTATGAGGGCCTTAACAATATGTATCCCACGGCCGTTTCTCAAGTTATTGAATCCTTGGGTAAACTGGTTTTCGGTATTGTTTTCTTGCTTGGCGTTGAAAAGTACGCAGAAAAACAGATTTCAACAAATGGTTTGTTCTTCGGGGAGGCAATTAAGTCTACCGATGAACCTGTGGTTTGTGCAATGGAAGCGGCAGTAGCAATTTTAGGCGTTACATTAGGTACTGCTATTGGTGCTTTGTTTACAGTGCTTCGTCATAAAATAAAAAAAGATGGCATCACAAAAGAAATGCTCGTAAATTCGCCCTTGGCTTCACCCAAAAAGGCAACAATAAAAGACCTTGTAGCAATTGCAGTACCTACTGCTATGAGTTCGGTTGTTCTTAATATTACAAACTTCATTGACTCGCTTATGATTCAGAATCGATTGAGCGATGTTGTTGAAAAAGGTTATGACACTATTATGGGTCTTTATGGTGAATCCATTGCCGCAAGCTCCACGCCTATAAATGAAGTTCATACCTTCCTTTTTGGTGCGTATGATTTGACATCTTCTTTCAGAAATCTTATTCCCACAATTGTTATGACCTTGGGAGTAAGTGCAATTCCCGTTATTTCGGGTGCTCTTGCTAAAAAAGATATGAAAACAGTTAACGGTTCAGTAAATACCGTTTTCAGAATTACAATGCTTATAGCATTACCTACCGGTGCAGGTTTCTTAGCCCTTGCAGAGCCAATTCTCAATATTCTTTATGGTGGCGGTAAGGCTGCAAGCGGTGTTCCTATTGCAGCACCTGTTCTTGCACTTTATGGTATTATGATGGGGATACTTACTCTTTCATCGCCCCTTACTAATATCCTCCAGGCAATCGGTAGGGCAGATGTTCCTGCAAAGGCCCTTGCATTGGGTTGCGTTTTCAAAATCGGACTTAACTATATTCTTATCGGTATTCCCGAAATCAATGTTAAAGGTGCGGTTTTCGGTACAGCGGCATTCTATCTTATTTGTATCATTTATAACTACATTGTTCTTCGTAAAGAAACCGGTGTAAGAATTGATATTAAAACTGTTCTTGTGAAACCATTTGTTGCAGCGGTTCTTTGCGGTGGTGCGGCATACGGCTCTTATGTAGTTTTATGTAATGTTATGACTTTTGGAGATATGTCTTCAAGACTTAACGGTCACACCCTTGCTTGCCTTGTTTCTATTGGTGTTGCGGTACTTGTTTATGCAATTTCCGTTCTTTTAATGAAAACATTGGTAAAAGATGACATTTTAATGCTTCCAAAAGGGGAAAAATTGGCAAAAATACTTGAAAAATATAAGCTTATCGGTTAAAATAGAGGATGTAATTTATGGCAGTTGATTTTAATTTTAAAGAAAAATATCAGTTCAATGACCTTGTTGATATTGTGAGAATTCTTCGTGAACCGGGCGGTTGTCCTTGGGATATGGAGCAAACTCATCAGTCAATCAGAGAGAATTTCCTTGAGGAAACTTATGAAGTTATTGAAGCTATAGACACAAACAATAAAGAGCTTATGCAGGAAGAATTGGGTGACGTGCTTTTGCAGGTGCTTATGCATTCCGATATGGCTCGTACAGATGGTTGGTTCACGATTGACGATGTTGCCAATGATATCTGCCAGAAGCTTATTATCAGGCATCCCCATGTTTTTGGCGACGTTACCGTTAGTTCAACGGGAGAGGTTCTTAAAAATTGGGACGATATCAAACGTCAGACCAAAAAACAAAAAAACCAGGGTGAGGCTATGGCGGCAATCCCTGCCACATACCCAGCTCTTATGAAAGCCCAGAAGGTTCAGGAGAAAGCTAGAAAAGCTGGTTTTGACTGGAGAGATTCTCAAGGTGCTTTTGATAAAATTGCAGAAGAGAGCAAAGAACTTCAGGAAGCTCTTGCAACAGGGGATAAAGCACATATTGAAGATGAATTGGGCGACCTTTTCTTTTCAGTTGTTAATACCGCTCGTTTCTGTGGTTGCGATGCAGAAACAGCTCTCGAAAAAGCTACACAGAAATTTATGAAGAGATTTACCGCTACAGAAAAACTAGCTAACAGTAAAGGTATTGATATGAAAACTGCATCCATAGAGGTTCTTGATGAACTCTGGGATGAAGCGAAAAAGCAGAATTAACTTGTCCAAATTAAACCCATTAAACGGTTTGGAAAATACAAAAATTATTTTTGGAGGATTTTAAAATGAATAAGACAGAACTCGTTGCAGCAGTTGCTGCAAAAGCAGGTATTTCAAAAAAAGACGCAGACGCAGCAGTAGCAGCAGTTTTCGCATCAGTTGAAGAGGCTCTTGCAAAAGGCGAAAAAGTTCAGCTCATCGGTTTCGGTACATTTGAAGTTCGTGAAAGAGCAGCTAAAGAAGGCCGTAACCCCAAAACTGGCGAAACAATCAAAATTGCTGCAGCTAAAGTTCCCGCTTTCAAAGCAGGTGCAGCTCTTAAAAACGCAGTTAAATAATTAAATTTATAATAAAACAGACGTTGTATCTCAAAGGGTACAACGTCTGTTTTTATTTGTGTTAGTTTTTATTGAATTTTAGTCTGTGTTTACAATGTTGTTGAGCCAGACCTTTTTCTTTACAAGTGTTAAGCCGATTATAACTTTTATAATATCAATAGCTTGTACCAAGAAGAAAGTTGTTTCTATCGGTAAATTGAAAATACGGTTGAAAGCGAACGCAAAGGGCACACTTACAAACATTATAAATACGCTGTCCATAAGGAAGGTAATCAAGGTTTTACCACCACTTCTTATTGTAAAATATGAAGAGTTTGCAAAAGAAAGAACAGGAATAAATATAGCACATACTTTTATGAAATAAGCGGCAAAGGCTTTTGCTTCATCGGTAGTGTTATAAAAATCAGGGATTTTATCTGCGATGATAAAAACAAAGATTCCTATAACAACACTTGTGAAAGCCGAAAGAGCAATCAGTTTTCTGTCAGCATCAACAGCTTCTTCGAATTTGTCAGCACCTAAAAGCTTGCCTATTATAATGCCTATGCTTGCGCCAAGAGAAATAAACGAAATATTAGCAAGATTCATAACCGTTGAGGAAATGCTGTAGCCTGCAACAACGGAAATTCCGTAAAGGCTATATGCCATACTTAAAAGGGACATTCCCAAGG
>JAZNHK010000198.1:0-16776 GCA_045576915.1 Acutalibacteraceae bacterium
TTTTATGTAATAAAAAGAGAAAATACAATAGATTTTAAGCCGGGGATAGTAGCTAAAAAAATCAATGCACTTCAAAATGCACGAGTTGATAAAAAGGATTTTTGTATTACTTTCAAAAACGTTTTTGTAAAAGTGAAGGTGGGGGAGTCGGATAAGGAAATAAAGGTGTTTGCTGCAGCTTCTGACATCTCATTTGCTAAAGAAATATGCGATTTTGTATCAGATTTTGTAACGGATGATTCTACTTGACATTATAAGTAAATAATAGTATTATAATATAATGCTAAACTAGGTTATTATGCCGTCTTGTTTCTGACGGCTCTACATATTAAAAATTCCAAAATATTAGGAGAATTTTATGCAAAAAGAAAACAAGAAGAAAAAGAACTCTTCTGAAGCTTCTGTGCAGAATAAAAGCAATTCTAATAAGACAAATAATACTGCTAAAAAAACAAAGCAGCAGAATGCTTCAAAAAACACTACAAAACAGAAGAAAAAAACAACTGAAGGAGCTTCAAAAAAGAAGAATAATACAAAATCAGCAACAAAAAATGCCTCTCGTTATTCAAAAATAACACCCCCTAAAAGAAAAGCCCCTGTTAAAATTTCTTTCCTGGGCGGTATTAACGAGGTTGGCAAGAATATGACTTGCTATGAATACGGAAAATCAATGATGATTGTTGATTGCGGTCTCGCTTTCCCTGAATCGGACCAATTAGGTGTTGATTTTGTTATTCCGGATTTCACCTATGTTGAAAGAAATATTGATAAGGTTAAAGGTATTGTAATCACTCATGGTCACGAAGACCATATCGGTGCTTTGAGTTACCTTTTGAAAAAGGTTAATATTCCTGTTTATGCAACTCTTTTAACTGCTGGTCTTATAAATGGTAAACTCAGTGAGCATAAGCTTGAACATGAGGTGAAAATCCACGTTGTTGAAGCAGGTGACACTGTTAATCTCGGTGATTTTGAGGTTGAATTTATAAAGGTGAACCACTCTATCCCGGATGCTGTTGCTTTAGCAATCAAGTGTGAAGCAGGTACAATTGTTCAAACCGGTGACTTTAAAATTGATACTTGTCCCATTGATGGTGGTATTATAAATCTTTCCCGTTTTGCAGAATTGGGTAATGAGGGCGTTTTATGTTTGCTTTCAGATTCAACCAATGCAGAGCAACCCGGTTATTCTCAAAGCGAAAGTAAGGTTGGTGAAACCTTCAAAAATCTGTTTAACCAAGCGGGCGACAGGCGAATTATTATTGCAACCTTTGCATCAAATCTGCATCGTGTTCAGCAGATTATTGATATCGCCGCTAAAACTGACCGTAAGGTTGCTCTTTCAGGCAGAAGCCTTGAAAATGTTGTTTCAATTGCATCCGAATTAGGCTATATAAATATACCTGATGATACTTTAATCGGTATTGACGAAATTAAAAGATATTCTGACGACAGACTTGTTATTGTAACAACCGGTAGTCAGGGTGAGCCTATGTCGGCACTTTCGAGAATGGCTCAGGGTGGGCACAGAAAAGTCAGTGTTGGTTATAATGACTGTGTTATTATTTCGGCACGTCCTATTCCCGGTAATGAAAAAACAGTATTCAAAGTAATCAATGACCTTCTGAAGCTTGGTGCTCAGGTTATTTATGAGAAGATGTATGATGTTCACGTTTCAGGCCACGCTTGTCAGGAAGAGCTTAAAATAATGCTCTCTCTTGTTAAGCCTAAATATTTTATACCTGTTCACGGCGAGCAAAAGCATCTTCGTTATCACGCAAGGCTTGCGGAAAGCGTTGGTATTGACCATAACAACATCATTGTTGCTGATAACGGTTATGAAATTTCAGCCACAGAAAATAATATTTCTGTTTCAGGCACAGTTGCCAATGGTAAAGTGTATGTTGATGGTTACGGCGTTGGTGATGTGGGTGCACGTGTTATGAAGGAGCGGTTGCATCTGGGGCAGGACGGAATTATTATTATTGCAGCCACAATTGATGGTGCTTCAGGTGAGCTTCTCAGCGGTCCAGAGGTTGTTTCAAAGGGCTTTGTTTATGTCAAAGAAGCTGAGCTTTTGATGAATGAGGCAGTTAAGGTGTCTATGAGAGTTATTGATAGCTTCCCGCCTTACAGCTTTGATATAAATGCCATGAATACAAAGCTTCGTGATGAAATTTCACGTCTTATGTACGAAAGGACAAAACGTAATCCTATGATTTTGCCCATCTTGTTAGAAGTTTAAAGGTGTTAAAATATGAAATTAACAGCGTTGTTTTATCAAAATCCCGCAGGGTATCTGACATCATTGTTGCTGTTAGTGTTTTCTGTGGTGAGTTTTACAATAAATAACAACATCGCTCTCATTTTTCTTGTGATATTTGTTTTCGTGCTTGCGACCAATGTGCTATATTCTTTTTTATCTTTTAAAGCAACCCGAAAATATATAAAGCAGGTCAACAAATCTTTGTCACAAGAGCAAAAGGGGAACGTTGACGATTTTCCGTTGCCCTGTTTATTGTGCGATTTAAAAGGGAATATCGTGTGGTACAATAATGAATTTACCTGCGATATTCTTGAAAATCATAAAGGTACATTGTCTTTATATGATTTTTTCCCTGATTATAAATACGCTGAATTTTCAGATTTGAAGAAAATTGACTGTGAATATAACAACAGAAAATTTACAGCATTTATCACAAAGATTGAAAGCAAATCCAAACCCATGCTTTGCTTTTATTTCTTTGATGATACATATCTGAATGAAACTGCAGCGGAGTATGAGCTTTCAAGACCATTTGTTATGTCAATATTTGTTGATAATATTGAGCAGCTATCCCGTCAGCTAACGGACAGTAAATTTGCTCAGATTTCAAGCGGTATTGAAAGTAAGATTGAGGACTGGCTTAAAGAAGAAAAGCTTATCCTCAAAAAGACAGGTAACGGTAAATTCCTTGTTATTGGCGAAAAACGTAATCTTGACAGATTATCGGAAAACAAGTTTTCTGTTTTAAAAGAAGTCAGGGAATACAAGAATAGCGGCACTACGGTTAATGCAACTCTTTCTATCGGTGTTGGAACCGGTGATGATTTTTCCCAATGTGAAACAAGAGCAAAAAAAGCTTTGGAAATGTCTTTGGGCAGGGGTGGTGACCAGGCTGCTATTTATACCGACAATGGCTACATTTACTTTGGTGGTATGTCTAACCTTGCAAACGATAATTCCAGGGTTTCACCCAGACAGACTGCAGCAAAGATTTCGACACTTATAAAGAAATACAAAAAAGTGATTGTTGTTGGTCATAAATTCTCGGATTATGACGCTATCGGTGCTGCAATGGGTATTCAGTTTTTTGCACAAGCTAACGCCATACCGGCCTTTGTGGCTTATGACGATAAAACTACATTAGCAGGTGCTTTGATAGAGCAATCAAAAAATAGTGGCTTTGACTCTTTTATCTCTCTGACTGAAGCCTTGGAGAAATGTGATAACGATACAGTTTTGTTTGTTGTTGATACTCACAGACTTCTTCTGGTAGACGAATCGGAGTTATACAAAAAAGCAGGAGCCAAGGTTGTTATTGACCATCACAGACGTTCAGATGATTTTATAAATGACGCGGATATTTTTTATCATCATCCTTCACCATCATCAACCTGTGAAATGGTAACCGAGTTAATTGAATATTCAACAATACAGGAAACTATTCCGTCGGTTGTTGCCACAGCATTGTTGTCAGGTATTGTTCTGGATACAAAGGATTTTGTATTAAGAACTTCAAGGCGGTCTTTTGAAGCCGCGGCATATTTAAGAGAGCATAAAGCAGATACAGTTATTGTTAAACGCTTGTTTTCTCTTAGTGCTGATATGATTGCCATAAGAAGTGAAATCTTAAGTTCTGCTGAGATTTATGGTACCTGTATGATTTCATCTACTGAGAAAGTGAATAAGGATATGCGAATTATAACATCAACTGCGGCTGATGAAATGCTTAATGTTCAAGGCGTTAAGGCTTCATTTGTGTTGTCTTATATCGGACAAGATTTTGTGCAGATTTCTGCACGTTCTTTCGGTGAAGAAAACGTACAGCTTATTATGGAAAATCTTGGCGGAGGTGGTCATAGCACAATGGCTGCTGCACAGATTAAAAATATCAATATTAAAAATGCGGAATTATTGCTCAAAAAAGCAATTGATTCTTATTATTTATCAAAATAATCATTCTACGGAGGTAAAAATAAATGGATGTTATTTTAAAAGCAGATGTTAAAGGCTTAGGTAAAAAAAGTGAAAAGGTAAGTGTTTCTGATGGATATGCAAGAAACTTTTTGTTCCCTCGCGGTCTTGCAGCAGAAGCAACTGCACAAACTCTTTCGGAAATGAAAAATAAGCAGTCCTCTGAACAGTTCAAGGCTGATGAAGAGCTTAAAGCAGCAAAGCTCAGTGCAGAAAAAATCAACAACAATACTGTTGTTCTTAAAGCTAAGGGTGGTGCTAACGGTAAGCTTTTCGGTTCAGTTACCGCTAAGGAAATTGCCGTTGTTGTTTCAAAACAATTCAATGTAACAGTTGATAAAAGAAAAATCACAGTTGATGATATTAAAGCATTTGGCACATATAATGCCCAGGTAAGACTTCATCCAAAGGTTACTGCATCCTTTAAAGTGCAGGTTGTGGAAGAATAAAACTGGTTTTTTACACTTTTTAGAAAGGATAAAAGAAATGGCTGAAAAAAATAAATTGCCTACTTTTGATGGCATTGATTTACCATACAGTCTTGAAACTGAACAGGCTGTTATCGGTTCAATTCTTATTAACCCTGAGTGTGTTACGGTTGTTTTCTCCCATGTTAAGCCGGATTATTTTTATATTGAACAGCATAGTGCAATTATGAATGCGATTATGATTCTTGATTCTATCGGCTCAAGAATTGATGCTCTTACTATTCTTGATAAGCTTAGTCGCGATGGAACTTATGATGTTGAAACCGGAAAAAACTATCTTTTCCAATTAGCCCAAATGGTTCCCAGTGCCGCAAATGTTGAGAATTATTGCAAAATTGTACGTGAAAAATATTTCCTTAGATCCCTTATCAGAATATCCAAGGAAACAATTGATTCTGCTGTTGATGGTGGTGCAGAAGCTGATAAAATTCTTGATTCGGCTGAGCAGAAAATCTATGATATCCGTAAGGGTAGGGCAGCGGGTTCGCTTCAGAAATTAAGTGATGTTATTTCTTCTGAGGTTTATCCCACTCTTGTACAGATATCCTCGGAAAATGCTGATGAATTTAAAGGAATACCCACAGGCTTTTCTAAGTTGGATGAAATCACTTCAGGACTCAACCGCTCTGACCTCGTACTTATTGGTGCTCGTCCTGCTATGGGTAAAACCAGTTTCGCTTTGAATATTGCACGAAATGTTGGTATGACAGGTAAAAAGGTTATTTTCTTCTCGTTGGAAATGTCTAATGAGCAGTTGGCTGCCCGTGTGCTTTCAACAGAAGCACGTGTGGAAAGCAATAAGCTTCGTTCAGGTAAAATCTCTGATGAGGAATGGGAAAGAATAGCCCAGGCTACAGGTAGACTTACAAAATGTAATTTGTATTTCGATGATACTTCCACAATAACCGTACCTGATATCAAATCAAAGATTAAAAGAACAAAAGATGTTGATTGTATTATTATCGACTACTTGGGTCTTATGCAATCTGCAGTAAAGAAAGAAAACCGAGTTCAGGAAATTACGGAGATAACCCGTAGCCTTAAAATGCTTGCTAAGGATTTAAAAATTCCTGTTGTTTGTTGTGCACAGCTTTCTCGTGGTCCTGAAAAAAATGGAAAATCTTCGAATCGACCAATGCTTTCTGACCTTCGTGACTCCGGTTCAATCGAGCAGGACGCTGATATTGTTATGATGCTTTATCGTGAAGGTTATTATAAAAACGGTGCACAAAATCCCGAAGAAGTTGATATGACCAAAGCGGACGTTGATGTTGCTAAAAACAGACATGGGCCCACGGATAGAATTAAGCTCCATTGGGATGGTCAGTTCACTCTTTTCTCTACATTGGAGTACAGAGATGAATAATTTTACAAAGGTTGTTACGAACAAATTCAAGCAAACTGTGCAACGATTTAGTATGCTTGAAAATGTCGAAACTGTTGTTGTAGGCTTCTCTGGTGGTGCGGATTCCGTTTGCCTTCTACATTTGCTCGATACTTTTAAAAATGAATATGGCTATTCACTTAAAGCAATTCATGTTAACCATGGTATAAGAGGCGAGGAAGCAAAAAGGGATGAATTTTTTGCAAAAGATTTTTGTGAAAAATTTGGAATACCTTTTGAAGTTGTTGCAGTAAACTGTTTAGAAGAAGCAAAAAAAAGTAAAGAAACTCTTGAAGAATGCGGTAGAAGATTAAGATATCTGGTATTCAACAGTTTTTGTGATGTTGATAGCTGTATTGCAACTGCCCACAATGCCAATGATAATGCTGAAACTGTTATTTTTAATATGGTAAGGGGCACAACTGTGAAGGGGTTATGTGGTATCCCGTTTGTCAGAGATAACATTATAAGACCTGTTTTAGATTGTTCAAGGACTGAAATTGAAGGTTATTGTAAGGAGAATAACCTTGATTTTGTTACTGATAGCACGAATTTAAGTGATGACTATACAAGAAACAAAATCAGGCACAATGTTTTAAATATTTTTGAAGAAATAAACCCGTCTTTTCTTGATGCTTTTTCTTCCTTGTGTGCAAATGCCTCTGATGTCAGTGACTTTTTAATCACCAAATCAGAAGATGTTATTGTAAAAGCCCAAAAAGGTAAAAACACTTATGATAGAGCATTATTGCTTGAAGCTCCATCAGCAGTGTCGAGTGAGGTTCTTTTTAAAGTAATTTCTCAATTTTGTGGTAAATCGGCTGATAATAAAAAAGTTAAAGAAATACAAGCTTTATTACAAAAAGGTGGAAGAGTCCAGATTTACGGCAACAGTTTTGCAGAGGTAAAAAAAGATTACCTTCGTTTTTTTGTTGATAATATTGAGCAATCTGAAAATTCAAAGATAATTATAAATGAAATTCCTTTTTCTGTAGATTTTAATAAATACACAATTTTATTGGAAAAATTTGTAAATAATTCAAAAATTGTTCACCAAAATACATACTGTGATATGGTAGACTATGATACAGTTGTGGGAAAACTTGTTTTAAGAACAAGGCAACCCGGTGATAAATTTACTTTTAAAAATCGCAATGTTACCAAATCGTTGAAAAAGCTTTTTACCGAGGAAGATATACCCATCGAAGAAAGAAACACTATACCGGTTATTGCTGATGACATAGGCGTTGTTTGGGTGCAAGGTTTTGGTGCAACAAAAAGATGTTGCGTAAAAGCTGATTCTGATAATATTGTTTTTGTTAGGGGAAAAAATAATGATAGGTAAAAATATGTTTGAGGATATAAAAAAGGTTCTTCTATCCGAGGAGGCGTTAAACAAGATTGTTACCGAAATGGGGGAAAAAATCAGTGAAGAATATAAAGATAAGGATTTATTGCTTGTAAGTGTCCTCAAAGGCTCTGTTATTTTTATGGCTGACCTTATGAGAGCCATAACAATTCCTTGTAACATTGATTTTATGGCTGTTTCCAGCTATGGTTCTGGTACAAAATCAAGTGGTGTTGTTAAGATTATCAAGGACCTTGATAAAAGCATTGAGGGCAAAGACCTTCTTATTGTTGAAGATATACTTGATAGTGGTAACACACTTTTTTATCTTAAAGAAATTCTTTCTGCAAGAAAACCTAAAAGTATAAAAATCTGTACACTCGTAGATAAGCCCGAGAGAAGAGAGGCTGATATAAAAGCTGACTATGTTGGTTGTTCAGTACCCAATGAGTTTATTGTTGGTTATGGATTGGATTATAATGAATATTACAGAAACTTACCCTTTATAGGTGTTTTAAAAGAGTCTGTTTATAACGATTAAAGAGGTGACCGATTATTAAAAAATTTGAAAAAATTAAGGCTATTTTGCCTTATATCATTATTCCGTTGATTCCTATTATTTTACTTTCGGTGTATTCTTCCGATACACCAAGAAAATCCAAGCTTGAATATTATCAGGTTATTGAGCTTTTTGATAATGGAGAGGTTACAAAATATGACCTTAATATTGGTTCAGGTGCTTTAACCTATACTTTAAAAGATGGTACGTCCGGGAAATATACAGTTCCAAATGTTTCTCTCTTTATTGATGATATTCACGATTCTGTTGTTGAATATAACAGAGAAAATCCAAAAACTCCCATTCAATTCAATTATAATTCAGGTGCTTCCTATTCTGTTTGGTTGCAGTTTCTCCCGATTATTTTCTGTGTGGTAATTGCAATTGCTATGGGCTATATGTTTATGAAGAAAATGAACAACTCAATTACTTCAGAAAACAATCGTGCAATGGGCTTCGGAAAAGCACGTGTTAAATTCGGTAAAGACGAAAAAAGAAAAACAACCTTCAAACAGGTTGCTGGTGCAGACGAAGAGAAAGAAGAGCTTCAGGAAATCGTTGAGTTTCTTCGCGACCCGCAAAAATTTACTGAGCTTGGAGCAAGAATACCGAAGGGCGTTCTTCTTGTTGGCCCTCCCGGTACTGGTAAAACATTACTTGCTCGTGCAGTAGCAGGGGAAGCAGATGTTCCTTTCTTCTCCATTTCCGGTTCAGATTTTGTTGAAATGTATGTTGGTGTTGGTGCATCTCGTGTGCGAGATCTTTTTGACCAGGCTAAAAAGAGCTCACCTTCAATTATCTTTATTGATGAAATTGATGCAGTTGGTCGTCATCGTGGTGCCGGTATGGGTGGCGGACATGACGAACGTGAGCAGACACTTAACCAGTTACTTGTTGAAATGGATGGCTTTGGTAATAATGAAGGCATAATTATTATTGCTGCTACTAACCGTCCTGATATACTTGACCCTGCACTTTTGAGACCTGGTCGTTTTGATCGTCAGGTAACAGTTGGCAGACCAGACCTCAAGGGTAGAGAAGAGATTCTTAAGGTACATGCTAAGAATAAACCTCTTGCACCCGATGTAGATTTGAAGAGTGTTGCTCACGCTACAATTGGTTTTGTAGGTGCTGACCTTGAAAACCTTATGAACGAAGCTGCACTTCTTGCTGCAAAGCGTAATAAAAAGGCAATCACTATGACTGAAATTGATGAGGCAACAATTAAGGTTGAGGTAGGCGCTGAAAAGAAATCACGTAAGTACACTGAAAAAGACAAGAAGATTACAGCGTATCACGAAGCAGGTCACGCAGTTTCAGCATATTATCTTGAAAATTGTGAACCTGTTTATGAGATTTCGATTGTACCTCGTGGTATGGCTGGTGGTTACACTCTTTATCGACCCGATGAAGATTCTTCACATATGCTCAAATCAGCAATGCTTGACAGAATTGTTACCGGAATGGGTGGTAGGGTAGCCGAAAAAATCACATTTGGTGATATTTCTACAGGTGCATCACAGGATATTTCACATTCTTCAGAAATAGCACGTTCAATGGTTACAAAGTATGGTATGAGTGATAAATTAGGTCCGGTGCTTTATGGTAAGGATACTGATGAAGTTTTCTTGGGTATGGATTATTCCCATTCAAAGAATTACTCAGAAACCTATGCAACTCAGATTGACGATGAAATCAAGCGTATAATGACAGAATGCTTTGATAAATGTGAAAATATTCTTACGGTGCATAACGATAAGCTCGTTCTTATTGCAGAAACACTGATTAAAAAGGAAAAAATTTCAGGTGATGAATTCCTTAAGCTTATGGATGAAAACTACACACCTGAAGTGGTTTCCGTTGATGAAGCAGTTGGAAATGTTGTTGAAGAGAATGTTGTTGACTCCGAAACAATTGTAACTGATGAAACCAATACTACTTCAGAAAATAATACAGAAGAATAAATTTTAATGATTGTGTAAAATCATTCGGAACATCCGTGGTTCGCTTTTATGGGCGAGTCTCGGATGTTTTTTTAACATTTTGATCAGTGGTCTTGTTTTTAAACAATATTGAAAATTTAAAAATATTATGGTAACATAATATGCAATTCTATATTTATATAATTTTTAAGGGGATAATTATATGAAAAAGGCATTTAGAAAAGGCTTATCAATTTTTCTTGCTATAACAATCATTTTCAGTTCTGCTTATATAGGGCTTGGCGAGATTGATTTTAGTGGGATTAATTTCAACGGTCTTTTAGCAATTAAAGCTAAGGCCGCACGTAGTGGTACGTATGACGGAGGTACATGGAGTTTAGATGACTATGGCACCTTAACCATATCTGGTATTACGATAATCGATTGTTATTATGATTCAAAGCCTTGGTACTCATTAAGAAATAGTGTGACAGAGATTGTTTTGGGAAATGGTGTCCAAAAAGTAGAATATTTGGCGTTTTCTGGCTTTGATAATGTTGTGAGCATCACCCTTTCTAGTACAGTAAGTGTATTTGACCCAATGGGCAATGTTACCCCTTGTCTTTATTCAATAAACGTTGATGAGAATAATATAAATTATTTTTCTTATGATGGTGTTTTATATAGAAGAAATTTACCTTATGATACATATACGTTGGTTTTCTATCCTTCACCAAAAACCGACTCGGAATATGAAATTCTTGAAAACACAACGTGTATAGGTTTTGCCGCCTTTTGGGGTTGTACTAATCTTACATCACTTACAATTCCTGAAACTGTAAATGACATAAGATCTGAAAATTTTTATGACTGTTTAAATCTTGAGAATATTTATATTACTAACCTTGCTTCTTGGTGTAACATTAATTTTGAGTGTAGCCCTTTAGCTTATGCAAAAAACTTATATTTGAATGATGTTTTAGTTACAGATTTAGTAATTCCTGATGGTATAACATATATCAAGGACGGTGCTTTTGAGGGTTACAAGAAACTTGCATCTGTCACAATCCCTGATAGTGTAACAAGCATAGGTTATAATGCATTCTATGGTTGCACAAGCCTTGCATCAATTACAATACCTGATGGTGTAACAAATATAGGTGAATTTGCTTTCTATAATACGGCATATTATAATAATACTGCTAATTGGGATAACGGTGTTTTATATATTGATAACCATTTAATAGAAGCCGAAACAACATTATCCGGAAGCTATGAAATTAAAGCGGCTACCAAGACTATTGCACTGAATGCTTTCGCTGGTTGCACAGGTCTTTCCTCCATAACAATCCCTAATAGTGTTACAAGTATAAGTTATTCTGCTTTCGCTGGTTGCACAGGTCTTACATCAATAACAATTCCTGATAGTGTAACAAGCATAGATTATTATGCATTCTCTGGTTGCTCTGGTCTTACATCAATAACAATCCCTGAGAGTGTAACAAGTATAGGTAGCTCTGCTTTCCGTAATTGCACAGGTCTCCAGAAGCTTTATTGGAATGCAGTAAATATACCTGATTTCACTGCCTATTCTACTATTTTCTATAATGCCGGAACTTCCGGTTCAGGTATAGACGTTGTTTTCGGTGATGGTGTTGAGCATATTCCGGGATATTTGTTTTATACGGACAGTTCTTCTTATAAGCTATATATTAAAACCGTAACAATCTCTGATACTGTAAAATCTATTGGTTCTAATGCTTTTTATTGTTGGAAAAATCTTAAAGATGTTTACTATGTTGGCACAGAAGCTGATTGGAAAAATATATCAATAGGTTCAAATAATGGTTATCTCACAAGTGCTAGCATTCATTATATAGACCAAATTTTAACATTTACATTGAATTCTGACGGCGAATCTTATTCCATTACGGATTGTGACGAAGACTTCAGCGGTGAACTTGTTATCCCCTCCACTTATAACGGTAAGCCGGTAACAAGAATAGGTGCGGAAGCATTCTATAATTGCACAAAACTTACTTCTATCAGCATCCCAACTGGGGTAACAAGTATAGGTAAGGAAGCTTTCTGTGTTTGCACAAACCTTACCTCCATTATAATCCCTAACAGTGTAAAAAGTATAGGTGCAGAGGCTTTCTATGATTGTCCAAGACTTACATCAGTAACAATTCCCGACAGTGTGAAAAGTATAGGTAAATATACTTTCTATGGTTGCACAAGCCTTACCTCTATAACTATCCCCAATAGCGTAACAACTGTAGATGAGGGCGCTTTCTCTAATTGCTCAAGCCTTGCATCAATAACAATTCCTGAAAGTGTGACAACTATAGGTGTATTTGCTTTTTGGGGCTGTACAAGCCTTACAGATGTTTATTATGGTGGCACAGAAGCTGATTGGAAAAATATATCAATAGGTTCAAATAATGGTTATCTCACAAGTGCCACAATTCACTACCACGTACATACTTATGACAGTGAATGGGTAATTGACGCTTCACCCTCTTGTACTGAAGCGGGCTCAAAGCATAATACATGTTCTATCTGTAATAAGTTGGTTACGGAAGAAATCCCTGCAACCGGTCATATTGACACTGAATGGATAACTGAAAAGAATCCTAATTGTACGGAATCCGGTTACAAGGACGAATGGTGCCTTGATTGCTTTGAATTAATCAATACCGAGGAAATCCCTGCAACAGGTCACCTGAACACAGAATGGATAACCGAAAAGAATCCTAATTGTACGGAATCCGGTTACAAGGATGAATGGTGCCTTGATTGCTTTGAAATAATCAATACAGAAGAAATCCTTGCACTTGGTCATAGCTATGGTGATTGGGTCGTTGAGGTTGAACCTACTTGTAACGAAGGTGGTTTAAGATATCATTCTTGCTCAGTATGTGGCGATGTTGAAACTGAAAAGGTTTCTGCAAATGGTCACAGTTATTCAGAAGAATGGACGATTGATGTTGCTCCTACATGTACCGAAGAAGGCGTCAAATCCCACTATTGCTTAGCTTGTGGCGATAAAGCTGATGTTACAGTAGTTGAACCTTTAGGTCATACATATTCAACCGAATGGACTATTGACGTTAAGCCCACTTGTACCGAAGATGGTAGCAAATCTCACCATTGTATAGGATGCGATAAAGAAATTGTGGATGTAACTGTTGTAGAGCCCTTAGGACATGATTTCGAAAGCCTTTCAGTAGCAGACGAGCATCCTCATATAAATACATTTAAATGCTCTCGTTGCCCTGAAACAAAGCAAGAAGAATCCTATTCTGAAAAATGCGGAATTTGTAATTTCACCTACACAGATAATGATAATGGTACCTGTAAAATTACAGGTTATATAGGCAGCTCAGCTTCAATGTTTATCCCTGCTTCTGTTGACGGCAAAACAGTAGTGAATACCAATACAGGTGCATTTAAGTCCAACACAAGCTTAACATCTGTTATCATTGAAGATGGCGTTCAAGGAATAGGAAGCCTTGCTTTCCTTGGCTGTTCCTCGTTATCAAAAGCAGTTATCCCTGCAAGTGTAACAAGCATAGGTACAAAGGCGTTTTACACTTGTGCAAGTGATTTTACAATATACTGTTATCGTGATTCATACGCAATGCAGTATGCTATTGATAATTCACTTAATTATGTGATTATGGATATTGCTGGAACCGATGATTGCACAATTGATTACACCAATAAGCTTATTTTTGCAACAAAAACAGGCGTTGAAGATATTGAGGAGCTTTTGAGTATTCCTGCAACTTCAACAACAAGTGTAACCGCAAGTCTTGTTGTTGGTGATGAAGAATATCTTGGCACAGGCTCAATAGTTGCTGTAACTGATGGTGATGTGACCACTGAATATACACTTATTGTCAATGGTGACACCAATGGCGACAGCGCTTGCGATGTTCTTGACTGCTTTGATGTTGAACGTGCTTCAAACGGTAACGGTGATTTAACCGGTGCTTACGCTATGGCAGCCGATAGCAATTCTGATGAAGTTGTCGATGTTACTGATTATCAGAATGTTGTTAACAAAGCCTTAGCCTCGTAAAAGTTGATATGATTTTTTCCACGCTATCCAACCATTTAATGGTGATGATAGCGTGGATTATTTTTGTTCTAAGTGTAAAATCTCATAACCTATTTTAAAAAAATATAAACTAAAAGCAAAAACCGCGTTCCTCATAATTTGAGAAATGCGGTTTTTGTATTGTGTAAAATCTCTATGAAGTTTTTTAGCAAGTCTTTTTCTTATTCAAAATATTGATAAATTTCTGAGTAGTCGTTTATAAAATAATTGCAAAGCTTTTTGATGTCTTCAGGGTCAGCTTTTTCTGAAACATCGCTTATGCCAATGATGTTGTAACCTGCTTTGTTAGCGGTTTCAATTGCATAAAGTGCATCTTCAAAAACATAAGTATTTACTTTTGGTGTTCCAAGATGTTTTAATGCTTCGTTGTAGATAACCGGTGTATCCTTACCTGCACCTACGCTACCACAGGTGAATATTTCGCTAAAATATTCGCGAATACCGTTTCTTTCCAGTGCTTTTTCCACAAGATGTTTGTCAGTTGCAGTTGCAACACACATTTTAACACCACGGTTTTTAAGGAAATCTAAAAATTCTTTTATTCCGTCTTTTTTTATTACTTCATTAAAGTAAAAGCCTTGTACCAAAGAGTTTACCTCATTAACAATCTCCATAACAGTAGCTTTAGGGTCAATGTTTTTTATATAGTATTCAGCAGCCTGAACCATACTCATGGTAACAAATTTATCTTCAACTCCGGGTTCGGGTTCAATTCCTTTGTTTTTCAAAAACAACAATCCTATGTCGCTCCAGATATGCATGGAATCAAGTATAGTTCCGTCAAGATCAAAAATCGCACCTTGAATATTTTTAATTGAATTACTCATTTTTTCCTCCGATTGTATATTCAATATTATTTTTTTCCCATATAACAAGAAGCTTACCATTTTCAACAGATATTGTGCTTTTTGCAGATATAAACTTATTGCTTGTTGCTAAAGGATAATCAGGTGTAAGCTCACCTTTGTTCATTTCGTAATATAAGTTTTTGATTGTAACACCTGAGCTATTTTCTAAAGCAAAAACAGAAATGTTACCGGAGCTTCTTTCTGAAAAAGTAATTTTGTTGTTTTTTAGTATACAGAAATTTTCATCATTACCGAAAAATACTGCGTTTCCGCCATTTTCACGTATGAAATCGCAGGTTTGTATATTGGCAAAGGTGTGGTCAAGTCTACCACCGATGCAGCCAAAGATACGAAAGCTTTTACAACCCTTTTCCAACGCTAGTTTAACTGCCAGAATGGTGTCTGTGTCATCCTTTTCGACGGGGTAAACAATTGTATTGTTGCTAGTGGGTATGTATCCTAATGAATCAAAATCTCCAACTATATAGTCGGGTGTTATATTGAATTTTTTAGTGTTGTTTATTCCGGCATCAGCAGCGATAACTAAGTCATTTTCAGTTGGGTTAAAAGGAAAATCATCAACCGGCATTGCACCAAAAATATAACAATACATAAAATCACCGCCTAAATATAAACACCGTCAAAAGACGGTGCTTGATTTAAAATATTCCGTATGTAATAAGTGACATAATAAGACCGGCAATAAAAACTCCGAGAGCAATTATGGGCAGACATTTTTTAAATCTTAAATCCATCAAAGCTGCAATTAAAGCACCGGTCCAACCACCTGTTCCGGGTAGGGGGATTGCAACAAATGCAAGCAGGCCCCATTCCTGATATTTTACAATTGTGTCTTTTTTCTTTTCTGAGCGAGCCTCAAGCTTGTCCACAATTTTTGCAAAAAAATCATACTTTCTCATCCATTTAAATATTTTTCTTATGAAAAGAAGAATAAATGGAATCGGAATCATATTACCGATATAACAAATTAAAAAAGCTTGTATAAAGGGTAATTCAAGAAGCCTTGCAGCAATCATACCGCCACGAATCTCAAGGACGGGGCAGAGCGATACTAAAAACGCGACAAGCTGTGGTGGGAAATCGTTCTGAAAAAAGTCGACTATTGTTGTTACTATATTTTCAACCATTTTGTACCTCGCTGATGTAATTATTTTTTATTAAGAAATCGTGTGCATCGGTAAGGATTGCCTTGTCATTTTCAAATTTCAGATTTTTAAGTGCATTTTCATAAGTTAACCAGATATAATCTTCAATTTCTTCGACTTGAATTTTTGTCTGAGTATCCTTTGTTGTAGCAACATAAATCTGAACAGTTTTTTGAATTTTGTTTTGTATTGAATACTGTGATTTACTTACAAAAGCGGGTATTAAATCAATGTGTAAGCCGGTTTCCTCCAATACTTCTCTTATAGCTGTTTCTTCCATAGTTTCTCCCTGTTCAACATGACCTTTCGGGAAACTCCAGTTTGAACTACGGCGATTTCGTATAAGAAGATAGCGGTAATCGTCATTGATTTTGCGGAAGACTACCGCACCGCAGGAACGTTCGTAGTAACATTCAAGGGTGTAAGGACGACCTTCGGTATAAAATTTTACTAAATTATCAATTTCCCAATTGATATATCTTTTTGATTTTGGCGAAGCAATAAGCTTGTGTTCACCATTATCACGGAATTTTAAAATTGCAACAACTCTGCCATCGAAATGTTTAACAGGATTATCTATCCCTAAAATTAAAACGCCGCTGATAGGGGAAGATGTTTTAAAATTACCCATAGGCTTTCCGTGGTTGAGCTTATAGGTGTTTCCATTGGGCAGAGGTGAACCGACAGGATCGGTTATG
>JAZNHK010000199.1:0-3215 GCA_045576915.1 Acutalibacteraceae bacterium
AGTTTGAGAGGTTCGATAACCGTGTTTGCAAACTCTGTGAATGCTTTGTTTATTACCTTGTATTTCATATTCGCAACTTCTTTTATGGTCTGCTTTTTCATAAGGTGACGCACAAAACGGCAACCGAGAAAATAGCCCACATCAGAATGACCGTTGTAGCTCTGCCAATCGCCAAAGAAATCCTGAACACTTTCTTTTTCATCAAGGCAACGGAGATATTCTTTCTTTATATCGTTCTCGTTGTCATAGCACCAATCAAGCCAACCGTCTTTATTCTGATGATAAAATTCATCATCACATAAAATCTGTTCGCAAACCATAGCAACACCCTCTTGATAGAGTTGCTGAATAGCTTTTCTGCGTTTAGTGAAATCAGGAATATAAAGATTTCCGTTCATTTTGTGCCATAAATGACCGATTTCGTGCAGTATCAGGGCGCGCATATTTGTTTCATCGCCCCAATTAAGCTCGATAATCTTTTCAACACCGAGAAGAACGGTATTTTTGCCGTCAAGTGTAGTTGCCCAACCTGCACCATTACAAAGTCCAAGATAAAGAATAATATTTATGTCAGGCTCGCTCTCAAAAAGCTTTGAAAGATTTTCGTTCAAAGTGTCAATTACTATTTGAAAATTACGGCTTACAAAATCGATTTTTTCTTCATTCAAAGCATTTTCAAGAACAGGCAGAACCTCTTTTTCAAAATCATAGTTTTTGGCATCGTTTTCGCATTTTGACGTAAGATTTTTTGATATTTCACCTGCATATTCACGCCACAATTTAATATCATAACCATCTGCAAAAACGGATTTAATTTTTTCACAAGTGTTGATTATTTTCATTTTTTGTCCTTTTTCATTTCCTGCAAATAAAAACATTTGCAAATTCAGTTTCATAGTGTTCAAGAAATTGTAAACCCGAATTGTTTATGCACCGTGTAATATCTGCCGCTGTGTCGGGATAAACCTCAATTTTATTTGAACCGATATCAATATATTTATCTTGGTTTTTATCTGTAGATAACACAAATAAACCACCATTTTTAAGTAACTGCCGAGCCTTGTTTATAGCACTTGGTTTGTCTTTTATATGCATAAATGTAAGTGATGAATATATAACATCAAAGGTAAGTTTGAAATTATATGTCATAAAATCATCACACATGAGATTTACATTTTGGTATTCTTCAAGGTTCTTTTGAGCTCCTTTTATTGTTTCGGGTGAAATATCGATACCATAAAAAGCCTTGCAAAGTGGTGCAGTACGAACAGCAAGTCTGCCTGTTCCTACACCGATTTCAAGAACAGTCTTTTCCTTTGATAATTGCATTTTATCAATAAACTCCTGACCATCCCACTTATCCATATACGCTTTAAGTGGTGCGGGGTCGTGAACAGGGTCGTTGCCTTCGTTTATTAAAATGTCATAGTGTTTTGCGATGGGGTTTTCTTTCATAATTTTTCCTTTACAATGTTATCCAAAATCTTTTTAAATTGCGTTTTCCATCAGGTTCATATACAGTTGATTCATAAACACCACCGTTATTAAGTATTGCTTTCTCGCTACCTATGTTGCCGTCAATACAGGTTATGAGTATTTTATCAAGACCGAGGTCTTTGCAATACGGGAGAATGGCACGGAGCATTGATGTTGCATAGCCTTTTCTTCTTTCGCTTGGTTTTATTGAATACCCGATATGACCGCCAAACTTTGAAAGCCAATCATTGAAATAATGGCGCACCTGTATCATACCCACAAGTCGATTGTCAGTCTTGCGGATGTAGAAAAACTGCGTTGATATAACCCACCCGTCAGGAAGTGTTTCGGGTGATGTGTATTTTCTGCACTCTGAAATATATGTAAGTGGGTCCTCGCATCTGCGAAGAGGACCGCAACCATCCATTGAGGAATCTGCATCCAGAAAAGCCTGCTTATATTCAGCAATCTGCTCTGCATATTCTTCGCTAGGCTCAACCAGGAAGAAATCCCCTGCATCTATTTTAATCATTATTCGTCACCTTGTTTTATACTTTACAATATATTCTTCAATCGCAGGTAAATTGGGCTTAAAAATGTTATCAGGTAAAGCAGAAATATCAAAGAACTTTAGGTTCTCTACCTCTCCTGTCTGACATTTCAATTCACCCTCGTAGCTTTTGCAGATATAAACAATATCAACATTTGATACTTCATCGCCGTTGGGGTAAATGTTGTGCATACATTCTCCTGAAAATACACCTAAAAGAGTTAATTCTTTAGCAATTAAGCCTGTTTCTTCATACAGCTCTCTCTTAGCTGCATCTTCAACTTTTTCATCTATTTCTACTGAACCACCGGCATAACCCCAAGTGTTATTATCACTGCGTAATTGAAGCAAAATGCGACCACACTCATCAACCACAATAACACTTGCACCAACTTGTAATAAAGGTCTGTGCCCGACCACTTTTCTCAAATCCATTATGTAGCTCATAATGTTCTCCTGTCATTTTTTAACTTTCAATTTTTTCATTTCTTTTTTTAGCCTGTTATTGCATAGGATTTCCCATAAAGGCATTATTAAACCACCACTCAAACGGCAGGATGCTTCATTCATTGCACCATAATATGCAACTCGGAAATCCGTATATTCTGAAAGCTTGTACTTGCTTTTATATGTATCGTAAAGACCAAATATATCGCCCCACATATTACGGAGCTGGAATAAATCATATTCTCTGTCGGTATAGATTGAACCACTTGGGTCTATTATCCCGATAAGCTCAAGGCTTTTTGGGTCTGCCATTATGTTCATAATGTTCAAATCACCATGAATCAAAACAGGTTTCCCTGATTCGTCAGGAAGATTATTATAAATCTCGGTTGCTTCTTTTAGGAATGCAAGTGTCTTTTTGCTAAATTTTCCGTTGTCAGCAAGCTTTGAAAGTCCATCAAGAAATGGCTTTTGTTTTTCGATAATATAATAATCACGCCAATTATCGTATGCAGGATTTTCCATATCACCGAATTTGTCAACTGTTACCGAATGCCACTCTAACATAGTATCAATAACATCGTTGGCAAATTTTTGCTTCTGTGCCTTGCTTTTGAAAACAAACAAGGGATTTAAAACATTTTTACCTTCTATGAAGGTCATACCCATTAATGCTGTTTCATTATCTTCATAAAGGAAAAGCACCTCAGGCATTTTAGTTTTTGTATGTTTGGAGAGTTCA
>JAZNHK010000200.1:0-9539 GCA_045576915.1 Acutalibacteraceae bacterium
GATTGCAGGGATTGCTTCTGTATATGTAACGCCACAATCTTCATTCTTACAAGTATATGTCTTAACACCGTCTGCTTCACATGTTGCTTCTGTTGTTACTATACCTTCATCGTAAGTATGACCTACTGAATCAACTGAACCTGATTCAATAACAAAGCCACAAGCAGCACAGTGAATTTCCTTGACACCACCATTTTCACAAGTGGGATCAACTGTTATAATCCAATCTGTTTTTTCTATATGTAAAAGTTCTGTATTTATTGCATAAAGCTTTGCAAAATCTGCAGCATATGAATCACAAGGTGTTTTGATTACAAGAGCATCACAACCATTAAAAGCATTAGCCGCAATTTGTGTTACACTGGCAGGAATTTCAATCTCGGTAATACCGGTGCAACCGATAAATGCATCGCTACCGATAGATTCAACACCTTCAGTAATAACAACTGAACCTGTTTTTCCGGCAGGACAACAAATAAGGATCTCAATTTCTGCATCATAAAGAACACCATCAACACTAGCATAGCGACGGTTTTTTGCTGCAACATTTATTGCAGAAAGAGCACCACAATTTGTAAATGCACCGTCACCAATCACTTCAACACCGCTTGGAATCTCAATTGTTTTAAGTGCAGTTGATGCGAAAGCTGAATCACCAATTTCTGTTACTGTTGCAGGAATATCGATTTCATCAAAGCTTGTGCAACCGTAAAAAGCATTCTTGCCGATTGTTTTTACGCCTTCAGGAAGATTTTCAAGACCTTTAAGTGAAGTACAACCATAGAACATGCCTTCACTGATAGCAGGCATTGCACACTTGATTTCTACGCTTTCAAGAGCTGCACAATTACCGAAAACATACTCACCAACTGTTGCAACATTGTGACCTATGTATGCAGTTTTAGCAGAAGTGCAATCATAAAAAGCATACTCACCTACTGTTTCTACACTGTCAGGAATAACTATACTTTCAAGTGATTTACAATTTTCAAAAGCCAAACGCTCGATTTTCTCGATACTATCAGGAAGAACAGCACTCTCAAGTGCTACGCAATCCTCAAACATACCTTCGCCGATTGTAATAGCACCGTTATTTATAATAACCTCTTTAAGATTATCGCATGACTTGAAAATGTTCTTTCCTACGGTGCTCAAACCACCTTTGATAACAACCTTTTCCAAACTATCCATATCGTAAAAGGCGTAGTTAGCTATACTGGAAACTATAGGAAGATTAATTTCTGTAACCTTATCACAGTTCTGGAAAGCACCTTCACCAATTGTGATATAACTACCTTCAATTGTAACTTTTACAAGCTCAGGAAAATCCGAAAAAGCGTGACCACTTATGGTTGTTACAGCTTCTTTAATAACAACCTCTTTAATCTGCCCGGAATATTTTGACCATGGGCAACCATCAACATTAGAGTTAATAGTGAGAACTCCCATATCGTCAAGTTCCCAAAAAACATTCAAATCTCCGTTTTCATCATACGACCCGCCAAAATCAACCGTAGCTGCAAATGATACAGTTGATAAGCAGGACAAGCTGCTCATCATAATGATCATGGCAAGAAGAACTGATAAAATCTTTGTCCTTTTCAAAAGAAACACCCTTTCGATAAAAAATACAACAGCATCTATATAAAATATACAATACTACAAGTTTCATTTTAATATATTATATTGTTTTTGTCAACGATTTCCATAACAATAATAAACACATTTTACAAAAAGTGCAGTTTAAATTTGCAGAACACATCTTCACCGACTTAAATCACACCAGACTTTTCATTTTTATACATAAAACACAACAAAACCTCCCAAAGCAGTTTCTTATCACTACCATGGGAGGTTCTTGTTTTTAATTATCCGTTTTTAAAAAATCCTTATATGACCTGACAATTCGTTAATTTAGTTATGCGAGTTTATTTTCGATCAAAACATCTTTATCTTTGATATCAAGAACACCATCAAAATTCAGGTCACAAGCGTATTTCTGCCTTGTGTTTAAAGTATTCTGATTTATAAGACCTTTTTTAATTGCACTTACATCTTTTGGCGTAAAAGCCACACCATCAAAATCGAAATCACCTTTCAAATAAACAGTTATTTGAACTGTGTGACCGTTTATAAGGCGTTCCATAAGAGAACAGTCCAGAACATCAAGTGCACCGTCACCATCTATATCCAGAATTTGCATATCTTTGTATGCAAAGTTTTCGTCCGAGAGAGTCTTATTAACAAGTTGCTGATAGTCCTGAACGTCCAAATCATCATCATCATCAACATCGCCGATGCTGACAAGAGAATAACTATCCATACCCGGAACAGCACTGACTTTATATTTACCGCTTTCATCAAATATCGGAGCATTAGTAGCTGTATTAACACTTTGTCCCCAAATTTGCTCTGAATTAGCTGACTGCAAACAGAAAGCTACATCACCATTTGCAAACTGGTCAACAGTTTTAACTTGAGTTTCATTCGCAGTATCCGGTGTTACGCTACCGCTTGAAGCGGCACCTATACCATTCTGAATTGTACCTGAGCCGTCTGACGGAGAACTGAAAAGATAATAGCAATTCGAAATACTTGCGTTAGTGGTTTTGCTACCTGTAACACCACCGGCAAATGTATCCCCCTGAACAATACCTGCACTATAACAATTCTTCACTGTACCGTTAGCAGTATAACCTGCTATACCACCAACATAGGAGCTACCTCTTGTAACGGCGAAAAAAGAATAACAGTTATCTATTTTACCATCACTGCGCCCGCATATTCCGCCTATGTACTGATTACCATAGAAATAAGAGTCATCAATACCGACTTTTTCAATAACTGCATTTGAAGCAGTATAACCGAAAAATCCACCGTAAGAAACACTGGAATCATACATATAAAGTCCATTTATTGTATGCCCCAGGCCATCAAAGTGACCACTATATTTATTTGTCTGGTTTCCTATTGGTGTCCATTCTCTGAAAGAGGATGTATCCCCTGCCAACACACCATAGCTTGCAAGAACGCCATTATTATCGGTAATATCACAAGTGAGAACTGCGTTAGCAGTAGTGTTGCCACTATTAACAGTATCTCTGAACCAATAAAGCTCACCCAGATTTGAAATTTCATAAACGCTATCAGAAGCATTATCATCATTAAGGTCATATTTATCGGTTGTAAGCTCTGCCGCCTTATATCTTCCACACATATCGCAGAAGCCATTTGTATAGGTTGAGTTACAAATGTCCTCTTCCTGCTGAGCAAGAGGTTTGAATTTGTTGCGGATTGCAGTTACATTACCTGTTGTTATGTAATAACTATAAGCAATAGGTGTATAACTTTGGAAACAAATTGAATCAATAACACCAATATATGATGTAGAATTATGGTTTGCCAAAGGCTGACCGGACATAAGCTCCGCAGACTGGGATGAATCATCTTCCAAGGATGTCAAAGTGTCACGTTCCATAACACCTGCACAAAAATCAGTTTGTCCCGGAGAGTAAACGCCTATACCATAGCCACTTGAGCTATCACCAATAAATGCTACCCAGTTTTCGTTACATGGAAAATTCTGGTCATCACGACCGCTCCAGAACTGCAAGTCATCTCTTGTAACCGGTGTGTTACTGTCAGACCAGGGTTCACCACCTGAATAATAAACAAATTTATTAAGCGGCTCAACACAATAGAATGCTGGAACTTCCTGATTTGTTGTTAACGAAGGATAGCCTGAAAAATCCACAAATCTGCAATTAGCTCTCATCATTCCGTCTTCAAGAGTGTACCAGGCCTCCATATAAGTTGGAGTTATATACTTTGATTCTCTCGCCCAATCAAGAGGACGGCATTTGATGTAAATATAATTATCTGTAACCTTCAAGTCAACAATTTTACTTGGGTCATTATAAAGGTTACCACCCTGAACAGGGTTATATGGCCATGCTGCACCTTCAAACATTCCAGGCTCATAGGTAGCGTCACCGGCACCGTAATATGACTGCTGAACAAGTCGACCTGTATCGTGAGCATTTATTAAGTTAACATTACTTATTGTATTATATTTTGTGAAGGTTGAACTCTTAAAATCAGATGACAAACCAACTTCAACAAGGTTTTCACTTGTACCAAAAAAAGGTGTTTTCTGTGCTGCTATAACACTATTGGCTAAATCCTCCATATATGTGAGTGCACCACCCCAATCAAGGTCTATACCAATTTTATAATCTGCACTCGAAAGGTAAACCATACCATAATTGTCACTGATGTCAGCTTCGTTACTTAAAGCAAGAGCGGTAAGGGTAAAGTCCATAAACTCTTTGTCAAGAGGTTCAAAAGCTATTGAAACAACCTTACTCTGAGTTGTTCCGTCAAGGAAGCCGTCTATATAACTTGAAAAACTACCATTATCAGAAGCTTCCAAGAAGAATTCTTCGGTAACTGAACCAAAGTCTATTTTACCTTTAACGAAAGCATCAGAGGAATACTTTATTTCGAAACGATTAAAAGCAGTTGTGCTATAATTAAAGGTATAAGTATTATTTGCTACTGAAGCTGTATAAGCTTTATTGTCAAGCGTAACACTTTCATTTTTTGAGGCTTGAACATTTACATTAAACTGTGTATAACCGCTACCATATTTTACAGTAATAGTCTGAGTCCCTGTTGCTGTTAATACAGAGGGTGAGCAGATGAAATCCTCATCAAGATTTTCTTTTGTTCCATCGGGATATGTTGCACACAGAACCAAACCTCTTGTATTAAGCTTTTCTCCCAGATAATAATCAATTTTTTCGGGCAAACAAACAACTTCAAGATTGCTGACAGGAATTGAAATCCAATGTGAGTACAAAGAATAGCTTTGTGCGGCAACATTTGTATTTGCAGTAATTTGCTGTCCTTTTCCATCGGGCTCAGTAAACCACCCTGCAAAAACAAGACCTTCTCTTTCAGGTGCAGGAAGTTCACCATATGTTGCCCCTGAAAAATATGTATAGGTTTTACGCAGGGTCACATTTGTTGAAAGTTCGTAAACAGAACTTTCACAAATTCTTATATCTGAAACCTTTGCCTGTGAATCTGCCCAGTTGTTATCAAAACGAACCTGAATGTATTCAGCGTCAGAAGGAGTGGTAAAATTCCACTCACTAAGACCATAGTGTATAGGGTTATAATTCACGTGGCTGATAAGATTACCATTTGAATCATAAAAGAAAACAAATGACTCCATATTCTGAGTTGGTTTGCTTTCTGTTCTTTCAACAGAAAAAGCAAAAGTATATTCAGTATTTGGCTCAACAGAAATACAATAATAACCACTTATTGTACTGCCAAAGCCTGTATAAGTTTCTATGTTTTGAGCAGAGGTGTTAACAAGATTGAACGTACCTGTTGCTATATCTGTTGTTAACTGACCGGGTGTGTCAGGAGTAACAACAGCCGAGTTTGCAGTATTTGCCCATTTTTCAAACACAAACAAGTTGTCAAATGTAAGTTCATACACGCCTGAAGCCGCTAAAGCAACCGGCGATAAAAAGCTTAACGCAAGCAAAACCACACAAACACATATATTTGTAATACGTTTCAATGTTTTTTTCATCAAAATATCCTCCGTTATTTTAATCACAATACTTGGTAATACCACACAAATAAAAATAGTTACCTATTTATATTCCTAAATTATTCAATATAAAGTTATCAATAACTGACCAATATTTATCAGGGTCGGCTTCTTCATTTTTTCCGTGTACGCCTTCGGAAATTATAACTTCCTCAACACCTTTTGCCTCGCAATTCTCATAGAGCTTTTTGCTCAATCTGGGCGGAACAACTGTATCATTTTCTCCGTTTATAAACATTATCGGCATTTCTATTTCGCTGACACTGGCAATTGTATCTGCCTCACTTAAAGAAAAGCCTAACTTATTTTCAAAAAATACAGACACAAACTTTGTTGTAATGGATGGGAAAAGATGGGTCTGAGTCTTCGTGTATTCCTCTATCAAATCCTCAGCATTTATATAGCAACTATCTGCAATTACCAATCTTACATTTTGAGGCAAATCCTCCGCGGCAGCAATAGCCACTGCATTAGCACCCATTGAAACACCAAAAAGTGCTATTCTTGCTTTTTTGTCCTGCTTGATTATCTCGTCAATCCAGCTACAAATATCCTCGCTGTCATTCCATCCTAAAGAAATATTCTCATACTCACTTTCGCCATGACCACGTAAATAAGGAAGAATAATATTAAATCCCAAATCATAAAAATGCTTTGCGTACATTCCCATTGTTTCAGGGCTTCCGCCATACTGATGACAAATTATTATGTAACTGTGAGAAATATGCTCATTAGTTATTTTAACAGCTTTTAAAGCTTTACCATCAGAATTATCGAATCTGATTTCCTCAGTTTTTCCAGACATCCAAGAGTTTTCGATTTCAGGAAGATCACCATAAAAATACTCTTTAAATCCATCTGAGCCATCCTTTTTAAACAAAGAAAAGCCCAAATACATTGCACTAAAAACATTGATTATAAAAAATGAAACTATCGTTACTGCTATAATTCCGAATAATATTTTATTTTTATGTTTCAAAATTTTTTCCATCGTTTTCACACCCCAGAAAGAACAGATTGAACCTAAACATGCACCATTATATACTTTTTATAATTTAAAATCAACTTATTGACATAAAAAGATGTTTGTTATATAATCCATTCCTAACAAAAACGGGAGTTGAACCTATGAATTTAGCAGAAATTGTGCTTCTTGCAATCAGCTTATCAATGGACGCTTTTGCAGTCGCCCTGTGCAAAGGTCTTGCAATACAAAAAATCAATTTAAAAAGTTGTGCCATTGTTGGACTGTGGTTCGGTGCATTTCAGGCCTTAATGCCTATGGCAGGTTACTTCTTAGGAAGTACCTTTGCAGATAAAATAACATCAATCGACCATTGGATTGCTTTCGTTCTTTTAGCAATCATTGGTGGTAATATGATTAAAGAATCCTTTGAAAAATGCGATGAATGTAAAGATGATTCTTTGGGCTTCAAAGCAATGCTTGTTATGGCAATTGCCACAAGCATTGATGCACTTGCCGTTGGCGTCAGCTTCGCATTTACTGATTTTGAACCCGATTGGTATGTTTACTTGGCTTTCGCTCTGATTGGTGTAATCACATTCACTCTTTCAGGACTCGGCGTAAAAATAGGAAACATTTTTGGAACAAAATTCAAATCCAAGGCTGAATTTGCAGGTGGCCTTGTGCTCATTCTTTTAGGCTTAAAAATTCTTCTTGAGGGTCTTGGCATCATAAAATAAAAGCAAGAAATACACAAAAACCGTTCTTTCGGAAATCCCGGAAGAACGGTTTTATATTTAGCCTTTAATCTTTTTAAGGTCGCGATAGTTGATAAGTTCAATTCCGCAAGCTTTGATATGCTGATGTGTCTGTGGGTCGGAGAAAAGCCTGTGTTCCCAGACTCTTCTGTGCCATACGCCTGTGATAGCCTTAAGATCATCGCTTTCAAGAGCGGGATGAATATATGTTTCTGTTACACCATTCGGGAAAGCTTTGTAAAGTTCGTAGATATATTCTTTGAAATTCTCGTAGCTTTCATCCTGAGGACCTGACCATTCACCAGGAATGAGGTAATCAGGCATTGCAACACCTAAACTTTTTGCATAACCAAGAACCTTATCAAAAATACCTGCTATTTCATTTACATCAATTTTAACATCAAGAGTTTCATTAGTAAACATTTCAGGTACAAAAGTACCGGGAAAACGGAATGGGAGTCCATATTCTCCTGCAAGTTCAAGAGTTTTGATAAGAACTTCAAAGCGACCTGTTTCGATACCATAAAGAGAACCCATATGGTTATCAAGGTGTGAAGGTTCAACACCAAAGGATTTAAAACGTGCTATCTGTGCTCTGATTTCATTTTCGACCTCAGCAATATCACATTTCTTTTCAAATGAGCCTGAATCATAATACATAAAATCTTCTTCATCTCTTAAGGATTCTGTATTGTTATGAGCTACCGGCCCCCATCTATAGTTACCCCATTCACTTGTAAAAGTAAGGTGAACACCTACTGCATATTCAGGATGAGCCGCTGCCCATTTTCCGGCTTCCTTTGCCCAGGGGCATGGGGTCATAATTGTTGAAGAGGTAATTCCGCCTTTTCCAAACAAATCCATTACAGCCATATTTGAAGAGTGATTCATACCAAAATCGTCTGCATTTATAATCAGATATTTATCCATTTCAAGTGCTCCTTTTAACCAGAAGGTTATTTACCTTTTTTGCCTTTTTTCTCTGCTTCCTCAAACAAATCTGAAAGGCTCGAAATACCCGTTGTATTTTTTTTCGCGTCTTTTACGTCGGCAGATTTTTCAGCCTCTTCCTTTGCTTTTTTCTCTGCGTTCATCTTTTTCTTTTTGAAAACGAAGAGAAGAACAATTCCGCCTATGGCAAAAATCCATATAATAACAAGAATAACTATAACCAAAATACGAGTAACACCATTTTCAGTACCTGTGTTATCTGCTTTTTGGGTACTAGCCTCTCCGGTGGTAGCTTCGGAAGAAACCTCAATAGCTGTAACATCATTACCGAGAACAGATTGGTAATAAAGAACTTCTGCAGCTTTTACAACATCCTCGTTGATATTTCCGTCAACCGTCATATTATTTTCATGCTGAAGTTTTTTAATAACCGCAACAGTATCATCATCAAGAACACCTGTTATGCCATCATCAGCAAGACCATATCCGCAATAAATAAAAATCCACTGAAGCCACTTGATTGTTTCATCCTCATCGCCTGCAACAAAAGAACTTGTGGGCTTTGTGTATGGATTGGAGGTAGCTGAGTAATCAACAGTTTCACCCTCCACCCCACTTTCATCGGTGGAACTTGTTGTATTCTCCTGTGTAGTTGCCTGAGTAGCTGCAGGCACAGGTATAATCATACCGGCATTAGAGCTTTGTGTTGTCGCAGGAACTGTAGTTGTAGTCGTTGTAGTGGTTGTTTTATCAGAGCCTGAACCGCCAAATATACCGCCAAAGCTATCACCAACGCCATCAAATATACCACCTAAGCCAGAACCAGCATTACCAATACCATCCATAGCATCGCCAATACCACCAATAGCGTTATCAACCTTGTCGGAAACATCTACTATCCCCCCAAGAACATCCTCAGCTCCGCCGGATGATGAACCGGAACCCAGACCATCTATAAGACCACCAACAATATTTCCTAAAGAGCCACTTGTGGTAGTTTCATTTTTTTCTGCATAGAAAGTTTTAATCGTCGCTGTTTCAATATCTGTTTTTTTGTTTTTTACTGTACCAATTGTCGCACACAAAGAAAGCACTAACATAGCACAACCAAAAGAAATAAAATTTGGTGGCATAACATAACATAACTTCGACATAATGAGTTGTTCTCGCGGAGGAATATTTTTATTTTGAAACTTTAATTCTCCAGATAAACACTGAAAAATCGAATTTTGAAGTC
>JAZNHK010000201.1:0-3313 GCA_045576915.1 Acutalibacteraceae bacterium
GGGTACAAGTATTGTTGAAAAATCACTTGCTGATATGGAGCAGCTTATTGACGAGGCGAAATCAGTTCCCTTCTCAACCAAAACACTTATGGATACAGAAGAGCTTTCAAGACTTATTGAGGATATTCGTCTTAATATGCCTGAAGAAATTACTCAGGCTAAGAGAATTGCTCAGGAAAGACGCGATATTCTTGATCAGGCTCAGCTCGAAGCAGAGGAAATTATAAACAAAGCTCGTCAGAGAGCAGATATTATGATTGAGGAGCACCAGATTACAAAAGAGGCTAAAAGCGCTGCTGAAGATATTTTCCGTCAGACAAAGGCTGAAACTGATGCACTTATTTCTTCTTCTAAAAAACGTGCAGAAGAGATGACTCTTAAAGCTGAGAAATGGTCTCAGGATATCAAAAAACAGGCAAGCTCTTATGTTGAGGCTGTTATTAAAGAAACAGATGATACTCTTACAAAGAGCGTTAACGATATCAGAAAACTTCGTCAGGATGTTAAAGAAGCTCTTGAACGCAGCGGTGTTGCAAGACCCAAGTTTGATGATTAAGGTGAACTGACAATGGAAAAAGAAAAACTGTGTTTACGCTGTATGCGAAAAATAGGCGAAAATACTTCTTGTCCTTATTGCAGTAAAGATGGTGGCGAACCTCAGAAAGCCCCCTGTTTGCCTCTTAAAACAGTTGTAGGCGGCAGATACCTTGTAGGAAAGTTGGTTTCTTCCAATAGCGAAGGTGCAACTTATTATGCTTTTGATCTGGAGAAAAAAACTCCTGTCACTTTGAGAGAGTTTTTTCCTAAAGGGATTCTCTCAAGAGGAGAGGGTAACTACTGCCTTGTTAATATAGGCAAAGCTGCTGATTTTATTGATACAAAGGAAGAGTTTGTTAAGCTCTGGACTACTTTATCCGAGCTTAAAGGCTTTACAGCATTGACAGAGGTTTATGAGCTTGTTGAGGATCTGGGGACTGTTTATGCGGTGAGCGAATTCCTTGGCGAGGGTATAACTTTACGCGAATATCTGCTTCAGCAGGAGCAGGGCTATATTTCGTGGGATGAAGCAAGAATTCTATTTATGCCCGTTCTTTCTGCATTGGGCGAGCTTCATAATGCCGGAATCATACATGGTGGTCTTTGCCCCGAAACTCTCATACTTGATTCTAACGGCAGGCTTCGTATTTCAGGCTATTCTATGGAAGCTGTTCGTCGTGAAAAAAGCTTATTCGAAAGCGAAATTTTCGATGGATATGCTGCAGTTGAGCAATACGGTATGAGCGACGGCTGGAGTACCGCAACGGATATATATGCTTTTTCTGCGATTCTATACAGAGCCCTTATTGGTAGCGTTCCTATGAGTGCATCATCAAGACTCACAAACGATAAATTGATGATTCCAGGTAGATTTGCCGAGCAATTACCGGCGTATGTTATAAACGCTCTTGTAAATGGTTTGCAGATTCTTCCCGGTGAAAGAACTCTTACAGCTGAAGAATTGAGGGGTGAGCTTTCTGCTTCTCCTGCAGCAGCAGGTACCGCTTCAGAAGCTTATTCTTCAATGTTAGCTTCCCAGTCTCAGCAGATTGAGGAAGAAGAGCTTGAAGAGGAAACTTTTAAGGAGGCAATTGAAGAACAGCCCGATTCTCATAAAATTAAAAAAAGCACAATAGCAGTGTTTGTTTTAAGTGTAGTTCTTTGCCTTGGTATTCTTGTTGTTGCTCTTTGGGGTATCAAAGGTTTCTCGGGCGGAAAAGATGAGGAAACTACCACCGAGGAATCAACTGCCGAGTTTCTTTCAGAGGAAAATACTGAAGATAAAATCGGTGCGTCAAGCATAAATGTTCCTAATTTCAGGGGCAAGGCTTTTGATGATATAAAGGCAGACGAAACTTATGATGGCTTTCTTGTTTTCAAAACTGAGTATGTTGACAGTGATGAGGATAAAGGTACTGTTATTTCTCAGGATATAACAGAAGGCACTCTTGTTTTTGAAGAACGCAGTATAACTCTCAGAATCAGCAACGGCAGAGAGGTTCCTGATGTTTTGGGCGAGTCTCTTAAAGATGCAATAGCAGATTTAAAAGCTGCAGGCTTCAAGAAGGTTGAAACAGTTGTAGGTAATGTGGCAGATAACGAGGACGATTCTTTGAAAGTTTACAGTGTTGTGTACCAGGATATCGGTAAAGATAACTGGCTCGAAATTCCGGATGACAGACGACTTTCTGTAAAAGATAAAATCATAATTTACTATTATGGTGAGTATGTTGAACAAGAATCTGACACTACCGAAGATGTTACAGTAAGCGAAGAAACAGAGCCGACTGTCAGTAATTCTTCAGAAGAAGAGTAAAAATAAAAAAAACACTTGACAAACATAAACAAAGTTGGTATTATATCAAAGCAATAAAGCAGAACTGTTCCGTTCTCACCAACCGAGAGTATTGTTTGGTCAATAGTTTCAATCATTAACGCTATAGGTGCGTTTTGAAGCTCGAACGGAATTTCTGTTCGAGCTTTTCATTATTTTTTGGAGGTGCTTTCGTATCAGCAAGGAGAATCAAATCAACGAAGAAATCAGAGATAAGGAAGTCAGAGTTATTGCTGCTGATGGCTCACAGGTTGGTCTCATGTCCGCAAAAGATGCCATCGCTTTAGCAGAAAAAAGTAATCTTGTCCTTGTTAAAATTGCTCCCAATGCGGTTCCGCCCGTTTGCAAGATTATGGACTATGGTAAGTTCAAATTCGAGCAGGCAAAACGCGAAAAGGATGCGAAGAAAAAACAAAAGGTTATGGACGTAAAAGAAGTTCGTTTATCTTTGAATATTGACATAGGCGATTTTAATACTAAGGTTAAACACGCTATGCGTTTCCTTAAAGATGGAGACAAAGTTAAGGTGTCAATTCGTTTCAGAGGCAGGGAGATGGCTCACACCGAACACGGTACCACAATTATGCAGCGTTTTGCAGAGGCTTGTGCTGAAAATGGTACTGTTGAAAAAGCTGCGAAGCTTGAAGGTCGTCAAATGCTTATGTTCCTTGTTCCAAAAGTATCCAAGTAATTTGCAATATTAAGGAGGATTTTATTATGCCTAAAATCAAAACTCACTCAGGTGCTAAAAAGCGTTTCAAAATGTCTAAAAACGGTAAGCCGATCCGCGGACACGCAAACAAGTCACACATCCTTACCAAGAAAACAACAAAACGTAAAAGAGGTCTTCGTAAGACTAATGTTGCAGACGTTACAAATCAGAAGCAGATTAAACGTCTTATTCCTTATAAATAAGAAGAAAACGGTACAGGAGGTAACTTA
>JAZNHK010000202.1:0-2938 GCA_045576915.1 Acutalibacteraceae bacterium
CTCTCGGTGTTGCATTGCTGATTGCCGCAACGGTGCTTGTTGTAAGCCTTGTGCAGGGCGGTGTATTCAAAAAAGAGGAAACTACTACATATGGCTATTCTTTGCAGTCCACAAGACCTGTTTCAACAACGGCTGTTACTGAATCTTGGGTTGACCTTGACCAGATGGCCAGCGAGCTTGCAACTGCAACGGAAACAGATACCACAAGCGAGTCTGATACAACAACAGATACAACTGCTGCACCCGTGGTTCAGACAACAATCGTTTATGTTTATACAGAATATGTAACAAATGAGCCCACAACACAAACAGTTACAAATTCCTTGGATAATGAATTTCAGGAGTATAAATACAGCATAAACAAAGAATCCGGTACAGTTACAATTAACAAATATCTTGGGGATTCCTCAGTTGTATGGATTCCTGAAACAATTTCAGGTTATACAGTTACCGCTATTGGAGATAAATGCTTCCAGAAGCAGAGCTTAAAGAGTGTTTGTATTCCCGAAGAAGTCAGAAGTATAGGTAACAATGCCTTTCAGGATTGTAAAAATCTCGCCTCTGTTACATTCCTTGGTGCACCTTATACAATAACTGTCGGTAATAACGCTTTCCAGAATTGTCCTAAGCTCAAAACCATAAATCTTCCTGCTGCAAAATCAATTGGTAATTTCGCTTTTGACGGTTGTACATCATTAGATAAAATGATTCTTGAAAATGGTACAGAATCAATCGGTGAGTATTGCTTCAGAGGTTGCTCATCACTTACTCTTGTTCAAATTCCGGACAGTGTTACATACATTGGGAATGGCGTTTTCGGCGGAGAAAGAAAAGGTGAACTTACTATAAGGTGTGTAGAAGGCTCCAAGGGTGATGAAGCGGCACAGAAATATTCATCTGAAACAATAAAAATTGAGTATATACAATAAATGTTAATATATCCATTAAAAGAAAGGTTGTTGTGTTTTTTGCAACAACCTTTTAACATTTTGGACAAAGGTTGTATATACTGGTATTGAACACAAATAAGAAAAATTTTCTTTTCGGTGTTTATTTTTTTACCGTTGGGCAAAAATATGGTTGAAGAAAAATTTGCCCTATCGGAGAGTGATAGCTTGAATATTAAAAGAGGGGATATATATTATGCCGACCTTAGCCCCGTGGTCGGTTCGGAACAAGGTGGGGTTCGTCCGGTACTTATTGTTCAGAATGACATTGGTAATAAATACAGTCCAACAGTTATAGCTGCTGCCATAACCAGTCAGCAATTTAAAACAAAATTACCCACACATATCAGTGTTGATGCGGCTGTTTGTGGTCTTTCCAAGGATTCTGTGGTTTTGCTTGAACAAATAAGAACTCTTGATAAACAACGCCTGAGAGAAAAAATGGGTAATCTTCCTCAGTATGATATGACAAGAATAGATGATGCATTATCTGTCAGTATGGGGTTGGATAAATAATTAAAGTGATTGTCTTTCGGGGCAATCACTTTGCTTTTTACATTTCTTAAATCCCTCGACATAACTTGACAAGAAGCCTTTTGTAGTGTAATATTAACTTGTAATTTTATGTAATTTAATAAAGCGGAGGCTTACTATGTCTAAAAGATATTTTACATCAGAATCTGTTACAGAGGGTCATCCTGATAAGGTTTGCGACCAGGTTTCTGATGCTATTCTTGATGCAATGCTCGCTCAGGATAAATATTCACGTGTTGCTTGTGAAACTACCTGCACAACAGGTATGGTTATGGTAATGGGTGAAATCACAACAAAGGCTCAGGTTAACATTCCCGAAATCGTTCGCGAGGTTGTTTGCGGTATCGGTTTTGATAACAATGAATGTGGATTCGATGGCAATACCTGTGCTGTTTTCACAACTATTGATAAACAGTCTGCGGATATTGCAATGGGTGTTGATGAATCCTATGAGCTTAAAGATGGTCAGGAGGATACATACAACCTTCACGGTGCAGGAGACCAGGGTATGATGTTCGGCTTTGCTTGTAACGATACAGAAGAGCTTATGCCTCTTCCTATTTCTCTTGCACACAAGCTTGCTTTGCGTCTTACAGAGGTAAGAAAGAACGGAACACTTTCATATCTTCGTCCTGATGGTAAAAGTCAGGTTACAATTGAGTATGATGATAACGATAAACCTGTAAGAGTTGAAGCTGTTGTTGTTTCTTCACAGCACGATCCTATGGATATCGAAGTTCTTCGTAAAGATATTATTGAGAATGTTATTAAACCCATTATTCCTGGAAAGTATCTTGATGAAAATACCAAATTCTATGTTAACCCCACAGGTAACTTTGTTATCGGTGGTCCAGTTGGTGATAGTGGTCTTACAGGCAGAAAGATTATTGTTGATACTTATGGTGGGTATTCTCGCCACGGTGGCGGTGCTTTCTCCGGCAAAGATCCTACAAAGGTTGACAGAAGTGCAGCTTATGCCGCAAGATATGTTGCAAAGAATATTGTTGCTGCAGGTCTTGCAGAAAAATGTGAGCTACAGCTTGCTTATGCAATTGGTGTTGCTCGTCCTCTTTCTGTTCGCGTTGATACATTCGGAACAGGTAAGCTTTCCGATGCACAGCTTGAAGATTTGGTTAATAAATATTTTGACCTTCGTCCTGCTGCAATTATTGAGAAACTTGAACTCAGAAAACCTCAGTACAGAGCACTTGCCGCTTATGGTCATATGGGTAGAATTGACCTTGATGTTAAGTGGGAAAAAACAGATATGGCAGAAGTCCTTAAGAATGCTGCGGCTGAATTATAATTAACTGTTAAAAAAATGGCAGAGAAAAGTATTCATTCAGGTCATAGAAAACGTGTAAAAGCAAATGTAATAAAGAATGGTTTTTCGCAGCTTGAGGAGCACAAACTCCTCGAGCTGATGCTATTTTATTCCATACCCAGAGAAGATACAA
>JAZNHK010000203.1:0-22660 GCA_045576915.1 Acutalibacteraceae bacterium
CCACTACCTGTTTTACGGTAAACCATATAACCATCTGCACCGGTTACCTTTTTCCACTTAAGAGTAATACCACTCTTTGTGCTCTTTGGTGTGCTCAAGGTTGTATCTGCAAGATGGTAGATTGATTTTGAGCTTGATGAATCGGAGCTACCTGCTTCATTCACAGCTTTAACAAGGTAATAATATTTCTTACCTGATTTTGCCTTTTTATCTGTGTAGTAGGTTTTGGTTGTTGTACCGATTTTTGAATATTTACCGCTACTACCGGTTTTACGGTAAACATAATATTTATCTGCACCGCTTACCTTACCCCAAGTGATTTTCACACCGCTTGTTGTGTTTTCAACCTCTTTAATTTTGGGTTTTGAACATTTAAGCTGTTTAATGGTTGCGGTATCAACTGTCTCGCCACATTCGGTACATTTCTTAACCTTTTTACCTTTTGCGTTTACAGTTGCTTTTTTTGTAGTTTCCCAAGAACCTGCTTTGTGACCCTTTGCAGAAACAGTTTCCTGAGCTTTAATCACTGCATTACAAACTGAACAGTGGCTACCCTCTGTTTTACCGGTTGCAGTACAGGTTGCTTCAACTGCAGCATCCTTAACAGCTGTGTGGCCCTTTGCAGGAATCACATCAGATTCAAGTGTTTCACCACAAGTTATACAAGCCTTGTGCTTTGCACCTGCAACTGTACAAGTAGCATCAGTATCAATTATCCAGTCACCTGCTTTATGAATATGACCCAAGGAAACAAATGTAAAGCCGTTATCCTTAGCATATCTTTCAGCCTCTGAACCGGTCCAACCGCGGATTGTTATATCACCGTACTTAACATAACCATAACCTGAACCTGTGCGACCATATTTGTAACCAAAAGCATAGTCACCGATATATTCAACTGATGCAGGAATGGTTATATCTGTAAGGGCTTGACAACCTTCAAATGCAACAGTACCAATATATTTAAAGCCATCAGGAAATTCTACGCCTACGAGATTTTTTTCGTAGGAAACAGCTTCATCCGCAATTGATGTTGTTCCATCTTTAATTACAAGGGTATAATTTTCAGGCATCTCGCCTTTGTAATTATACAAAATATGCTCCAAATAAACTTCACCGTCATCCTGATTATCGTACCAAGCAGTACCATGAATAGCATACGGTTCTACTTTATAAAGAGTATCGGGAATATCAATGCTTACAAGGTCATAACAGCCTGCAAACTGGCAATAGGAAAGCTCTGTAACATTTGACGGGAACTGAATGCTGTCAATATCACTACAACCATAGAAAGCATAGTCCATTTCTGCATTAAATGCCGCACCAAAGTAAACTTCCTCAAGATTATAGCAACTTGAGAAAACACTTCTCATAGACTTGACGCCGTTACCTATATGGGCAGTTTTTAAGTTTGTGCATCCGCTGAATGCATTATCCATTGAAACGATATGGTCGCCAATGAAAACCTCTGTTAATTTCTGGCAATCTGTGAAAGCACCGTCAATACGAGTTATCTTGTCGTGCAACGGCAATGTAGATAATGAAGTACCACTGAAGCTGCCGCCACCGAGAACAGTTATGTTTTCAGGAATTTCAATATCCTCAATTGAAACACAATTATAGAATGTAGAGCTTGGAATTTCAGTAAGGCCTTTACCAATAGTAACATCGGAAAGCTTTTCGGAATACATGAAGCATCCGCTATCCATTGAAGTTAAGGAGTCCGGTAAAACGATTTTTTCAATTATCGAGCCACAGAACGCCGCGTAGCCTATTTTTTCAAGGCCTTCATTAAGGTTAAGCTCACCCATAGCCTCGCAATAGCTGAATGCCTGAGGACCAACTTCCTTGGTTGAAGCGGGCAATGTCACGCTACTCAATGAAGTAGCACCTATAAATGCCCTATCTTCAATTTTAACAAGTGATGAAGGCAATTCAACACTCTTCAATGCAGTGCAATTTGCAAATGCATTATATGTAATTTCAGTAACGCCGGAAGCGAATTTAACGCTTTCAATTGTTTCGTTACCAGCAAAAGCATAATCTGCAATCTCTGTAACTGTTGATTTCATTACAAAGTCAGCACTGGGATAAGCAGCAACATAAATCTTTGTAAAATCAGCATTATACAAAACGCCGTCTTCAAAAGCGAAAGCTGTGTTACCTTTTTCAACTACAACAGAATTTACACCTCTGAGGTTATACATAACATCCCCAGGAAGCTCTGTTACACCTGCTTTGATAACTAAATCGCCTTTAAAGTTTTCGGGATAACAAATAATCTCTGTTAAAGCCTCGTTATAAAGAACACCGTTTACAGATTCAAAAACTTTGTTATCGGGAGAAACATTTATTCTCTCTAAATAATAGCAATCACTGAACAAATACTCTGAAACCATTGAGAAGCCGGAGGGCAAGTTAATCTCTTTGATTTCAAAATCATAAAGGTCTTGTAATGCACTCTCATAAACACCAACAACTGTATATCCGTCAATTTCTTCGGGTATTTCGAGAACACCATTAAAGTTCTTTTTATCTATGCTGATTTCAGAAATGATGCAGCTGTCATCAGAAATTTTCTCAACAACAAATTCATCTTTTACAATAATATTTGGGTTTTCAATAATTTTAACGTTATATTTACCGATAATGCCTCCTGCTACGATAGTGAGTGCATTATTCTCACCAAGGGACCATTCATTGTCATAACTTGATATATTATAATCCAGGTAATCACCGTTTGCATCAACAAATCCCCAAGCTTCTTCTGAGTAAGTGTAGATTTCAGTTGTGCCATCCTTTTTGGTGAGTTTGATAACATTTCCTTCTTTTCCAACTACTCTATCAGCATCGTATCTGAAGTATCTGTCTGAACCATAGTCATCGTATGATGTCCAATATCCGTGAGTGTATTCACCAATCTCTAAGGAGTCAACAGAAATGAACTCAAGAGATTTATACTCGCTTTCAACTATTGTTACAGGAACCTGAGTGCTCTTACCATAGTCAGGGAGAGAAACTGTCATATAGTTATCTGAACCAAGAGTCCATCTTTCCATATACTGTTCTGAATATGCATCAACCCAGATGTATTCGCCTTTGGCATTTTCGAAATCGCCGGTCCAAGCGTCATAAACAAAGACATCGCTTGTTCCGTCTTTATAGTTTATTGTAATACTGTTACCCTCGTTATAAATATCGGGAGTATAGTAGCGGTAACACTCAACATATATTTCTTCATTTATAGAGTCATCCCATTGCCAATAACCACTCATATAACCGTTACTGTTTTCTGTAATTTCAATGGGCTTTGCAAGTGTAACAAAGAAAGATTCAACAGGATTTTCGAATATTGTTACGGGCACCTGAACTTCTTTACCAAGATATTTTACGATAAAGTAATTATCTTCGCCTGGTTTCCAGAGATTTGTACTCTGGTAATCATAGCAATGAACATAGTCATAGAGAAGCTTGTTACCATTTTCATCATACCAACCGGAATAACCATAACCATCGTCATCATATTTGTAACCGTAAGTATAATCAATGGTATTTCCGTCAGTATAGTTAACTCTTAAAATGTTTCCATGGTCGCTTACGTAATAGAAATCGTAAAAATAAACAGTTTCATATTCCCCTGTTACAGGATTTTTCCAATCCTCAAAATAACCACCGGTATTTTCTATTCTCTCGTAAGGCTCTTCGGGAATAAATTCAATTGATTCAACGGGGTTTTCGATAATTGTTACAGGCACCTGAACTTCACGGTTAAGATATTCTATAACAATATTATTATCGCCATTAACTGTCCAGGGAGTTTCTCTCTGATTATGATAGCTTCTGACATTTTCATAAGGGAGCTTATTACCATTTTCATCATACCAACCGGAATAGCCATAACCCTCGTCATCATCATATCTATAACCATAAGTGTAATCAACAACGCTTCCGTCGGTATAGCTAACCCTTAAAATGTTGCCTTCTTCTCTTATGCTATAATCATCATAAATGAAAACCTCTTCATATACACCGGTTTCAGAGTTATAATGATTTGTAAAATAACCACCTATTTCTTCAACAAACACGTAAGGCTCTGTGGAAATAAATTCAATCGACTCAACGGGATTTTCCATAATTGTTACAGGCACACGTGTTTCGTGGTTAAGATATTCTATAACAACGTAATTACCGCCGTTAACTGTCCAGGGAGTTTCGCTCTGGTAATCATAGTCACGAACAGAGTCATAGGGAAGCACGTTGCCAGCTTCATCATACCAACCGGAATAACCATAACCATCGTCATCATATTTGTAACCGTAAGTATAATCAACAACATTTCCGTCAGTATAGTTAACTCTTAAAACATTGCCTTCATTTCTTACGTAATACTCCTCGTAAAAGTATACTTTTTCATATTCACCGGTTTTAGAGTTATAAAAGGATTCATAATAACCGCCAATATTTTCAATAAACTCAAAGGGCTTTTCAGATATGAATTCAATTGTCTCAACCGGATTTTCGATAATCGTTACAGGAACCTGAGTTGTTCTGTTCATATACTCAAGAAGAAGATAATTATCGCCACCAACTGTCCAGGGCTTTTCCTCCTGGATATCATAGCTGCCTACATAACCGGGAAGCTTGTTCCCCTCTTCGTCAACCCAGCCATAATCATACCAATCATTTTCTTCATCATATATTTCGCCATAAGTATAATCAACAACGCGACCATCGACATAATTAATTCTGAAAATATTAAGGGAATCATTTATATAATAATCTGTATAGTAATAGAATTCTTCATTCTCGCCAGTTTCAGAATTATAATGATTTCTTAAATAACCGCCCACGTTTTCAACAAGCACATAAGGCTCTGCCGGTATAAATTCAATTGATTCAACAGGATTTTCAATAATTGTTACAGGCACCTTAGCTTCTGCACCAAGAACCTCGAAAGTGATATAATTCTCTGAACCGAGAGTCCAGGGAGTTTCATGGTTTTGGTTAGTGTTATAATCGAAATCAAGCACATCACCAGCTTCGTTTATATACTGCCAACCATTACAGGCGTTATAAACCACGCTTCTTCCATCTTCATAAAAAAGTGTGATAGTACTACCAGTTCTATAAATATCCGGAGTATAATAGTGATAGTATTCTACCTCAACCTCTGTATCTGTCTCTTCATCCCAGATAGAATAAGAGTTCATATAGCCGTCCATGTTTTCAATAATTTCGATAGGCTCACCCAAATCAACCACTATTGATACGGGAGTATCCAACCTTGTTATTGTAAACACACAATCGGAACCGTGGTAATTATAGAGGTAACAGCTTACCTCTTCACCTGCTTCCAATTCAACTACACCAAAAAACTCTCTGCCATTCTGGTCATCAAAACGATAATAACCATTCTGACAGGTAATCTCAATACAAGGGTCACCTACACCATTTGAAGCGAATTGGTAATAACCGCTTTTTTCAGGTACAAACTTTACAGTTGTATTATGGGGAATTACGTTTTCCTGGTCAACAAACACCTCTATTGCAGCCGCACTTGACACAACAGACAAGCAGGAAAACATTGAAAAAGCCATTACAACTGTTAAGAATAACGAAATAACCTTTTTCATTAAAACATCTCCTAAATTATTTTTCATAAATTCAAAAACCAAACTTAAACTATCACCCCTTTATTTACATTCCTTGCATTGTGCTAACTTCTGTGTTACTAAATAGTAGCCTTTGTTACAATAAATGCATTTCTCTCCTCTGAGTAAACCACTTTTTTCACAGTAAAGCCTAGCCTCAAAATTACCTCTGTCCTCAAATACCTTTTGGGTGCTTTCAATATTATCAAAAGCACTTTTAAATACCTGGGGACATATATTGCCATCCTCAATTTTCGAGTGCCATACAGCACAGGAATATTCAGGTGTAAAGCCAACAAACCAGTTATCTGCATTGTCTGTGGTAGTGCCGGTTTTACCGCCAACTGCCACCTCATTGAGTCTTGCACCCTTACCTGTACCCATATCAACAACTCTACGAAGCATTTTGTTCATTATGTTAGCAGTATCAAAGTCCATTACCCTTTTGAAAGCATATTCACTTTTATAAAGAGAGCCGTTTTCATCAAAAATCTCATCAACTGCTGTTGGAGGTGTGTATTTACCTTCTGTAGCAAACACCTGATAATACCCTGCCATATCAACAACCGTAACACCATCATATAAATAACCTAAAGCGATGTTGCCCAATACCTCGTCTTCACCGGAGGTTTCCATCATATTTTTTTCAAAATCAACATTTATGCCGTAGCTGTTTTCCAATATTTCAACAGATTTCTTTACGCCTACTTCCTGAAGAAGCTTAACTGCAACAGTATTTGTAGAAAGAGCCAATGCATTTGAAAGCGGAACATTTTTATGTGTGTATCTGCCGTCAGAGTTAACGGGCCAATCTGTTAATCTGCCGTCCGATTCCTCAATCTGCTTAACAGGCTCATCAACAAATGTTGAAGACCAATTGAATTCACCGCTGTCAATTGCAGGTGCATACACGCTCAAGGGTTTCAGAGTTGAACCTGCATAGGTTTTATTTAATGATAAATTTTCCTCTGCACCACCTGAGAAAACTGCAACCAATCTGCCGTTTAAATCAGTTACCGCCATAGCACAGGATGCGGATTTCAGTTGCTCGTTTTTATCATAAGCATCTTTTAATGTTGCCTGAATTTCCGGCTTATAGTTGGTGTTTACGTAACTTACCTTATCAAAAATATAATCATTTATTTTGCTTTCTTTTACATCACTTTCAGCCACGAGAAATTTTTTAAGTTCATCCGTTACATACACCGCATACTCTTTTTCATAGTCATTGTTAACTGTATATGTAATATCGTAGCCATCCCAGGAAACTGTTGCAAAATCTGCACCTTCAGCATCCTTGAGAGTTATAGATTTATCATCTTTAAGAGCAACCGCAAGAATAATTGCAATTACCGCAATCACGCAAACCATAATACAGGATATAGCAATTATAGCTTTTTTATTATTTTTCACTTTCCTTGTACCCCTCTATCTGTTTCACATATTCTGCAGGAAGTTTAAGTTGAGGCGTATCCTGAATCTTCCAGGCAATTTCATTTGTATTTTCCTCAACATCTTCAAGTTTTTCCTGAATTTCAATAAGTTCTTTTTTGCAAGCGTTGGCACTTGCAAAATCATTGGCATTAGAATATAAAGAAACACCCACAAAAAGCTTTTCGCAAAAATCTTTATATTCATCGATGGAATATGGAGAACATTCAATTGCTTTGTTTTTGTAATCCATAACCTTCTGAAAATCGCCCTTACCATAAGCCTCATTGGCTTTCACATCATAAGCAATTGCAAGATACCCGTTTTCTGCAATTATTTCATCTGCGTATTTCACGCAGATACTTTCGTTGGTTTCGTTAGTTATAAGATACATTTTAGCCATTGTATCGTGACCGTAAATTTTATCAACGGCTTTATGTTCGCCAAATAAAAACATAGTGTTCACAATACCGAAATACACGCTCAATAAAACCAGAACAAGAGAAACACCTGTCACGGCATAGGGGTGACATTCCACAGTCTTTATTTTCAGCAAATCAAAATCAAGTGCCAGAATCAAAACCATGAAAATTGCCGCAAATTCCATATCAAAGTCCAGAAGACTGTGACCAAACAAAACAAAAAGCACAAGCTTTTGCCTGAAATCGGTGTTTTTTGAAAAGAACGAAGCCACAACCAATGCAACAAATGCAATTGCAGGAACAAAGCCTATATCAAGGAAGAATTGCAATACAGAGTTATGTACATACGCAACTGAATATACGCCCGTCTGGAAAGAGCCTTGTGTGAAATAATAGCCGTAATAACCAAGACCAAAGGGGTTCTTTAAAATTACGGGTATTGCATCAAGGTAATAAAGAATTCGACCTAACAATGTGCTTGATTCCAATGAAATTGTTAAGAATCGACCAACAGTCTGCATATTGCCGGTAACAAGAACAACCACAACACTTGCACCAATCACAAAAAGTAAAATTCCAAGCACCGATAATTTAACTTTTCTGTTTTTAATTTTTAAAACAAGAACAGCAATAGTCAAAATCAAAAATATAAACACAGTTCGGCTACCCGTAAGTAAAATAATAACCACAAGTAAGGCTGTTAATATCAGATTTTTTGCATTGATTTTTTCTGAAGTCAACAAAACTATAATGCCCACAAGGCAAAACGCCGCAAAAATGTTTGGTGATTGAAAAAAGCCTCCCAATCTGTCTGCCACAAGGAAATATTCGGATAACGCGGGTACGAACGATAACCCGTACGCCAACACACCATTTGCAACCGCCACATAAGGAACAGACTCTAAAACCTCGTTACGTGTGGTTTTATCATACATACTTAAAACCGCCGCAAACAAACCAACCGGCAACACCTTAAAAAAGCCGTAAATTGCAGTACCTCTGTCAATTGCCCATATTGTAGAAATCAAGTAAGAAAAAACAATTAAACCAATAGTCAATAAAACTGCATTTGGCTTTATAACAGAAAAATCCTTTTGAGTAAATGATTTATATATCAGGAAAAATAATATTATTACCGTAAGCACACAAGAAACTGCCATGTGGAAACCACCGACCAGAAAAGCACAAACCAACAGAAAGGCTTTCAAAAAATTACTATCGGTAAAAAGCTTTTTCGCCATAAATTTTCTCCTATCCAAACACGCTTTCGACACAAAAAGAAATCATAATAATAGATAATATAATAATACTATAACAGAAAAAATATTTCAACTAAAAACACCCATCATAATTACCAAAAAAAGACCATTTCTTTTGTACAGAAAAAAAATGCAATCCTGAGAAAAAACTCAGAATTGCATTTTTATATTATCTGATTTTATGCAAGTGCTTTGTTAACAAGATTCTGATAGTCAACAACGTCAATCACTTCATCACCGTTTCCGTCTGCCGCTATGGCATAAGCATCATAAAGCTCTGCGTGACCGCTTGCGGTACGTTCTGCCAGCATAGCGTCAATAACGTCGCAGGTGCTGTCACCATCAACGTCACCTTCAACAATCAAGGTAAAATCACCGATGTATTCATCGCCATCAAAAACGCTGATAATTGTGCCGGTTCCGTAGATTTCACGGTCACCATGCATACTGCTTGCTACCGGAATAGCAATTGCAGTTTCAGAAACTGCCAGAATAGAAGTTATATCTTCACAATTCTGAACCTTTGTGTAAATGAGCATTTTATTATAGTCAATTTGTGAGTGAGCAGTTTCAGTTATGCTCAAAAGAACATAATCTATATTCTTGTCAACTGCATATTGGTGGGCAAAGCTACCATTCTGACAATAAATCACACCTTTGAATCCGTAAAACGCCTGTGTTCCTATTTTGGTAACACTTTCCGGAATAATGACTTTCTCAAGAGCAGAACAATTCATAAATGCAAGAGAACCAATCTCTGTTACACCCTCTGAAAGCTTAACAGATTTTATTGCTGAATTACCCTTGAAGCAGCCTGCTGCAATTGTTGTAACCACCCTGTTTTTGTATGTTGCAGGGATAACAACATCTGCATTTGTGCCTGTATATGCGGAAAGCTTGTAGCTGTTTGAATCTATTGCAGTAAATTTGAAATTACATTCAATACAATCTGAATCTGCATAAACCTCTGTTTTTGTTTCCTCGCAATTAGTACATTCGTACGTAACTGTGTGCGGATGAATTTCCATAATATCACTCAATTTGAACTTATGACCTGTTGCGGGAATCACATCCACATCAATGGTTTTGCCACAAACGGTACATTCCTTATGCTTTGCACCATCCTCTGTACAGGTAGCTTCACTATCTATAATCCAATCTGTAGGATTATGCTCATGCTCAACCTCAATAAACGTAAAGCCACAGGCATTTGCATATCTTTCAGCTTCCGAGCCGGGCATACCGCGTATTATCACATCGCCATATTTTACATAACCATAACAATAATATGTATAACCGATAGCATAATCATCAATAGTTTCAACAGATGAGGGAATGGTTATATCCGTAAGATTTTTACAGCCCTCAAAGGCAACAAAGCCAATATGCTTCAAGCCCTCGGGAAGCTCTACTGCAACAAGATTTTTTTCGTAGGAAACAGCTTCATCTGCAATTGATTTTGTACCATCCTTAATTACAAGAGTATAGTTTTCAGGCATATCTCCCTTATAATCATAAAATACATGCTCTAAATAAACCTGACCCTCCGGTTGGTTGTTATACCAACCTGTATCATCAAAGGAACGTGCCTCCACATCGTAAAGGTCATACGGAATATCAATATTTACAAGGCTGGTACAATACTGATATTCGCGGTAAGCTATTTTGGTAACCGTTGACGGTATTATTATTTCTTCAAGCTGGCTACATCCACTAAAAGCACCTTTTCTTTCGGCATCATGTCCTTCTGCAAACTCAACTTTTTTCAAATTGTCACACCAACCAAAAGCACCCTCCATAGACTGAATACCGCTACCAACATAAACATAGGTAAGTTTATCACAATTTCCAAAAGCACCATCAATATACGTAATCTTATCGTGCAGATACAAGCTTGTTATATCAATACCATAAAAGCTTCTTTCGCCAATAGAGGTTATATTTTCAGGAATTTCAAGATTTTCAATGGACGTATTTGTAAATGCACAATAAGGAATTTCCGTAAGCCCTGTACCAATAGTTAACTCTGTAAGTTTTTCGCTATAGTAGAAGCAGCCCTCACCCAAGGTGGTTAAAGAATCAGGCAACTCAATTTTTTCAACACCTGATTTATGGAATGCCCAGTCACCCAATGTTTCAAGACCTTCGTTAATATTAAATTCTGCCATAGACGAGCATCCCCTGAAGGCAGATATACCGATACTCTTAGTTGTTTCAGGCAAGGTAATGCCCTCTAAGGCACTATCCCTCATAAATGCACTACCCTCAATACTTACAAGGGTGGATGGTAATTCAACATTTTTCAATGCTTCACAAGAGGCAAAAGACATATACGAAATTTCTGTAACACCCTCGGCAACCTTAACACTTTCAAGGCTTTCATTTCCGCAGAAAGCATAGTCAGAAATTTCTGTAACGGTGGATTTCATTTCATAATCCGCATCCGGTGAAATTGCCTTGTAAATCTTTGTGAAATCCGCATTATATAAAATGCCGTCCTCCAAAGCGAAGGCTGTGTTACCCTCTTCAATTTCAATAGTTGCACCATTAGTAAGACCTGATGTAACATTATCCGAAAGCTCTGTTACCCCTGCTTTAATAACAAGAGTGCCTGTAAAAGCGTAGGGGCAATAATAAATTTCTGTTAAAGCTTCGTTATAAAGAACACCGTTTACAGATTCAAAAACTTCATTATCCTCAGAAACATTTATTTCCTCTAAATTATAACATTCATCAAACAAATGCTCCGAAATCATGCTGAAGCCGGATGGCAGGTATACTCCCCTAAGATACTGAAATTTGCCTAATAAGCCATCCTCAATACCAATAATCGTGTACCCATCAACTTCTTCAGGAATATCAATAACACCATCAAATCCGTACTCATTCAGTAAAATATCCGTTATGATACATTCTGTGTCAGAAATTTTTTCTGCTACAAAAACATCCTCAGCAACATATTTTGAATCTTCAATAATATTAACATTAAAAGTTCCTTTTACATAGCCGGCATCAATAACAAATTTATTTTCTTTTCCAACACCCCACTGGTCATCATCAATTTTATAGGCACTAAAACTCAAACATTCGCCATATTCATTGTAATACCTATTTCCGTTACGGGTGTATTTTATAATTGTGCCATCTTTTTTTATGATTTTGATAACATTATTTTTTCTTTCTACCAAATTATCAACATTATAGTTATACACAGGCACTTCTTCTGTTCCGTCATACCTTGTTTCCCACCAACCACCGGTATTTTCCTTAATAACCAAAGATTCCGCAGGAATAAATTCAAGGGATAAATAGGGATTTTCATATATATTCACAGGAACCTGAGCTTCTTTACCCAGATATTTTACAACAAAATAGTTTTCCCCGTTAACAGTCCATGGGTCAACGCTCTGGTAGTCATAGCAACGAATGTCATCATAAGGAAGCTTATTGTCACTTTCGTCATACCATTCATAATACCAATGATTTTCTTCTTTTTCTACACCCCTGTAAGTATAATCAACAACACTTCCGTCAGTCATATTGACTCTTAAAACATTATCTTTTTCTTTTATGGAGTAAGAATCGTAAAAATATGTGTTTTCCCATTCACATTCTTCTTGGTTATACCACATTTCCCAATACCCATCGGTATTTTCCATAATCTCATAAGGCTCTGCAGGAATAAACTCAATGGATTCAACAGGATTTGCAATAACCGATACAGGAACATTGGTTTCATAATTCATATACTTTACAACAAAAGAATTATCGCCACCAACAGTCCAGTTATCAACGCTTTGGTAGTCATAGCAACGAACATAATCATACGGAAGCTGGTTTTCATCAGCATCTAACCATTCATCATCCCAATATGAGTAAGTATAATCAATAACCCGCCCGTCATTAAAGTGAACCTTTAATATGTTTCCATCAACTTCCACGGAATAATCATTGTAAAAATATACATTTTCCCATTCACCTGTTTCACGGTTATAAAAGTTCTCCGCGTAGCCACCCATATTCTCAATGAGCTCGTATGGCTTTGCAGGTATAAACTCAATAGCACTCACAGGATTTTCAATAACCGATACAGGCACCTGTGTTTCCACGCCCATATAGCTTACAGTAATATAATTTTCCCCTCCAACAGTCCAGGGAGTAACGCTTTGGTAATCATAGCAACGCAAAGCACCGCTTTCAATTTCTTTGCCATTCTCATCATACCACTCATATCCGTCATAGGTATATGTTTCTGTTTCGCCATCGGAATATTTGACACTTAATACATTACCTGCCTTGCGTATGCTGTAATTCTCATAAAAATAAGCCTGATCCCATTCGTCTTTTTCAGAATTATAAAAGCTTTCCCAATATCCGCCTATGTTTTCCACAAGCTCTATAGGATTTGCAAGAGTAAAGGAAATAGATTCAGGTGTTTCAACCTTTGATATTGTAAACACACAATCTGAACCCTCATAATTATATAAATAGCAACTAACCTCTTCGCCTGCTTGCAATTCAATAGTACCTGAAAAATCCAGACCTACCTGGTCATCCAGATAGTAGTAACCACTCTCGCAATATATTTCAATACGAGGGTCGCCATACCCATCAGAAGCAAATTTATACGCACCTGTTTCCTGGGGAACAAATACCGCCCATGTTGCATGTGGCACAATGTTTTTCTGGTCCAAAACCAAATATCTTGTGGCAGCACCTGCCACAATCCCCACGCAAGAAAACATTGAAAAAGCTATTGCAATCGTTAAGAATAACGAAATAACCTTTTTCATTAAAACATCTCCTTATTTTCAACAATGATAATTTAATTATACATCCATCTGTTAAGCAAGTGCTCTGTTAACAAGTGATTGATAATCAATAATATCAACCACACCATCCACATTACCATCCGCTGCCAAAGCATAAGCACCCTCAAGGGTTCCATGACCGTTGGAAACGCGTTCAGCCATCATAGCATCAATGGCATCACACACGCTGTCACCATCAATGTCTCCTTCAACAATCAGTGTGTAATCGCCAATGTATTCTTCACCAGCAAAAACTGTAATTATTGTACCTGTGCCATACAGCTCCTGACCGCCTTGCATATGGCTTGCTACAGGAATAGCAATTGCGGTTTCGGAAACTTCAAGAATCTCTGTAATATCTTCACAATTCTGAACGCTTGTGCGAATAATGAAATTGTCATAATCAATTTGTGATTGGGGAGTTTCTACAATGCTCAGAAGAACATACTCAATGTTATTTGCAACTGCATATTCATGAGCCACACTATTGGCAACACAATAAATTTTCCCCTTAAAGCCATAAAAAGCATTTTTACCGATTGTTGTAACACTTTCCGGGATTATGATTTTTTCAAGAGCAGAGCAATTCATAAATGCAATTGAACCAATCTCCATAATACCATTTGAAATTTCAACCGATTCTATGATTGCATTACCCTTGAAACAACCCGAGGCAATTGTTGTAACCGCTCTGTTTTTGTATGTCGCAGGGATAACAACGTCCGTGTTTGTGCCTGTATATGAGGTAAGCTTGTAGTTGTTTGAATCAATTGCAGTGAAATTGAAATTACATTCAATGCAATCTGCTTTTGTTTTGTTTTCTGTTTTGGTTTCACCACAGGAGCTGCATTCATATGTATCTGTATGGGGATGGCTCTCCATAGAATTCAGAAAACCGAAGCTATGACCAGTTGCCTGAATAACAGTAACATCTGCTTTATCACCGCAAGCGGTACAATGGTGTGATTTTGAACCATCTTCCGTACAGGTCGCCTCAATATCAATTGTCCACTCAGTTGAATAACTGTGACCTTTGGGAGATATTGTATCTGTTTTGGTAAGCTCACCACAAGTTACACATTCCTTATGCTTTGAACCGGGTTGTGTACAATCAGAATCCGAATCAATTATCCAATCACTTTCGGTATGACCGGTTGCGGGAACAACCTCACTTGCAACATCACCGCAAGTAGAGCAGGTTTGGAATTTTGAACCATCTTCTGTACAAGTAGGAGCAGAGTCAACTACCCATTCACCATAAGAGTGACCAAGAGGAAGAATTGTCGTTACATCAGCCTTATCACCACAAACGGTACAATGATGAGATTTTGAGCCGTTTTCTGTACAGGTGGGTTCTACATCAATTATCCATTCGGTTGAATGGTTATGTGGAACAACCGCAATGGCTGTAATATCTGTTTTATCACCACAAACACTGCAATGGCGGGATTTTGAACCCTCTTGTGTGCAGGTGGCTTCCAGGTCAACCGTCCAATTCTCATCATAGTCATGACCAAGGGCGGGAATTGACTGGGCAATCACATCATCACATGCAGAGCATTTTTTATATTCCAAGCCCGTATCAGTACAGGTAGGTTGCAAAGCAACTGACCATTCAGGTGCATAATCGTGTCCGTTGGCAGGAATTGAGAAAACCAACACATCTTCACAAACAGAACAAGTTTTCTTTTTTTCACCATTTTGGGTACAAGTAGGTTCAGCAGTTGTTACCCAATCGCCATAAGCATGGCCTAAAGCATCTGAAAAGCTTTCAATCAGAACATTGCTGCCATTTGCAATATTATTTTCGCTCATTTCCATACTGTAAAACTCATAGCAATAAAATTCAACAGTAGATTCTATACTGCATCCGTCACCCACAAAATCAAAAGTAAACTCTAAATAAGCTTTATCAGAAGAGCCTATTACATAATCAATATTACCTACATAAGCATGGGCTATGGAATAGCGGTCCTCAAAGCCATACATATAATCAGCTTCATACATACCGCTGATGTTGGACCAAAAATCTCCTTCACCATCGTCAACCATATAAGGTCCTGTCTTATCCTCATCAATTGCCAGAACATCAGGGTCAAACTTTGCATATATAATAGCACCGGAAAACTTCACGCCACTTTTAACATAGACGGTATATGTAATTTTGTTATCCTCCATACCATCTGTTTTAACTGTAAAAAGGTCTGAACCCTCCACCGCAGATGCTTCAACCTTTGCAAAGGGCATAGCTGTAAACACACCCAAAGCCATTATCAAAGATAAAGCAAAGCTTATAAATTTCTTCATAATATCCCCCCTGAGAAAAATTTGGAAACACACATACTATATTATCACTAACAAAATATTTTTTCAATGAAAAATCCGGGATTTTTCTCATATATAAAACTAAAAAAGTCTCACACACCAAAATATGTTGTTTTAGTGTTTTATTTTATTGAAATGTTAAAATGTTTGTATTATAATAGAAGCTGTATAAGCCATATTTATACGGTCAACACACAACTTAATATTTTAATACTACGGAGGAATAATTATGGCAGAATTCAAATATGAGCTTCAAGAAAACTTCGGTGTTCTTTCCGAGGCTGCAACAGGCTGGTCAAGAGAGTTAAACCTTATATCCTGGAACGAAGGCAAACCTAAATACGATATCCGTGACTGGGCACCCGACCACGCAAAAATGGGTAAGGGCATCTCTTTGACAAAGGAAGAGCTTGAAGCACTTTACGAAATCATCGGTAATGTTTTAGGCAAATAAAACGCAAATCAAAAAAAGCTGTGTTTCCCAAATCAGGAGAAACACGGCTTTTAATTATCCTACTAACGCAGACCGAAATCTGCTCCTTGTTGTTTTTTAATAATTGAAATTTTTTATTCCTTACTGATTACTTTCTTCTGCCAGGATTTTTTACCACATTCGGGGCATTTCATTTTTCTTGTTCTGCCAATGTGCTGTGACCATAAAACCGCTTTGAAGGTGGGAACATATTTACATCCGCATTTCTTACATTCATAATAGCCTGCAACCTGCTCGATTTTCACAGCAAAATACAGCCCGATAAATCCGGGAACGAAGCCTGATAACGCGATAGCAATTTGCTGCCATTCTTCAACAGGTAAATATGTCGCCACAAAAGCCGGTACTGATATAATTATAACAGAAAGAATACCTAAAACCCATTCGAGCATAAGTAATCTTTTATCGCTCTCTTCCTTCTGCTTCACCATTTCAAGAAGCTTGTTTTCCATTTCTTTATTGTAATTATCCATAGTAATTACCTCCCCACTTAATAAATCATTTACTGTAATTTTAAGAATCTCGCATAATTCAAGCATAATTGCAGAGTCAGGCAGAGATTTGCCCGTTTCCCATTTTGAAACTGCTCTATCGGTGATATTCAGTTTTTCTGCCAACTGCACCTGGGTCAAATTTTCCTTTTTTCTGCATTCGGCAATAAATCTTCCGATTTTCTTCTGGTCCATGAGCCACCCACCTTTCACTTTCATTATAGCTATTATTACGCATAAAATACACATACCAACGGTTGAGTCGGGGAGAAATCAACCCTTGGTAGAGTAAAAATCCTTTTTATTGGTTTTATTATATCACATAAAAAGCTGATTTTCCATAGTCATATAGCTTCTTCTGTTTTATTGCTTTTACTTGGTAAGAATGATATAATTATTTATATCACAATTGTTTGGAGATGAGAAAATGAAAAAACGAATTATACTATGTGTTTCGTTGATGCTTGTGGTTGTTATAGCCACAGGAATTATTTTACCTTTATTAAGACCCGGATATAGCGGGGTAAGCTTCACCCCTGCAGATATTCACAATAAAACTGATAAAATAATCAGGTTCAATTCAGATGGAAAGCTGAAAATTCTTCATATTACTGACACTCATCTGAATCTTAACCATAGCTACAACTTTGACCCGACCATATGGTTGATTGAGAATGCTTGTGATTCTGAAAAGCCTGATATAGTTATGCTAACAGGTGATATAGTTTTAAATTGCGAAAACCCAGAAGACACAAAGAAAATGATTAACGCATTGATGAATATTTTTGATTCAAGAAATATTCCCGTTGCAGTAACCTTCGGCAATCACGATTCAGAGCAAGGTGCATTATCACGAGAAGAATTGATGGCATATTACAACACCTTCTCCTGCTCGGTTTCGGTTGATGATGGGAAGGAGCTTTCAGGTTGCGGTACATACAACATTCCCGTACTATCTTCTGATGGGAAAAAGGTAAAATTCAATCTTTGGGTGTTCGACTCCGGCGATTATGATGAAGAAGGCAGATATAGCTGTGTTAAGCCTGTCCAGATTGAGTGGTATAAGAAAACCTCCGACAAGCTAAAGGCAGAAAACAACGGCAAAAAAATAAATTCCCTCGTGTTCCAGCACATAATCGTAGGTGAAATCTATGATGCACTGCAAAAATCAGATAAATGGAAATCTTATTCATACAAGCATCTGTATAATGAAGAGGAATATTATATGTTTGACCCTGAACGTGTAAATTACGGCACAATAAGGGAAACACCCTGCCCCGGTTATGAGAATTCCGGTCAGTTTGATGCAATGGTAGAGCAAGGCGATGTCCTTGCAATGTTCACAGGCCACGACCACACAAATGCCTTTGGTGTTAAGCATAAAGGAATTGATATTGTCAATTCTCTCAGCACCCGTTATATAAGCCTCTTCCATTCAACACAATGTGGCTACCGTGTAATTGAAGTTGATGAAAAAGACACCTCATCTTATGAAACACGGGTAGCTCGTATATTTGATATATACGGTTTTGAAACTGTAAAAGAAGAAATGAAAAACGGAGATAAATCCACATATATGATGGCACTGGAATTCGCCATCAAAGGCAAATTCCAGAAATTCGCAACAGATGTTTACGGCAAATTCATTGAATCCACCACCGGCAGACAAGTAACATATCCGGATTAAAAAGTTTGTAAAAATAGAACTGAATAATACAAAAAAAAGAGCTGGCTTCAAAAGTCAGCTCCTTGTTTTTTAGTTCAACAAATCAAATTTAAATCGATACTTATATTCCTATAATTTCTCTGATTTCTTTTGCATCAACCTCATTCAGACTACAATTCTTTGAAACGGAAATGTATGCCGCAGCACCTGCCGCCTCGCCTATACCAACACAGATAGGCATTACCCTGAAATTTGAATGTGCCATATGTGTACCTGAAATGTTTCTGCCGCAAAGCAAAAGATTTTCTTTAATTTCGGGAAGAAGGCAGCGGTAAGGAATTGTGTAGCCTTTATCCTGTTTAAAATGCTTCTGCACACCTGTTTTATCAAGACCTGCACCTGTAATATTGTGAACATCAAAATTGAAATAGGCATCCTTCACAACATAATCCTCAAAAACCTTCGCTTCGAGAATATCCTGCTCATTGAGAGTATATTTTCCCTTGAAATGTCTTGTTTCACGAATGCCCATAAGGGATGCGGAGCTGATAACATAGCAATTTTCGTAACCTGGTACAAATTCACGGAGATATTTAACTATATCATCCATCTGTCTGCGACAGGTAAGGGTTGCTTGGGTTAAATCTTCAGCATCTGTACCGTCAATATCAATAGCATTTGTCATATTGCAGGTAACAACACCGGGAAGGGTTGATTTATATGTAAGAATATGACCTGCAGGATATGGGATATGCTCCTTTGCAAGTGCCTGAAGCTCACCATCCGGTGTTTCATAAGTCGATTCAAATGAGCCTAAAAATACTGCACGGTCATAATCAACACCGCCAACCTTAAACATAAGGGTTGCAGGTTGCATTTTGTTATCACTTTCTCTGCCGAGAACAAATTCAGCACCTGCTCTTGCGGCAATATCACCATCACCCGTAGCATCAATTGTAATTTTGGCATAGATATCTGTTCTGCCTGATTTATTAACAACAGATGCACCGAGAATTTTATCACCATCGCAGATTGCATCCTCAGCGAAGGTATAAAGCATAACTTTGCAACCAACCTCACAAAGCATTTCAAGGTAAAGTGTTTTCAATTTTTCGGGGTCTATCAGATTGGTGATTTCGTTTTTAAATTCACCTTCATTATTTGGGGATGTTCTTTTCAGGATTTCATAGTAGAGAGGGCTACCGCAACTGCCTGTCCAATGGCTCATAAGACCTGCAGTTGAAATTCCGCCAACATCTCCGCTTTGCTAAACAAGAATAACCTTCGCACCGTTTTTCGCTGCAGTATATGCCGCCCCAAAGCCCGAAGGACCACTTCCGAGAACAAGAACATCAGTATGTAATTCAAGCTTTTTAATCATATTTAATACCCCTGCAAATTCTTATTTGTCTGTTTGATTTCAAATAATTTTCTCTGAATACTTTTTTATATTCTGAACCGACCCATAAATTATTTTACTTCACAATACTTGCCGATGATGAACCTTGTTTTCGGGGATTGCAGTTTTTTTCCGTTAGCTGTAATACCGTCAAGCTCAACCTGAACTGTGTTTGTATTACTGTCCGTACCTGCGATTTTCGGACTCATATATGAAGTGTAAGAAATATTTTTGAATACAACGTTTTTAATTTCAAAATTCTCCGCTTCCTCATCATAAATCTTCACAAGAATCGGTCTGCCTTCGTCACGGAATATTTCAATATTTTCAAAAACAACTCCGTCAATACTGCCCTCGGTCTGCTCTGCCACAACAACAAGTGAGCCGATTCTGTCGTTATCCCATATACCGTCACGGTAAATTACAGCACAGTCACGGAAAGCCACGTCGGAAATTTTCTTGTTTACTTCCCCCGTGATACCGAAGCATCTGGCATATCCGCCCCAGGCAATACATTTTGTGAATGTGATATTTTTGCTGTCCATTGTACCGCCGAGAGCCTTTACCTCAAAGGTGTCATCTGCCACTCTCGCAAAGCAGTTATCAACGGTTACATTATGGCTGTTGCAGATTGCAAAGCCGTCGCAGTTGCCACGGTTGCCGATGATATCAACATTATCAATGCTGACATCGGTACAGCAATATGAGATAAACGACCATTCGGGCGAGTTTATAATTTTCACATCACTGACATTTACGTTATTGCAGTTGGTAAAAACAACGCCCCTTCTCTCTCGTCTGTCAAGTCGGGTCATATCTATTACACCTCTGCCTGTAAGTGTTATGTTATTGCAGTTGTAAAAATTTATAAACGGATACCTTGTAAGTCCTATAGCATTATCTCCCGGTGCAGTAGGCTCCAAATATTTGTTTTCATCCTCGGCACAGTCAATATCATAAAGGTGGTTTGCAATCACATAAGCCCCTTCACGAAGATAAATAACCAGATTATTGTGTGCAACAAGGTTAACATAGTCATATTGATATACGCCTTTATCAATAACCCAGACATTATCCTCTCCATATTTCTCTATGTATTCTGCAATTTCTTTGTCTTCGTCAACCTTTTCACGTACCATGAGAGTGTAGCCGTAATATTGATTTGCGTCGTTGAACAGGAATGTATATACACCTGTTTTATTGATTGATGCTGTTACGGTGTTGTCTTTACACTGTGCCTTTACACCATGTGATTCAGGTAACACAATAGCATTTTTGAGCTCCACATCAGCACCGGTTATCTCAATATTGAATGAAAACTCCTGGCTTGAATCAACATAAATTTCTGAGAAGGAGTGGAGAGTACCCGTATCGTCAACACGTATGAAAACCACCGAAGCATAAACAGGAATTTCCTCTCCGCTTACCTTTGCGGTGTAATAAGGCGATATTGTTATGCCGTTTATGTCGTCATAACCACCAGACTGCACATATTCAGGAAGCTGAGCCGATGCTCTGCCTACAAGCTCCTGCTCGGTAAGCCCCGCCTCTTCAAGAGTGATTATTGCTTCTTCGGGGTATTCAAGATACGAAAAATCAAAGTTCTCACTTTCGGGATAAATCGTTGCAGGAAACAAGAGATTTGAACAAAAAATTGAAACAGTTGTGAAAATTGTAATGAAAAATTTAACGATAGCTTGCATTATCTTTCCTCCTATTTTTTACGTAAACATTTGCTTATATCTACAAATTCAAATTTGTTAACACCATTATACCACACTTCCCACAACATTTCCATAGTTACATTTATGCTTAAAAATTTATACCGCAGAAATCAAAGAACAAGAAAAACTTCAGGCAGTTCACCGAAGTGAACTGCCCGTTTTTTCGTCTTTCAGAAAAGCTGTGTTGGAAGCTTCAATTTTTCTTTCGGTGGAAACTGCTTATCGAAGTCCTCTGCCTCACCTTCATCTACAAAGTAACCAACAGGAGTTGCATACTCGCCTGTAATGCCATTGAGATAACCCGGTATAAGTTCTTTGCAAAGGAAGAACGAGGCGTCTGCTCCCTCAGGCAACCCGTGATAACGGATACCGAAATCACTTGCATAAGTGAAACCACTTTTGCCATAGAAGCCAATGTTACCTTCAAAGCAAATTGCACCAAAGCCCATTTGTGTTGCCTTTTCAAGTGAATAGTCAAGCAGGATTTTACCATAGCCCTGACGTTTCAGTTCATTTGCAATACAGATAGGACCCATTGTAACAATCGGAATTTCTCTGCCATCGTCAGCTTTGATTATGGCTTTCATAAACATATTCTGTCCTATGATTTTGCCGTCCTTTTCCATTACGAAATTGAGTTCGTCAATAAACGCCTCGTCATTGCGGAGCTGATTGAGCACATAATGCTCAAGGCAACCGGGACGGTACACATTCCAGAATGATTCCCTTACAAGATTTTCAACTTCTCTTTGTTCTTCTTTTCTTTCATTACGAATCACATAGTCATTTTTATTCATTGTTTTTCCTCCTGTTCTTTACATAAAAATTCACTTAATATCTACAAATTGGAATTTGCATAAAAAAGTCGCCAGTCACCAGTCGCCAGATGCCAGTTTTCGAAACAGAAATTGAATCATTCTAAATACTTTTAGTTTGGTTTAAACAAATTAAGAAGAATAAAGCTGTCGTTCCAATGCTGGTAGCTGGA